>NZ_CP060704.1:4710503-5023234 GCF_014353015.1 Chitinimonas koreensis
CTGGAAAGCTCGACCCGGCGCGGGGTCGAGCACAGCCTGCACCGGCAGGTCTACTTCGATCCGCTGACCGGGCTCTCCAGCGCGCTGCGGCTGAGCCAGGAGCTCGACAGCCGGCGCACCGACTGGACCGGCGCGGTGGTGGTGGCGGTGGTGCGCATCGAGGGGCTGGAGGACATCAACCTGCTGTACGGCCGCGAGGCCGGCGACCGGCTGCTGGTGATCCTGGCCGGCCGGCTGACCGCCGCGCTCGGCGACGACGAGCTGGCGGCGCGCAGCGGCGGCAAGCGTTTCGACCTGCTGTTCCATGCCGGCGACGCCGAATCGGGCCGGCGCCGGCTGGCCGACCTGGAGGATCGGCTCGGCGCGCCGTGCCAGCTCGACAGCGGCGTCTACCGGCCGCAATGCCGCATCGGCGCGGTGTTCTGCAATGCCGGCGTGCTCAGCCTGGCGCGGCTGCAGGAAGCGAGCCTGGCGCTCGACTACGCCCAGCACAGCAACCAGGACAAGGTGGTGTGGTACGACGCCCGCCTGCGCGCGCTGTCGGAGCGCCGGCTGGCGCTGGCCCAGGCGCTGCGCCAGGCGCTGAGCCAGGGCGGGCTGTCGCTGGTCTACCAGCCCTATGTCGACGCCCACAGCGGCCAGCCGGTCGGCGCCGAGGTGCTGCTGCGCTGGACCCACGCCGCCTTCGGCGCGGTCTCGCCGGCCGAATTCATCCCGATCGCCGAAGAAAGCGGGCTGATCGGCGAGCTCGGCGACTGGGTGGTCGACACCGCGCTGGCGCAGCTGCGGCGCTGGCGCGACGAATTGCCGGTGGTACTCAAGCTGGCCATCAACCTGTCGCCGCGCCAGCTGGCCGACCCGGCGCTGGCGCTGCGGCTGTTCACCGCGATGGCGCGCCACGACGTCGGCTGCAGCGGCATCGAGTTCGAGGTCACCGAGGGCCTGGCGCTCGAATCGTCGCCGGTCATCACCGCCAACCTGCAGGCACTGCAGGCGGCCGAGATCGACATCGCGATCGACGACTTCGGCACCGGCTATGCCACCTTCAGCTACCTGCGCCGCTACAAGGTCGAGAAGATCAAGCTGGACAAGCTGTTCATCGACGGCGTCAACGACGAGGCGGCGCAACTGCTGGTGCGCAGCATGATCACCATGGGCAAGGGCCTGGGCGCCGGCGTCACCGCCGAGGGCGTCGAGCACGAGGCGCAATGGCGGCTGCTGCGCGACATGGGCTGCGACTACATCCAGGGCTATTACTTCGGCCGGCCGATGGCGGCCGAGGCGTTCGAGAAATGGGTGGACGAGCGGATGCACGGCGACGGGATCGACATCTGAGGCGGCGGCCGGCGTGCGCCGACGCGGTCTGGAGCGTCCGGCAGGCAGCGCAGCCGATGCGCAACGGTCGGTCGGACTTCGGTCCGACAGCGGCCTCGAACCCGATCGCTGTCGGACTGAAGTCCGACCTACACCGGCCGCGGCGACGACACCGGCGATGCCGGGACCACGAGGCTCACCGTAGGAGCGGCTTCAGCCGCGAATGGCCGAGCGTCCACGGCCGCCATTCTCGGCCGAAGCCGCTCCTGCATCGCTCCTGCGCGTGTGCGCAGGCCCCGGCTGCGAATGCAGAACGGGCCTGTCCGCGGACAGGCCCGTTTCGTTTCGGCCGAATATCCGGCAAGCGGAAAGGATCAGCCGCGCCGCTGCGCCTTCACCGCCAGCCGCGCCTTGTGCAGCAGCGGCTCGGTATAGCCGTTGGGCTGCTTCGTGCCTTCGAACACCAGGTCGCAGGCCGCCTTGAAGGCGATGCCGTCGAAGCCGGGCGCCATCGGCCGGTAGTTCGGGTCGCCGGCGTTCTGCGCATCCACCACCGCCGCCATCCGTTCCAGCACCTCGCGCACCTGCGCCGCGCTCACGATGCCGTGGCGCAGCCAGTTGGCCACGTGCTGGCTCGAGATGCGCAGCGTGGCGCGGTCTTCCATCAGGCCGACGTCGTGGATGTCGGGCACCTTGGAGCAGCCGACGCCCTGATCGACCCAGCGCACCACGTAGCCGAGGATGCCCTGGCAGTTGTTCTCCAGCTCGGTGCGGATCTCGTCGGCGCTCCAGTCGGTCGTCGGCGCCAGCGGCAGGGTCAGGATGTCGTCGACCGAGGCGCGCGGCCGCGCCTTCAGCTCGTCCTGGCGTGCCGCCACGTCGACCTGGTGATAGTGCAGCGCATGCAGCACCGCGCCGGTCGGCGACGGCACCCAGGCGCAGTTGGCGCCGGCGTTCGGGTGGCCGATCTTGGCCTTGAGCATCTCGGCCATCAGGTCCGGCTTGGGCCACATGCCCTTGCCGATCTGGGCGCGGCCCTTGAGCCCGCACATGAGGCCGACGTCGACGTTGCTGTTCTCGTAGGCGCCGATCCAGGTCGTGCCCTTCATCGCCTCCTTACGCACCACCGGGCCGGCTTCCATCGAGGTGTGGATCTCGTCGCCGGTGCGGTCCATGAAGCCGGTGTTGATGAAGATGATGCGTTCGCGCGCGGCGCGGATGCATTCCTTCAGGTTGACCGAGGTGCGGCGCTCCTCGTCCATCACGCCGATCTTCAGCGTGTTGCGGGCCAGGCCCAGCGCCTCCTCGACGCGGCCGAACAGCTCGACCGCGAAGGCCACTTCGGCCGGGCCGTGCATCTTGGGCTTCACGATGTACATCGAGCCGGTGCGGCTGTTGCGCAGCGCGCCGCGGCCGTCGATGTCGTGCTTGGCGATCAGCGCGGTGACGGCGGCGTCCATGATGCCTTCGAACACCTCGTCGCCGTCGTGCAGGATGGCCGGGTTGGTCATCAGGTGGCCGACGTTGCGCAGCAGCATCAGCGAACGGCCGTGCAGGCGCAGCTCGCCGCCGTCGGCCGCGGTGAACGTGCGGTCGCCGTTCATGCGGCGGGTGAGCTGGCGGCCGCCCTTGTCGAAGGTGTCCTCCAGCGTGCCCAGCATCAGGCCCAGCCAGTTGCGGTAGACCTCGACCTTGTCCTCGGCGTCGACCGCGGCGATCGAATCCTCGCAATCCTGGATGGTGGTGACAGCGGCCTCGAGGCACAGGTCCTTGACATGGGCCGCGTCGTCCTTGCCGATCGGATGGTCGGCGTCGATCTGGATCTCGACGTGCAGGCCATTGTGGCGCAGCAGCACGCCGGCCGGCGCGGCCGCGTCGCCGCGGTAGCCGACGAACAGCGCGGGCGTGGCGAGGCCGACGGTGCGGCCGTCCTCGAGCGTCACCGCCAGCCGGCCGTCCGCCACCGCGTAGCGGGTGGCGGCCTGGTGCGAACTGGTCTCCAGCGGGAAGGTGGCGTCGAGGAAATTGCGCGCGAAGGCGATCACGCGGGCGCCGCGCACCGGGTTGTAGCCCTTGCCCTTCTCGGCGCCGCCGTCCTCGGCGATCGCGTCGGTGCCGTACAGCGCGTCGTACAGCGAGCCCCAGCGCGCATTGGCGGCGTTGAGCGCGTAGCGCGCGTTCTTCACCGGCACCACCAGCTGCGGGCCGGCCAGCGTGGCGATCTCGGCGTCGACGTTCTCGGTGCTCACCTCGAAATCCGGCCCCTCGGCCTCGAGGTAGCCGATCTCGACCAGGAAGGCCTTGTAGGCCACGGCGTCGAAGGCCGGGTTGGCGCGGTGCCAGTCGTCGATCTGCGCCTGCAGCGCGTCGCGGCGGGCCAGCAGCGCGCGGTTCTTCGGCGCCAGGTCGGCGACGATGCGCTCGAAGGCCGACCAGAAAGCCTCGGCCTCGACGCCGCTGCCCGGGATGGCTTCGGTATTGACGAATTCGTACAGCGCCCGGTCGATGGCCAGGCTGCCGTGCTGGATGCGTTCGGTCATGGAGCACCTCTATGTGGGAAGCGCAAAGTAGCCAAGGACACGACTGATGACAAGGCGGACGCGACTACGCAGTCGGCCGGCTTCGGGGTCCACGGCACTACTCTTCGCATTGATTCTTTAATGCAAACCCAGATGAACGAACGCCGCCCACTCAAAGAGTATGGCGGCGTCCATTCGCAACACTGAAGGCGTTTGGCGTCGCTGACGAGCGTCAGCGAGGCTCCCTCGCGGCGGCGAGGGCAGGGGGAGTCGGATTGAATCAGGGACTGATCCTGCCACCCGCGACAGGCCAAACCCGGCCGGCTTTGCCGGTCGCACTCAGCCCATCACCCCACAACCAAACCCCGGATCAGTGAAATTGCTCTTCTTCGGTCGAACCGGTCAGCGCGGTCACCGAGGACGCACCGCCCTGGATCACGGTGGTGACGTCGTCGAAGTAGCCGGTGCCGACTTCCTGCTGGTGGCTGACGAAGGTGTAGCCACGCTCGCGGGCGGCGAACTCGGGCTCCTGCACGCGCTCCACGTAGGCCGACATGCCGCGCGCCACGTAGTCCTGGGCGAGGTCGAACATGTTGTACCACATGGAATGGATGCCGGCCAAAGTGATGAACTGATACTTGTAGCCCATCGCGCCGAGCTCGCGCTGGAACTTGGCGATGGTGGCGTCGTCGAGGTTCTTCTTCCAGTTGAACGACGGCGAGCAGTTGTAGGCCAGCAGCTTGCCCGGGTGCTTGGCGTGCACCGCCTCGGCGAACTTGCGGGCGAATTCCAGATCGGGCGTGCCGGTCTCGCACCACACCAGGTCGGCGTACTCGGCGTAGGCCACGGCGCGGCTGATCGCCTGCTCGATGCCCTTCTTGGTCTTGTAGAAGCCTTCGGCGGTGCGTTCGCCGGTCAGGAAGGGCTTGTCGTTGTCGTCGTAGTCGCTGGTCAGGAGATCGGCGGCTTCGGCGTCGGTACGCGCGATCACCAGGGTCGGCACGCCGTAGACGTCGGCGGCGAGACGGGCGGCGATCAGCTTCTGCACGGCTTCGGCGGTCGGCACCAGCACCTTGCCGCCCATGTGGCCGCACTTCTTGACCGAGGCGAGCTGGTCTTCCCAGTGCACGCCGGCGGCGCCGGCGCGGATCATCGACTTCATCAGCTCGTAGGCGTTCAGCACGCCGCCGAAGCCGGCTTCGGCATCGGCCACGATCGGCGCGTAGTAGTCGACGAAGCCCTTGTCGCCCCGCTCCACGCCCTTGCTGTGCTGGATCTCGTCGGCGCGGGCGAAGGCGTTGTTGATGCGCTCGACCACCTTGGGCACCGAGTCGACCGGGTACAGCGACTGGTCGGGGTACATGGCCGAGTATTCGTTGTTGTCGGCGGCGACCTGCCAGCCCGACAGGTAGATGGCCTTCACGCCGGCCTTGACCTGCTGCATCGCCTGGCCGCCGGTCAGGGCGCCGAGGCAGTTGATGTAGGGTTCGTTGTTGACCAGGTTCCACAGCTTCTCGGCGCCGCGGCGGGCCAGGCTATGCTCGTTCTGGACGGAGCCGCGCAGGCGCTCGACGTCGGCAGCGGTATAGCCGCGCTTGATGCCCTTCCAGCGCGGGTTGGTGTCCCAGTCCTTTTGAATGGCGGCGATGCGTTCTTCGCGAGTCGACATATCTTCTACCTCGTTGGGCGGCGTGCCCCGGGCGGCCCCGGCGGCGCGCGAATCAAATGGGGAGTAGCTCGGAGGGGCCCGCGGGTGTTGCTGCGAGCCTGCGCCCCGGCTGGATGCTGCTTGGGGCGATATGGACCCGGGTCTGGCGGAGGGTGGGAGCCAGCTAGGGTGTTCCTGTAGTGATGTAGTCGATTATAAGCAGTTTCAGTTGCGATGCAGCAAAAATTTCAAACGAGCGTATGATTTGTTGAATCCGCAACAACGGCGTGGCGGCGCGGCCACAGCACGGCGTGCGTCCCGGCCCTCTTGAAATCCGAATAACCATCCTCATCTTGGGGCTTATCGATTCAGGAGGCATGCGACATGCAACAGGAACCCCAGCAGGAAAACCAACAGGATCAAGCATTTGAGGTGGAACCGACGGCTGCGGCGGTCGAACACGAGGAAGCGGTGGCGGCCGAGAGCCTGGAAGCCCAGGTGCAGGCGCTCGAGGCCAAGGTGGCCGAGCTGCAGAGCGCGCTGCTGTATGGCAAGGCCGAGGCCGAAAATCTGCGCCGCCGTGCGCAGGACGACGTTGCCGCGGCGCACAAATACGCGGTCGGCAAGTTCGCCGGCGAGCTCCTGGTGGTCAAGGACTGCCTGGAGATGGCGCTGAAGGACAACTCGTCGATCGAGAACATCAAGATGGGCGTGGAGATGACGCTGCGCAACCTGGCCGGCGCCTTCGACAAGTTCCAGATCAAGGAAATCGACCCCAAGGCCGGCGACAAGCTCGACCCGAACAAGCACCAGGCGATGAGCGCGGTCGAGGCCGAGCAGGAGCCCAACACGGTGGTCGACGTGATGCAGAAGGGCTACGCGATCGCCGAGCGCGTGCTGCGGCCGGCGATGGTGGTGGTGGCGAAGGCGCGTGAGGAGTGAGGTGTAAGGCGTGAGGGGCGCGGATGACCGCCGGCGCTAGATCGCCCGCAGGTGCCCGCGTCCAGAATCGCGCAACGGCCGGACGCGGGTGACAAGGGAGTGAACTTGATGCTGCAGCGGCCTCGCGAACACCTCACACCTAACGCCCCACACCTCACGTAAAGCGCTTGAAAAGCGCGCCCCAACCCCACTTAAGCAGCAAGGTTATTCAGGATTCGCGCCGGCCCCGTCCGGCACCCAGACACTCAAGAGGATTGCAGACATGGCAAAGATCATCGGTATCGACCTCGGCACCACCAACAGCTGCGTGGCCGTGCTCGAAGGCGGCAACGTCAAGGTCATCGAGAACGCGGAAGGCGCGCGCACCACGCCGTCCATCATCGCCTACACCGACGACGAGATCCTGGTCGGCGCGCCCGCCAAGCGCCAGGCCGTCACCAACCCGCGCAACACGCTGTACGCCGTCAAGCGCCTGATCGGCCGCAAGTTCGAAGAGAAGGAAGTGCAGAAGGACATCGACCTGATGCCCTACTCGATCACCCGCGCCGACAACGGCGACGCCTGGGTCGAAGTGCGCGGCAAGAAGATGGCCCCGCCGCAGATCAGCGCCGAAGTGCTGCGCAAGATGAAGAAGACCGCCGAGGACTACCTGGGCGAGGAAGTGACCGAGGCCGTGATCACGGTGCCGGCCTACTTCAACGACAGCCAGCGCCAGGCCACCAAGGACGCCGGCCGCATCGCCGGCCTCGAAGTGAAGCGCATCATCAACGAACCGACCGCCGCGGCGCTCGCCTTCGGCCTCGACAAGAAGGAAAAGGGCGACAGCAAGATCGCGGTGTACGACCTCGGCGGCGGCACCTTCGACATCTCGATCATCGAGATCGCCGACGTCGACGGCGACAAGCAGTTCGAAGTGCTGGCCACCAACGGCGACACCTTCCTCGGCGGCGAGGACTTCGACCAGCGCCTGATCGACTACATCGTCACCGAGTTCAAGAAGGAGCAGGGCATCGACCTGAAGAAGGACGTGATGGCGCTGCAGCGGCTCAAGGAAGCGGCCGAGAAGGCCAAGATCGAACTGTCCAGCACCACCCAGACCGAGATCAACCTGCCCTACGTGACGATGGACGCGACCGGTCCGAAGCACCTGGCGATGAAGATCAGCCGCGCCAAGTTCGAGAGCCTGGTGGAAGACCTGATCGAGCGTTCGATCGAGCCGTGCCGCATCGCGCTCAAGGATGCCGGCATCAAGGTCAGCGACATCGACGACGTGATCCTGGTCGGCGGCCAGACCCGCATGCCCAAGGTCATCGACAAGGTGAAGGAGTTCTTCGGCAAGGAAGCGCGCCGCGACGTGAACCCGGACGAAGCCGTCGCCGTCGGCGCCGCGATCCAGGGCTCGGTGCTGTCGGGCGACCGCAAGGACGTGCTGCTGCTCGACGTCAGCCCGCTGAGCCTGGGCATCGAGACGCTGGGCGGCGTGATGACCAAGCTGATCGCCAAGAACACCACGATCCCGACCAAGGCCTCGCAGGTGTTCTCGACCGCCGACGACAACCAGAGCGCGGTGACCATCCACGTGCTGCAGGGCGAGCGCGAGAAAGCCTCGGCCAACAAGTCGCTGGGCCAGTTCAACCTCGAGGGCATCCCGGCCGCCGCCCGCGGCGTGCCGCAGATCGAGGTCGAGTTCAACATCGACGCCAACGGCATCCTGCACGTGAGCGCCAAGGACAAGGCCACCGGCAAGGCCAACAACATCACCATCAAGGCGAACTCGGGCCTGTCGGAAGACGAGATCCAGCGCATGGTGAAGGACGCCGAGGCCAACGCCGAGGAAGACAAGAAACTGACCGAACTGGTCGGCGCCCGCAACCAGCTCGAAGGCCTGATCCACTCGGTGAAGAAGTCGCTGGCCGAATTCGGCGACAAGATCACCGCCGACGAGAAGAGCGCGATCGAATCGGCCCTGAGCGACGCCGAGGGCGTGGTGAAGGGCGACGACAAGGCCGCGATCGATGCCAAGAGCGAAGCGCTGATGACCGCCTCGCACAAGCTGGCCGAGAAGATGTACGCCGCCCAGCAGGGCGCCGAAGCCCAGCCGGCCGGCGGCGAAGCCAAGCAGGACGACGGCAACGTGGTCGATGCGGAGTTCACGGAAGTGAAGGACGACAAGCAGTGAGGGGTTAGGCGTGAGGAGTGAGGCGTGGTGAAGCGCAAGCATCACGAGCTGCGGGTGTGGCAAGCTGCCATGACGCTGGTTCGTGAGGTTTACGCGATCAGCGCCTCGTTTCCTCGCGAAGAGACCTTCTGCCTGACCTCCCAGATGCGGCGGGCCGCCATATCGGTGCCCAGCAACATCGCGGAGGGTGCAGCGCGCGCCACACAGAAAGAGTTTCTGCACTTTCTGCATGTGGCGCGTGGTTCATTGAGCGAGCTGGAAACGCATTACCTGATCGCGAAACAGCTCGGCTATTTCGCGTCTTTCAACGTCAACGCTTTCGAGGAGAGGCTGGAAGAAGTGTTCGGTCTGCTGGGGGCTTGATCCAGTCGCAACGGCTGGGATGAGCGCACACCTCACACCTCACACCTCACACCTCACGGACACATGGCTAAAAAAGATTTCTACGAAATCCTGGGCGTAAACAGGGACGCCAGCGACGAGGACATCAAGAAGTCCTATCGCAAGCTGGCGATGAAATACCACCCGGACCGCAACCCCGACAGCAAGGATGCCGAGGAGAAGTTCAAGGAGGCCAAGGAGGCCTACGAGATCCTGTCCGACGGCCAGAAGCGCGCGGCCTATGACCAGTACGGCCATGCCGGGGTCGACCCGCAGGCCGGCATGGGCGCCGGCGGCTTCGGCGGCGGCGGCTTCGCCGATGCCTTCGGCGACATCTTCGGCGACATCTTCGGCGGTGGCGGCGGCCGCGGCGGGCGTTCCAACGTCTATCGCGGCTCGGACCTGCGCTACAACCTCGAGGTCAGCCTCGAGGAAGCGGCGCGCGGCACCGAGACCAAGATCAAGATCCCGACCCACGACGAGTGCGAGACCTGCCACGGTACCGGCGCCAAGCCGGGCACCCAGGCCAAGACCTGCGGCACCTGCGGCGGCCACGGCCAGGTGCGGGTGCAGCAGGGCTTCTTCTCGCTGCAGCAGACCTGCCCGACCTGCCACGGCACCGGCAAGGTGATCCCCGATCCCTGCCGCACCTGCCACGGCGCCGGCCGGGTCAAGACCCACAAGACGCTCAACGTGAAGATCCCCGCCGGCGTCGACGAGGGCGATCGCATCCGCCTGTCGGGCGAGGGCGAGCCGGGCGTCAACGGCGGCCCGCCGGGCGACCTGTACGTGGTCATCCACCTCAAGGCGCACAGCGTGTTCGAGCGCGACGGCAGCGACCTGCATTGCGAGATGCCGATCAGCTTCGCCACCGCGGCGCTCGGCGGCGAGATCGAGATCCCGACGCTCGACGGCGCGGTCAAGCTCAAGATCCCGGCCGAGACCCAGACCGGCGCGGTGTTCCGCCTGCGCGGCAAGGGCATCAAGGGCGTGCGCAGCGCGGTTACCGGCGACCTGATGTGTCACGTGGTGGTCGAGACGCCGGTCAAGCTGACCGACCGCCAGCGCGAGCTGCTGCGCGAATTCGAGACCATCAGCCTCGAGGACGACGCCAAGCACAACCCGCGCGCCAAGTCGTGGATGGACAAGGTGAAGGATTTCTTCAACTGATCCGCCGCGCGACGCGCCCGCGCCGATTGCACGTCGGCACCAGCGAACAGGCCCTGCGGGGCCTGTCGCTTTTTGCGCCGCCGGCCAGCCGCCGTCACGTCCGGGCCATGACAAACGTCACGGTCATGTCCTGACGCTTGCGACTGCCGTGCGCCGCGCGCCACGGGAACAATGGCAGCCATCCCAACCCGTGGAGCAGACCGCGATGTGCCCTTCCCTTTCCGCTCGGCCGATCGTCGTGATCGCCGCCATCGCCGTCGCGCTGCTGTCGGCGCCGCCGCCGGCCAAGCGCAGCCCGGCCGACCGCACCGCCCCCGCCGCGCAGCCCGCCCACCGCGCGCCGAACGCCGCCTGACCGCCAGCCCAACCCGGAGCCCGCCATGCAATCGACCCAGCGCGCCGCCGTGGTCGGCATCGTCTGCGGCCTGTTCGGCCTCGGCGCCGGCAGCTGCTTCGGCATCGGCCAGTTGCCGCAGCCGTGCGACCCCGCCCTGCTGCTGCGCAGCGCGGGCGGCCTGGTCCTGCTGGCCGGCCTGTGCGGCTCGCTCGGCGGCGCGCTGTTCGCCTGGCTCGGCCCACGCGCCCCGCGCTGACGGCGCCGTCCAGCCCACGCTATGCTCGTCCCACCCGGAGACATCGCCATGTTCCAGTCCCAAACCCTCAAGCAACGTTGCAGCCAGCTCGCCGGCCCGATCGGCTCGCTGCTGTGGCTCGGCTTCCTCTACGCCCCGCTGCTCGACCGCGCCCGCGACTGGGGCGCGATCTTCGACCTGCAGCTCACGCTCCTCGCCACCGCGCTGTTCCTGCCGCTCCACTTCTGGAGCTACTACGCCAGCGGGCCGCGGCTGTGGATCTCGCAGGCCGGCATCTTCCTGATCGGCCTGTGGCTGATGCCGCACAACCCGGCGGCCCATACGCTGTTCATCTACGCCGGCCTGCCCGGCGAGCGCGCCGGCCGGCGCGAGGCCTTCATCGGCATGTTCGCGGTCACCGCCGCGGCCTTCGTGGCCTTCGACCACTACCAGATGAGCGGCTCCTATTTCGGCGTCACCGCCGGCCTGATCCTCGGCCTCGGCTCGACCATGCTGGGCCAGCGCGAGGCGCGCAGATCGAAGCAGGCGATCGCCGAGAAGGACGTCGAGATCGCCCGGCTGGCCAAGGTGGCCGAGCGCGAGCGGATCGCCCGCGACCTGCACGACCTGCTCGGCCATACGCTGAGCCTGATCGCGCTCAAGGCCGAGCTCGGCCACAAGCTGGCCGCCGCCGAGCCCGAGCGCGCCGCGGCCGAGATGAAGGAGGTCGCCGCCACCGCGCGCCAGGCGCTGACCGAGGTGCGCCAGGCCATCGTCGGGCTGCGCTCGGTCAGCCTGCCCGAGGCGATCGAGCGCGCCGACGCGGCGCTGCGTGCGGCCGGCGTCGAGACCACGCTGGGGCTGGCGCCGATCCCGCAGCTCGACGCGGCGGCCGAGCATGCGCTGGCGCAGGCGGCGATGGAGGCCAGCACCAATATCGTCCGCCATGCCTCGGCCCGGCGGGCCGAGCTGCGGCTGCGCGAGGTGGACCGGCAGCTGACGCTGACGGTCAGCGACGACGGCCAGGGCATCGGCGAGGCGAGCGCCGGCCAGGGCCTGGCCGGCATGCGCGAGCGGCTCGAAGCGGTCGGCGGCCGGCTCGAGATCGCTGCGGCGCGGCCCGGCACGCTGCTGCTGGCGACCGTGCCGCTGGCGCAGCGGGGTTGAGCGTCGGCCCGCATGGATACCGCTATTCCAGCAATCGACCCGCGGGGGTGGTAGGTCGGACTTCAGTCCGACCTACGGTGGCCGAGCACCGTAGGAGCGGCTTCAGCCGCGAATGCTGTCGGTTGAGCACTCGACCATTCGCGGCTGAAGCCGCTCCTACGCGGCCCTCCTCGCCGCTCACCCCGCCGCCGCTGGCGTAGAATCGCGCCTTCGCCAGGAGCCCCACCCCATGCCTTCCCCGCTCGCCTCGCGCCCCATCGGCGTCTTCGATTCCGGCATCGGCGGCCTCACCGTCACCCGCGCGCTGATGGAACGGCTGCCGTTCGAGGACATCGTCTACTTCGGCGATACCGCGCGCGTGCCCTACGGCGTCAAGTCGGTCGCCACCATCGAGCAGTTCACCCAGCAGATCGTCGACTTCCTGCTGCAGCAGGAGGTGAAGCTCCTGGTGATCGCCTGCAACACCATCTCGGCGGTGGCCGCGCACAAGATCCGCAGCCGCGTGTCGGTGCCGGTGATCGACGTGATCGAGGCCGGCGCGCGCAACGCGGTGGCGGTGACGCGCAACCACGCGATCGGCGTGATCGCCACCCCGACCACCGTCAACAGCAATGCCTATGCGCGCGGCGTGCACGCGCTGAACGCCGAGGCGCGCATCTACTCGCAGGCCTGCCCGCTGCTGGTTCCGCTGGTCGAGGAGGGCTGGCTCGACCACCCGGTGACGCGGCTGACGGTGCAGGAATACCTGAAGCCGGTGCTGGCCGAGCGCATCGACACCCTGGTGCTCGGCTGCACCCATTACCCGCTGCTCAAGCCGCTGCTGGCGCAGGAGATCGGCGCCGGCATCGCACTGGTCGATTCGGCCGTCAGCGTGGCCGAGCAGGTGGCCGCCGTGCTCGGCCAGCTCGACCTGGCCAACCCGCAACGCATCGAGCCGACCTACCGCTACTACGTGACCGACATCCCGCTGCGCTTCCAGACCGTGGGCGAGCGCTTCCTCGGCCGCAGCCTCAAGCACCTGGAGATGGTGGCGCTGTAGCGGTAGGCCATGTAGGAACGGCTTCGGCCGCGATTCGCGGGGCTGCCACCATCGTCGTTCGCTGCCAAAGCCGTGGCTATGCAGGATCGAACGTCACGTGGCGGAGATGCCACCATTCGCGGCCAAAGCCGCTCCTACATGATCGAGCGCAGGTCGAACCAGCGGTGCCGCCCGCAACCCGTGCCACATCTGCCCGAGCCTGTGAACCGGCTTGTTGTCGCAGGGGCAGCACGAAAGAGCCGCGTGCTACAATCGCGGGCTTGTTTTGATTGAGATTTTTCCGAGATTTTCGCCATGACCCTTTCGACGCTCACCGCCCTTTCGCCGCTCGACGGCCGTTACCACAAGCAGGTCGACGTCCTGCGCGACTGCTTCAGCGAATTCGCGCTGATCAAGTACCGGGTCAAGGTCGAGGTCGAATGGCTCAAGGCCCTGGCGGCCGAACCGGGCGTGATCGAAGTACCGGCCTTCTCCGCCGCCACCATCGCCGAGCTCGACGAAGTGGTCGCGCATTTCTCCGAAGGCCACGCCGAAGAGGTGAAGGCGATCGAGAGCCGCACCAACCACGACGTCAAGGCGGTCGAGTACTGGCTCAAGGAACGGCTGTCGGGCAACCCGGAGATCGGCCCGGTCAGCGAATTCCTCCATTTCGCCTGCACCAGCGAAGACATCAACAACCTGTCGCACGGCCTGATGCTGCAGGCCGGCCGCACCGCCACGCTGCCGCGGCTCGAAGGCATCCTGGCGCGCCTGAAGACGCTGGCGCACGCGCTGGCCGACAAGCCGATGATGTCGCGCACCCACGGCCAGCCGGCCACGCCGACCACCATGGGCAAGGAACTGGCCAACGTCGCCTACCGGCTCGAGCGCCAGCTCGAGCGCATCGCCGCGGTCGAGCTGCTGGGCAAGATCAACGGCGCGGTCGGCAACTACAACGCCCACCTGGCCGCCTACCCCGACGTCGACTGGCCGGCCTTCGCCCAGCGCTTCGTCGAATCGCTCGGCCTGACCTTCAACCCCTACACGATCCAGATCGAGCCGCACGATTACATGAGCGAGCTGTACGACAGCTTCGCCCGCATCAACACGATCCTGATCGACATGAACCGCGACATCTGGGGCTATATCTCGCTCGGCTTCTTCAAGCAGAAGGTCAAGGAAGGCGAAGTCGGCAGCTCGACCATGCCGCACAAGGTCAACCCGATCGACTTCGAGAACTCGGAAGGCAACCTCGGCCTCGCCAACGCCATGCTGACCCACCTGAGCCAGAAGCTGCCGATCTCGCGCTGGCAGCGCGACCTGACCGACTCGACCGTGCTGCGCAACATGGGCGTGGCGCTCGGCTACGCGGTGCTGGGCTACGCCTCGGCGATCAAGGGCCTGGACAAGCTCGAGGCCAACCCGGCCGCGATGGCCGCCGACCTCGACGCCAACTGGGAAGTGCTGGCCGAGCCGATCCAGACCGTGATGCGCCGCTACGCGGTGCCGAACGCCTACGAGCAGCTCAAGGACCTGACGCGCGGCAAGGCCGGCATCAACCGCGACACGCTGCACGCCTTCATCCGCACGCTGGCGATCCCGGAACCGGAACGCGCCCGCCTGCTCGAACTGACGCCGGCCAGCTACCTCGGCCGCGCCGTCGAACTCGCCCGGAACATCTGAGGGACTGTGGCGCGCGCGATCACTGCAGCTCAGGCCCCCGGCAAAGCCGGGGGCTTACGATCATCTCGTGCTCGACGGCCTCTCTTGATTCATTCCTACTCCCCCGCCCTCGCCACCCCGGGGTCCCGTGAAGTCGAAGGCTTCGCGGGTGGGCCTGAGGGTGCCTCGCTGCGCTCGAGGGTGGATGAATCAACCGTATGTGCGTCAGCCACCTAGCCAACAAGGTCTCCCCGTGAACCAGAAGCAGAAACTCCCTATCCTCATCGGCGCCGCCGTCGGCGCGCTGGCCATCGCCTACACCGGCGCGAGCTGGTGGGCCGGCAAGCAGGCCGAGATCACGCTGGCCAAGCAGCACCGGCTGATCGCCGACCTGCCCTACTTCGTGGTCAAGTCGCGCGACTACCAGCGCGGCGTGTTCAGCTCGCACGAGCGCACCACCATCGCGCTGAACCCGACGCTGGCGGCGCCCTATCTAGAGATGCTCAAGCTGGCCGGCGAGGACGCCCCCAAGCTCGAGCTGAGCTACACCCAGACCGTGCGGCACGGCCCGCTGCCGTTGCTGCTGTCGGGCAACCCGACGCCGCTCAAGGCGGCGGTGACCACCGACGTCGAGTTCAACGCCGACACCCAGGCGGTGCTGAAGAAGATCTTCGGCGAGCAGAAGCCCTTGCAGATCGAGAACCGCATCCGCTTCGACGACGACGGCGTGTTCTCGGTCAAGGTGCCGGCCTTCACCTACGAAGAGACGCTGGCCAAGGTCAAGGCGGTCTGGCAGGGGCTCGACGCCACGCTGGCCTACGGCGGCGACTTCAACAAGGTCGACATCGCCGCCGTCGCGCCCGGCCTGACCTTCCAGGCCGGCCCCAAGGGCTCGCTCGAGGTCAAGGACCTGCGCTTCGAGGCGCACAACGCGCGCGGCCGCGCCGGCATCATGCTCGGCGAGGGCAAGCTGTCGCTCGCCTCGGCCCACTTCACCCAGACCGAAGGCCGCAATATCGACGCCAGGCTCGAAGCGCTGAGCTACCTGGTCAAGACCGCCGAACAGGGCGAGTTCATCGATTCCAGCGGCGACGTGGCCGCCAAGACGCTGGTGCTCAACGGCAAGAGCTACGGCCCGGCCAAGCTGTCGGTGGCGGCCACCCACCTGCACGGCCCGACGCTGGCCAAGCTGTCCAAGATCGTCTCGAAGATCCAGCGCGAGATCCCCGATCCGCGCCAGCAGGCCGCGGCGATGTTCGACGCCTTCCGCAAGGACGGCAAGCCGCTGCTGCGCAACGACCCGGCGCTGGCGATCAAGGAACTGACGGTGAAGCTGCCCGAGGGCGAGGTGTCGGTGAAGGCCGACCTGGCGCTCAAAGGCTTCGAGGACCAGGACCTCGACATGCCGATCAAGCTGCTGGAAAAGCTCGACGCCAACGCCGACATCAAGCTGCCCAAGCAGGTGATCGAGACCTACGTGCTGTGGCAGGCGCGCGGCATGATCGCGATCGACACCGAGGACGGCGATCATCCCGATGCCTCCGAGCTCGACAACCTGGCGCGCAACCTGATGGAAAGCCAGATCCGCAAGCTGGCCGATCAGAACCTGATCCGCATCGACGGCGAGATGCTGAGCGCCACCGCCAAGTGGCAGAAGGGCCGGCTCAGCGTGAACGGCAAGGCGATCCCGCTGCCGTGGCAGGCCACCGCGCCGGCCGAAGCGGAAGCCGGCGACGAGGACGAAGACGCCGCCGCAGTGCAATAGCGGCCGCGTCCACCCCGCCAAGCAAAACGCCCGGTCGATGCCGGGCGTTTTGCTTTGGGGCGCGGCATGCGTACCCGCGCCGTCAGCCTCAGCGGTATTCGCACAGGTAGGCGGTATCGACCGCCACCTTGAGCTGGAAGCGGCTGTCGCCCGGCACCTCGAAGCGCGCACCGGCGCCGAATGCCTGCCAGCCCGCGCTGCCCGGCAGTTTCACCGTCAGCTCGCCGGCGATCACCTGCATCACCTCGCGCTGGGCGGTGCCGAACTCGTATTCGCCCGGCGCCATCACGCCGATGGTGGCTGGGCCTTCCGCCATGCCGAAGCCGATCGATTTGACCGTGCCGCCGAAGTATTCGTTGACCTTGAACATGTGCGCTGACCTCGTCGAAGAGTGGGGAGCAGGCGAGTATGCCCAGGCCGGCCGGGACGGACCATAACTTGTGATTCGGCGCTTAGAACCGGCCGGACATGGCGGGGCGGATGAAGATTGACCGAACCACGCCAGTCCGCCGAGGCGCAGCAAGGGCTCCTCGGCGGGTCTTCGCATCCCGGGTGGGGAGGGATTGATCCTTCGTCGGGAAGGCTTTTGTAGGAGCGGCTTCAGCCGCGAATGGCGAAGGCGGAACTGGCGCTTTCGCGGCTGAAGCCGCTCCTACGGGTTTCCACTCCGCGATCCGGGCAGAGCAGGAAGCCCGCGGCGGCCTCAGTCCGGCAGCCAGCCCGGCGCCAGCAGGCACAGCGCCGCCAGCCGCTCGATCACGTCGCCGGCGAAGAAGCCCGGCCGGGCGTCCTCGGCGTCGACGATGCCGACCAGCGCGCCGGCCTCGTCGAACAGCGGCAGGCAGGCCTCGCTGCGCACTTCGAGATCGCAGGTGTAGTAGGCGCCGCCGGCGTCGCGCCAGTCGGCCACGTCGTCGATCAGGCGGGCCTGGCCGCTCAGGCCGACCGCGCTGTTGTTCGAATGCGCGGCGAAGTCCTCGGTCAGCGGGAATTCGGCGCGGCTGGGCTTGCCGACGTAGGCCAGCTTGACCAGCGCCGGTCCGGCCGCCACGGCGCGCGCCTGGTAGACGCCGATCCAGCCGCAGCCGGTCTCGGCGGCGAAGCGGCGGGTCAGCTCGGTCAGCACTTCGAGCCGCAGCGAGATTTCCTCGCTCGTGCCGCCGAGCGCGGCGGCCAGGTCGTAAGGCGCCTCGGCGAGCTGGTCGGGCAGCGAGCAGGCGCCGCCTTCGCCGAGTTCGGGCACGCGGTAGCTGTAGAGCACGGCGACGTCGCGCGGCAGGCGCGCGGTCTCGGCGATTTCGGTGTAGGCGGCGAGGTGGCCGGCAATGCGCTCGGCGTCGAGCGGGCGGGCAAGGCCGGCGCGGTCGAGGTAGTCGGCAGGGGTCATGGATCGGCTCGGGTCAAGGAACGCGGCGATTCTACGGGGAATCGGCCGCCGCGGTCGCGCGCACGGCTCAGGCGCCGACGGGGTCGCCCGCCACCGGGCCGTCCGGCATCCGTTCGTCCGGCCCGGCCGCGGCCGGGTCGACCGGAGCCGGATCGACGGCCGCCGGGGTGGGTTCGCCGCCGATCTGCTCGGCCGGCACCGGCCGGCCCAGGTGGAAGCCCTGCAGCGCATCGCAGCCGAGCGCGGCCAGGAAGTCGCGCTGCGGCGCGGTCTCGACGCCCTCGGCGACCACCGTCAGGCCGAGCGCGCGCGCCAGCGCCACCACCGCGGCGACGATGGCGGCGTCGTCCGAGCCGGGCGCCAGCTCGTGCACGAAGCTGCGGTCGATCTTGAGCTCGCTGGCCGGCAGCCGCTTGAGATAGGCCAGGCTCGAATAGCCGGTGCCGAAGTCGTCGATCGACAGCCGCACGCCCATCTCCGCCAGCTCGCCGAGCCGCGCCAGGCTCGCCTCGGCGTCGTCCATCGCGGTCGACTCGGTGATCTCCAGCGTCAGCCAGCACGCCTCGATGCGGTGGCGCTGCAGCGTCTCGCGCACCATCGCCACCAGTTGCGGATGGCGGAACTGGGCCGGCGACAGGTTGACCGCCACGTTCAGGGGCGACCGGCCGGCCTCGAGCCATTCGCGCATCTGCGCGCAGGCGCGGTCGAGCACCCAGGCGCCGATCGAGACGATCAGCCCGGTCTTCTCCGCCACCGGGATGAAAGCCGCCGGCGCGACCATGCCGCGCGTCGGGCTCTGCCAGCGGATCAGGGCCTCGACGCCGAGCATGCGGCCGCTGCCGGCCTCGAACTTGGGCTGGTAGTGCAAGCGGAATTCCTCGCCCGCCAGCGCCTGGTGCAGCTCGCTCTGCAGCAGCAGCAGGTCGTGGGCGTTGTTGTTCATCGACGCCTCGAAGAAGCGGTAGCCGTCGCGGCCGGCCTGCTTGGCGGCGTACATGGCGGCGTCGGCATTGGTCATCAGCGTGCGGCCGTCCTCGCCGTCGGCCGGATGGATGGCCACCCCGATGCTGATCGACAGGTGCAGCACGCGGCTGAACTCGAACGGCCGGCGGATCGCCGCGGTCAGCCGCTCGCAGATCTCGACCACGTCGCCGGGCATCTCCAGGTCTTCCAGCACCGCGACGAACTCGTCGCCGCCGATGCGCGCCAGCGTGTCCTGCGCGCGCAGCGCGGCGGCCAGCCGCATGGCGGTCTCCAGCAGCAAGAGGTCGCCCATCTGGTGGCCGAGCGAGTCGTTGACCGACTTGAAGCCGTCGAGATCCATGAACAGCACCGCGAAGGTGCCGCCATCGCGCGCGGCCTTCTTCTGCGCCTGGTTCAGCCTATCCTCGAGCAGGATGCGATTGGGCAGCCGGGTCAGGTTGTCGTGCAGCGCCAGCTGGGTCAGCTCCTGGTTGGCCTTCTGCAGCGACAGGCTGAGCTGGGCGGTGCGCGATTCCATGCGGGCGTCGAACAGCGACAGCAGCAGCACCATGCCCAGCACGCCGGTCGAGCCGACCACCACGAACAGCGCCAGGTAGTGCGTGTCGAGCCCTGCGCTCACCGCCAGGCAGACGCTGCCGAGCGGGAAATCGGCTGCGGCCATGCCGCTGTAGTGCATGCCGACGATGGCCAGCCCCATCACCACCGCGGCACCGGCCCGCAGCAGCCGCACGTGCGGTTGTTCGCGCTTGAGCTGGACGGCGATCCACAGCGCGGCGCCGGCCGCGCCGACCGCGATCGCGACCGAGACGGCGAACCAGCCCGGATGCCAGACGATGGCCGGCGCCATGCGCAGCGCCGCCATGCCGGTGTAGTGCATGCCGCAGATGCCGCCGCCCATCCACAGCGCGGCCCAGGCCAGCTGGCGAGCGGACAGCTGATGGCAGCTGATGCGTTCGAGCGCGTAGCCCGACACGCCTACCGCGATCGCCAGCGACAGCAGGGTATAGCCGAGGTCGTAGCCGAGCGGGATGGGCAGGCTGAAGGCCAGCATGCCGATGAAGTGCATCGACCAGATGCCGAGCCCCATCGCGCCGGCGCCGGCGGCCAGCCAGGCCTGCGCCACCCGGCCGTGGCTGGCGGCGACGCGCGCCGACAGGTCGAGCGCGGTGTAGGACGCGATCATGGCGATCACGATGGAAAGCAGGACCAGGACGGTGCTGTAGCTGCCGACGAGCATGGCGGGGGACCTTTGAGGATGTCCTGTTCAGTACAGGATAGCCAAGCGCGTCACCGGCGTCGGGGTTTGCAAGGGGGGAAAGGTAACGGCGGCGCTCAGCGTTTGCCCAGCAGCGGCGCCAGCGCCGGCCAGACGTTGTCGACCAGCCGAGCCTGCGCGCCGGCGACCGGGTGCAATTGGTCGGCCTGGAACAGCTCGGGCTTGTCGGCGATGCCGTCGAGCAGGAAGGGCGGCTGCGGCAGCTTGTACTGCTTGGCCAGCTCGGCGAACAGCGCGTCGAAGCGGCGGGTGTAGGGGCCGCCGAAATTGGGTGGCAGCCGCACCGCCACCAGCGCGACCTGGGCGCCGGCGCGGCGGCCCTGCTCGATCATGGCGGCCAGGTTGCCGCGCGCGGCCTCGACCGGCAGGCCGCGCAGGCCGTCGTTGGCGCCCAGCTCGATCAGCAGCACGTCGGGCTTGTGCGCCTTCAGCGCGGCCGGCAGCCGGGTCAGTCCGCCGGCGGTGGTCTCGCCCGACTGGCTGGCGTTCACCACCTTCCAGCCCTCGCCCAGCCGCTGCTGCAGCAATGCCGGCCAGGCCTCCTCGGCGCGCAGGCCGTAGCCGGCCGACAGGCTGTCGCCGAACACCAGGAGGCGCTTGGGCTCGGCCGCGGCGGCGGGCAGGACGAGGCCGAGGACGAGCAGCAGGGGAAGGAAGAAGCGGGCCATGGCGGGCGATCTCGTGGGGCGGCGAAACGGAAGGCGGATTGTGGTGGGCGGTGGCGCGGCGGGCAAGTGCGCGGGGCCTGGGCGTACGACCGGGGCGGCGCATCGGGTTCGCGGGCCGATCGATCGCCGCTCGCCGCCGTCGGGGGCGGCGGGGTCACGGCGGAGTGGAATAAGAAGCGCCGGTCAGCTCTCGCTCGACCGGCGCTCCCTCACCCTGCCCGCTCCCGGGGGAGAGGGTGGATGGCATCCGTTCCACCTTCCGTGCCTTGCTCAGCCATTCCCATTCCACGCTCGGGCGAAGGTATTCGGTATGAAGCGGAGCCGTGTTTCGGCATTTCACTACGGCTCGAGCAAGCCGCTGCACGATCGCCCCGCTCCAACCGGAGAGGGGCGGGAGGGAGCGACGGTCGACGGACATGCGACCGTCGCCCCCAGGCAGCCCCCTGCCCTCCCCGAGCAAAAGGCCGCGCGACGTCCCCTCGCAAAGCGCTAGCGCGCCACCGTCAGCAAGCGCGCATTGAGCCCGTCGCTGAGGCTGAACTCGAAGCTGCCGCCGCTCGGCAGCCCCGCCAGCGACAGCGCCGCCCGTCCGCCGCCCAGCCGGCTGGCCAGCACCGTGCGCGCGCCGCCGCTGCCGACATGCCGCACCGCCAGATAAGGCTGGCGCACCGCATCCCAGCCCAGCAGCAGTTGGCCGCCCGATTCGCGCCAGCTCAGCCCGGCGGCGACCGGCGCCGAACCCTGCTGCTGCGCGGCGGCCATCGGCGCCATGGCCAGCGTGGTCCCGCCGCGGCGCACCGCCAGCGCCGCGATGCGGCCCGGATCGGGCAGGCGCAGGCGGAAATGCCCGACCGCCGCGCCGCCCGGATGGTCGGCCACCGTCACCGGCTCGAACGGCAACAGCAGTTGCCCGCCGCCAGCCAGGGTCAGCACCAGCTGGTGATCGCCGCCGGCCGGCGGCGGCACCTCGCCGTGGCTGGCCTGCACCGGCTCGAACGCCACGCCGCGCGGACCGATCTCGCCGGCGATCTCGACCAGGTCGACCGGTGCCGAGAAGCCGGCCGCGCGCACCAGGCCCGAGCCCGAGCGGCCTTCGAGGTTGAGCTGGGCCTTGTAATAGCCGTAGTCGGAGAACCAGGTCCCGTCGCAATAGCTCATCACGTCGTGGTCGCCCTGCGGCTTCACCACCTGGCCGAGCCGGCCGTCGTACAGCGGCGCGGGGCCGAGGCCGCCGTCGGCATAGGGGAAGCCGGCCTCGCCCGCCACCCCGCACGGCGCATGCGGCCGGCCCAGGTTGTGGCCCATCTCGTGGGTCATGGTGCTCAGCACGAAGTCGAAGCGCGCATCGAGGCCGATCGCGGTGCGGCCCGGCACGTAGCCGATGCCGGCGGTGCCGCCGCCGAAGTCGGGCTCGGGCACGAAACCGTAGTAGAAGCGGTCGGCCGCCTCGGCCTCCTGCAGCCGGGCCACCTCGGCCAGCGCGGTGCCCCAGCCGTCGCGCACGCGCCGCACCGAGCTGACGCGGTAGGGCGAACGGAGCTTGACGTCGATGTCGACGCCGGCGACCGGGAACACCCGCTCGACCAGCTCGCGCACCTGCTCCGCCGTCGGCAGCTTGCCGGTCACCGCCGCGCCGGCGGCATCCTCGGTGATCAGCGGCACCAGCGTCAGGCGGAACACCGTCGGCGTGCCCACCGCCGGCTTCACCGTGGCGACCGCGCCGGCCGTGCTCTCGCGCGCCGGATCGGCCTCGACGCGCAGTTCCAGCGCAGCGCGCACCCAGCTCGGCGGCAGCGCGGCGGTGAAGCTCTGGCCCAGGTCGGCGTCGGCCACGCTGGCCGGCAGCTGGGCCGGGCCGCTCATGCGCACGGTGCCGAGCAGCTGGCCGCCGGCATAGGCCACCAGTTGCACCGCCGGGCTGGCCAGCTTGCCCGGCGCCACCACGCGGGCGCGCACCAGCGCGGCCTTGCCCGGCACCAGCCGCTGGTAGCCGCTGCCGGCCGCCTGCACATAGCTCTGCGCCACGTCGACGCGCGCCACGCTGATGGCCGGCAGCGCCGGCGTCGCACTCAGGGCGAAGTCGCCGGCGGCGATCCGCGCGGCGCCCGCGGCCAGCACCACCGCGCCGTTGCCGCCGGCCGGCACGGTGAAGCTCAGCGAGCCGGCGTCGCGCGCCACGATCGCGGCGGCCTTGCCGCCGACGCTGACCGACTCGACCGCCGCCAGCCCTTCGCCGCTCACCGTCACCCGCGTGCCGACCGGTCCGCCGGTCGGGTCGAGCCGGCTCACCGTGACCGGCGCCACCAGCTCGAACGCCGTCGCGCTGGCGACTTCGCTGCCGTCGGCGGCGACCAGCACCAGCGGGCCCGAGCGCGCGCCGGCCGGCACCTGCACCGTCAGCCGGGTCGCACTGCGGCTGGCCGGGCTGGCGCTCGCGCCGCCGAAGCGCACGGCGGCGACCTGCTCCAGGCCGGCGCCGTCGATGGCGAGCGTGCTGCCGACCGCGCCGCGCGCCGGGCTGAAGCCGGCAAGGGTCAGCAGCGGCAGTATCGTCACCGGCTGCGGCCAGGTCAGGCTGCGGCCCTGGCCGTAATCGAGCGTGAGATAGCCGCTGGTCGCGTCGCCCGGCAGCAGCAGGCCGATCTCGCCCGTGCCGTGGCTGGCCGGCGACAGCAGGCGGCCGGCCAGGCGGACGCCGACCACGCGGTCGAGATTGCGGCCGCGCAGCGTCAGCAGCTGGCCCGGCCGCAGCTGCAGCGGCGCCAGCGATTCGATCGTCGGGGCGTCGAGCAGCCGCAGCGGCGTGGCGCTCTGCACCACCTGGCCGTCGCCGGTCGACAGCTCGATCGGCGCGCTGACCACCCCGGTCGGCACCACGAAGCTCAGCGCGCCGTCGGACAGGCGCTTGAAGTCCACCGCGATGCGGCCGAGCCGGACCGCGGTCACCGCCGCGAAGCCGCTGCCGTCCAGCGTGACCACGCTGCCGGGTTCGGCCTGGGCCGGGCTGAAACCGGCGATGCGCACGGTCGGCGCGGCCGGTGCGGCCAGGTCGGCCGGTGCGAGGGTGGAGGAAGAAGCGGCCGGCTTGGCGCCGTCTTCGCCGCCGCCGCAGGCGGCCAGGGCGAGGAGTGCCGCGAGCGCGAGCGGGCGCCGGAGGAAGGGGATGGGCATCGGGAAGATCCGCGGTGAAAACGAGGAGGCGCCGCGGACCCGGCAGGCACAGGCGGGGGAAGGTCGCCTTGCCCGCGCCGATCCGAACGGCGCCGGGGGCGGATTATGTTTATGTCATATGCCAATGTCAATTAAAGCGCAGCCCGTCGCGCCGGGCCGCAGTCCATGCCTCGGCGGCGAACTTTGCCCCGCGGCTCCGCACCAAGCCGGCACGCGCCATCCGCGCTATGCTCCAGCAGCCCCGATTCCAGGTTCTCCAGCAGCCCGGGATTCCGGCTCCATGCAACGCGGGCCCGATCCCGCCCTCCCCCGCCGACGACCGCCGACATGCCCGACACCGCTTCCCTCGATGGCGCCGCCATCCTCGCCGCCCGCAACCTGGCCAAGACGGTCGGGCTGGACCACGACACGCTGACCATCCTCGACGACGTCAGCTTCGAACTGCCGCCCGCCAGCACGCTGGCCATCGTCGGCGCCTCCGGCTCGGGCAAGTCGACGCTGCTGGGCCTCTTGGCTGGGCTCGACACGCCCTCGCGCGGCGAGGTGACGCTGGCCGGCCGCGCGCTGTCGACGCTCGACGAGGACGGCCGCGCCGGCCTGCGCGCCGAAGCGGTCGGCTTCGTGTTCCAGAGCTTCCAGCTGTTGCCGGCGCTGAGCGCGCTCGACAACGTGGCGCTGCCGCTCGAACTGGTCGGCCGCGGCGACGCGCGGCGCGAGGCGGCCGCCCTGCTCGAACGGGTCGGCCTCGGCCCGCGGCTGCGCCACCGGCCGCGCGAGCTGTCGGGCGGCGAGCAGCAGCGCGTGGCGCTGGCGCGCGCCTTCGTCACCCGGCCCAAGCTGCTGTTCGCCGACGAGCCGACCGGCAATCTCGACACCCAGACCGGCGAACGCATCATCGACCTCCTGTTCGCGCTCAACGCCGAATCCGGCACCACCCTGGTCCTGGTGACCCACGACGAGCGGCTGGCGGCGCGCTGCGGCCGCCGGCTGCGGCTCGGCGGCGGCCGGGTGATCGCGCGGGAGGGCGTATGAGCGGCCGCTTCAACGGCTGGCGCCTGGCCTGGCGCTGGCTCCGGCGCGACCTGGCCGCCGGCGAGCTGACCGTGATGGCGATCGC
Organism: Chitinimonas koreensis; assembly: GCF_014353015.1. Classification (NCBI taxonomy): domain Bacteria; kingdom Pseudomonadati; phylum Pseudomonadota; class Betaproteobacteria; order Neisseriales; family Chitinibacteraceae; genus Chitinimonas; species Chitinimonas koreensis. The sequence continues at coordinate 4,735,444 of NZ_CP060704.1, forward strand.
CCTGGTGGTCGCCATCGCCGCCATGACCAGCGTCGGCTTCTTCACCGACCGCGTGCGCCAGGTGCTGCAGACCGAGGCCGACCAGCTGCTGGCGGCCGACCTGGTGCTGAACGCCGACCAGCCGGTACCGGCCGCCTTCGTCGCCGAGGCCGACCGCCGCGGCCTGCTGCGCGGCGCCACCGCCACCTTCCCGAGCATGGCGCAGACCGCCGAGCGCGCCCAGCTGGTCACGGTCAAGGCGGTCTCGGCCAGCTACCCGCTGCGCGGCGAGGTGAAGCTGGCACGCGGCGGCCGCGAGGTGAAGGCCGCCGGCGCGCCCAGGCCGGGCACCGCCTGGGCCGACCAGCGGTTGTTCGACGCGCTCGGCCTCGCGCCCGGCGCCACGCTGCAGCTGGGCGAGCGGCAATTCGTGCTGGCCGACGTGCTGGCGCGCGAGCCCGACGGCGCGATGGACCTCTACAACTTCGTGCCGCGGCTGCTGTTCAACGACGCCGACCTGGCCTCGACCCAGCTGATCCAGCCGGGCAGCCGGGTGCGCTACCGCATGCTGCTGGCCGGCGAGCGGCGCCAGATCGACGCCATGCGCGACTGGCTCAAGCCGCAGCTCGCGCGCGGCCAGCGGCTCGAAGACGTGCGCGAGGCGCGGCCGGAGATCAACACCTCGCTCAACCGCGCCGAGCGCTTCCTGCGCCTGTCGGCGCTGATCAGCGTATTCATGGCCGCCGCCGCCATCGCGCTGGCGGCGCGCCGCTACGTCGAGCGCCATCTCGACGCGGTCGCGCTGCTGCGCACGCTGGGACTGACCCAGCGCGGCATCGTCGCGCTGTTCCTGCGCCAGTACGCGCTGATGGCGGCGATCGCCATCGGCGCCGGCGTGGCGTCCGGCTGGCTGGCGCAGTTCGCGCTGGCGCATGCGCTGGCCGGCCTGTTCGAGACCGCGCTGCCGCCGGCCGGCCCGCTGCCGGCGCTGGCCGGCGCGGCGGTCGGCCTCACCCTCCTGCTGGGTTTCTGCCTGCCGCCGCTGCTGCGGCTCAAGGGCGTCTCGCCGCTGCGGGTGATCCGCCGCGACGCCACCCCGCCCGGCAATGCGCCGCTGGTGTTCGCGCTCGGCGCAGGCGCCTTGGCCGGGCTGATCGCCTGGCAGGCCGGCGACGCCACGCTGGCCGCCATCGCGCTCGGCGGCCTCGGCGGCACCGTGGCGCTGGCCGCGCTGGCGGCCTGGGGGCTGGTCTGGATCACGCCGAAGCTGCCGCTGCCGGGCCAGCTCGGCTGGCGCTTCGGCCTGGCCAACGTGGCGCGCCGGCGCGGCCTCAGCGTGGCCCAGATCGTCTCGCTCAGCCTCGGGCTGATGGCACTGATGCTGCTGACCGTGGTGCGCAACGACCTGCTGGCCGCCTGGGACCGTTCGGTGCCGGCCGATGCGCCGAACCGCTTCGTCATCAATATCCAGCCCGAGCAGCGCGAGCCGATCGGCCGCGCCTTCACCGCCGCCGGCCTGCCGGCGCCGACCTTCGCGCCGATGGTGCGGGCGCGGCTGACCGGCCTGCGCGGCCAGCCGGTGAAGCGCGACCAGTTCGCCGACGAGCGCGCGCGCCGGCTGGCCGAGCGCGAATTCAACCTGTCGTGGGGCGAATCGCCGCGCGACGACAACCGGGTGGTCGCCGGCGTGGCGGCCAGCGACGCGACGCCGGGCTGGTCGATCGAGGAGGGACTGGCGCAGACGCTGGGCGTGCGGGTCGGCGACCGGATGACCTTCGAGATCGGCGGCACGCCGTTCGACGCGCCGGTGGTGAGCCTGCGCAAGGTCGACTGGGATTCGTTCCGGGTCAATTTCTTCGTGGTCGGCAACCGCGCGCTGCTCGAGGGCCAGCCGGCCAGCTACGTGACCAGCTTCCACCTGCCCGACGTGCGGGCGGGCTTCGCCAGCGCGCTGTCGCGCCAGTTCCCCAACCTCACGGTGATCGACGTCTCGGTGATCCTGCGCGAGGTGCGCGGCGTGCTCGACCGGGTGCTCGGCGCGGTCGAGGTGGTGTTCCTGTTCAGCCTGGTCGCCGGCGTGGCGGTGCTGTACGCGGCGACCCTGGCCACCCACGACGAGCGCAAGCGCGAGGCCGCCATCCTGCGCACGCTCGGCGCCACCGGACGGACGGTGCGCCAGGCCGCCAGCGCCGAACTACTCTTGGTGGGCGGGCTGGCCGGCCTCTTGGCCGCCGCGGCGGCGCTCGGGCTCGGCTACGCGGCGGCGCGGCAGCTGTTCGAACTGCCGGCCGAAGTCAGCTGGTGGCTGCTGCCGGCGGGCCTGGCGGCCGGCGCGCTGGCCGCGCGGCTGGCGGCGGCGCCGCTGCTGGCCCGGGTGCTGAAGACCCCGCCCTTGCGCGCGCTGCGCTGACATCCGATTCCAACCAGGGGGACGCGCCTGCCAGCGGGCCGGCCCCGAACCGGAGACGACCGATGCCGACCTTTCGCCACCGCCTGCCGCCGCTGCTGGCCGCCGCCTTGTTGGGCAGCGCCCTGGCCGCCGGTGGCGGCGCCGGCGGCAAGGAGACGAACTACGGCGGCGGCTCGCGCGGCGAAGGCCGGGCCGGCGCCGACTGGACCCGCTCGCTGGCCGACCGCGACTTCCGCGACGCGGTCCAGCTGTCCGACTTCGGCGAATACGCGCGCGCCGTTCCCTTGCTCGAGCGCTATGTGGCGCGCGTGCCCGGCGATCCCAACGGCGAGAGCCAGCTAGCCTACGCCTACCGCAAGAGCGGCCGGCTCGCCGACGCCTTCGCCCACTACGCGCGGGCGCTGGCGCTCGATCCGGCCCACCGCGGCGCCCGCGCCTATCTCGGCGAAGCCCATCTGCAGGTCGGCGATCTGACCGCGGCCGAGGCGCAGTTGGCCGAGCTGGGCCAGCTGTGCTGGCTGCCGTGCGAGCAGTACGACGAACTCCGGCAGGCGATCGCCGATTACCGGAACCAACAGGCCGCGCCGACGCCATGAAGCCGGCCGGCACCACCCCGACCGCCGGCCCGATCCGGCGGCACCACCCGAGGAGAGTCCCCATGCGCATTCCATTGGCCGCCCTGGTCGCGGCCCTGGCATTCGGCCAGGCCGGCGCCGTCACCACCATCCGCACCGCGGCGCAGACCGAATCGGAACCGAAATACCTGCCGGCCGAGGACGGCAAGGGCATCCGCGGCCTGTGCGTCGACCTCTACCGCGCGATCGAGCAGGCCGACCCGAACCTGCGCTTCGTCGGCGACCAGGCCGCGCTGCCGCTCAAGCGGCTCGAGACCATGGTCGAGCGCGGCGAGCTCGACGCCTTCTGCGGCCTGGTCCGCAATGCCGAGCGCGAGGCGCGCTTCGTCTACGCCGAGCCGGCGCTGTACAACGTCGCCTACCGGGTCGCGATCCGCGCCGACGACCGCGTCTCGGTCGCCGGCTGGGACGACGTGCGCAAGCTCGGCGCCGACGGCATCCTGCTGGTCAACCAGGGCAGCGGCGCGGTCAAGCGGCTGGAGGAATTCGGCGGGCTGAAGATCGACGCCGGCGGCCGCACCACCGGCGAGAACCTCAGCAAGCTGCTGGCCGGCCGCGGCCGCTTCTACTACTACCGCACGCCGGGCCTCAAGGGCGAAATCCGCCGCGCCGGCCTCGCCGACAAGATCCGCATCCTGCCGGCGACGCTCGACGTCACGCCGTTCTATCTGCTGTTCAACAAGGCGGTGCCGCGCGCCACCGTCGAGGCGGTCAACCGCGCGCTGGCGCAGTTGCAGGCGCGCGGAGAGCTGGCGCGGATACTCGATCGCTGGGACGACGAGTAGCCGGGCGGCACACGCCATCAGGTCAGACAAACCGGGGTCGCAGGAGCGGCTTCAGCCGCGAATCGCCGGCGAGGCCGCTGCGACCATTCGCGGCAGAAGCCGCTCATGCGGTGAGCTTTCGTAGGTCGGGCTTTACGCCCGACGCCGCCGCCGATAAAGATCGCGATCGGGCACAAAGCCCATACAGGCCGGCCCGATCTGTTCCACCCGATGAGCCGGCGGCTGCCGCCGCAACGGCCGCTGCCATCGCCCCGGCGGCACTACGGCCGCCGCGCCTCGTACCGCAACTCCGCCAGCCCATCCCGATCCACGCCCTCGCCGCAGAGGACGAAGCCGAGCCGCAGCAGCAGCGCGATCGACGCCGCATTGGCCGGATCGACGGTGGCCAGCACGCGCGCCAGCTCGCTCTCGCGCCAGGCCCAGTCCAGCATGCCGCGCACCAGCTCGGTCGCGTAGCCGCGGCCCCAGCGGTCGGGCGCCAGCGCATAGATGATCTCGGCCTCGTCCTCGCCCGGCGTGTCCTCGCTGCGGATCAGGCCGGCCCAGCCGATCGGCCGGCCGCCGGCGCGCTCGACCACCGCATGGGTGCCGAAACCCCAGCGCGCGATGTTCTGGTTGGCGCGCTCGATCCAGACCGCGGTGCGGGCGCGGTCGAGCACGCTACCGTCGCCGACCCAGCGCATCACCGCCGCATCGGCGGTCAACGCGGCGAAGTCGTCGAGGTCTTCCGCGCGCCAGGCGCGCAATTGCAACCGTTCAGTTCCCAGCCAGCTTGCCATTGTTAAGGTGGTCCGCGTGTTCCCGTAAGGCCGGGCGACCGGCCGATTTTCCGACAAGGAGTCGAACATGCCTACCTTCAGCAAAACGCTCGTTTCCAGCCTGGCCAGCGCCTCGCTGCTGGCCGGCCTGATGGCCCTGAGCCCGGCCGCGCTGGCCGACCGCGATCACGAGCGCGACCGCCACCACGAGCGCCACGACCGCCGCGACGATCGCCATGACCGCCACGACAACCGCTACGACCGCATGCACCGGCCGGATCGCGTGGTGGTGGTGAAGCGGCCGCCGCGCGGCCACCGGGTGGTCGAGTACCACGGCGACCGCTACTACTACGGCGGCGGCCGCTGGTACCGGCCGCAGGGTCCGGACTACGTGGTGGTGCGGCCGCCGATCGGCATCACCCTCTCCTTCCTGCCGACCGGCTACGTGCAGCGCAGCTGGCGCGGCACCCGCTACTACGTGCACGACAACGTCTACTACCGGCGTGCAGGCCGCAGCTACGTGGTGGTGGAGCGGCCCTGGTAAGCGGTCGCGCCGGAGCCCCTTCATGGCGGTAGGTCGGACTTCATTCCGACGGCGATCTCGCTCGGCGACGCCGTCGGCATGAAGTCCGACCTACGATCTACCGCAGCCGGTTGAGCAGCGCGGATGATCCCGTCCATGGATACTGGTGGTACGCGGCGGTTTACAGCCTTTTACATCTGCGCGGCAGCGGACAAAGCCGAGCAACGCCCCGGTGCTAGGCTGTGTCGGTAGCCAGCGCCGGGACCGACGGACGACTGGTGCCCCCTCCCCTTCCGGATCGACGTACACGACCATGCCTACCCTACCGCTTCGCCCCATCGGCCGGCTGCTGCTGGCCGTTTCGATCGCTACCGCGCTGGCCGCCTGCGCCACGCCGCGACGCCAGTACCGCATGACGCAGCCGCCGGCCGAACGGCCGGCGCCGGTGTCGAGCAAGGTCTACTTCTATCCGGAGCGCGGTCAGAGCGCCGAGCAGCAGGACCGCGACCGCTACGAATGCAATGCCTGGGCCGTGAAGGAAAGCGGTTTCGATCCGAGCCTGCCGCCGCGGCCGGGCATGCGCCGCCGCGTCGCGGTGGTACCGGCGCCGGAACCGGGCCGCGACACGGCGGTCGGTGCGGTGACCGGCGCCATGATCGGCGCGGTGGCGGCCGATCGCCACCATTCGGCCGAGGGTGCGGCGGTGGGCGCACTGGCCGGCGCGGTGCTCGGCGCGATCTCGGACCAGCAGCGGCAGGACGCCGCCGACGCGGCGCTCAGCGCGGCCGAGGCGCGGCAGCAGCGCAGCGAGGCGCTCGAACGGGGTAGCGTCGAATCATATCGGCGGGCGATGAGCGCCTGCCTCGGCGGCCGTGGCTACACGGTCCGCTAGCCGGGCGGCGATGCCGTCCTCCAAGGAGCAGTCATGAACACTGGATTACGCCGGGCCGTCCTGTTCGGCCTCGCATTGAGCACCTTCGGCCTCGCCGCTGCGCCTGCCCTGGCCGAGCCGACCGACGAGCATTTCCGCCGGAACCAGGACCGCTACGACCGCGCCAAGCCGGACCGGCCGCAGCCGACCCAGCCGGAGACGCGGCCGCCCGAACGGCCCAGCCAGCCGGAGCGGCCCGATCGTCCGACGCCGCCGGGCGGCAACACCCAACCGGTGCCGGGCCGGCCCCAGCCCTGGCGCGATCCGCCGGCGCAGCCGCGGCCGCCGCAGGTGATCAGCCCCGGCTACGATCCCGGCCGCCACTACTACCCCGGCCACCACTACCGTCCGCGCCCGCACTACGTGGTGCGGCCGAGCTTCGGCACGCGAATCACCATCCTGCCGCCCGGCTACCGCACGCTGTGGTACGGCGGCCTGACCTACTACGTGGTCGACGACATCTACTATCGGCGCGAGCCCAATGGCTACGTGGTGGTCGAGCGGCCCGACTACGACGACCGCGAAATGGCGGTGAGCGGCAGCCCGGACGAAGAAGAGCTGTTCGTCTACCCCAACCGCAACCAGGACGAGAAGCAGCAGGCACTGGACCGCTACGAATGCCATCGCTGGGCGGTGAAGCAGACCGGCTACGACCCGACCGAACCGATGGGCGGCGTCGAGGCATCCGAAGCCTGGCAGAAGCGCGCCGATTATCGGCGGGCGCAGGGGGCTTGCCTCGAGGGCGGGGGTATACGGTGCGCTGAGGCGCGGAGCCTGAATGTCCTCGATCGCCCCCTGCGAGATGACCGAGGAGGCGAGCTAGATCGCTCTCCGTAGAACCAGCCCTCACCCCCACCCCTCTCCCGCGCGCGGGAGAGGGGCTATTTACGCCAGCTCGATCGCCAATCCGCTGAGCAACGAATTAGCGGCGCTCCCTCACCCCAACCCCTCTCCCGGAGGGGAGGGGCTAAAACCGGTACCTTCACCAGCAGCATCGGCTCGTTGCTAGCTGACGCTCATCATCATGCGAACGAGCGTCAGCGAGGCTCCCTCGCGGCGGCGACTGCCGAAGTTCTTGGCGAGCTTGCGAGCCTAGAACTCGTGCGTGTCGGAACGACTGGCGGGGAGGCGGGGGAATCAGGGGTGAGCCGCTGCACGGGGCTCACCAAAGACCAACGCCCGGCTCCGCCGGGCGCTGCGCTACACATTCAGCCATCTCGGCAGCCCGCAAGCCGCACAAGGCTCACGATCACACGAACATCCCGCCCGAAGCCTCGATCCGCTGCGCATTGACCCAGCGATTGTCGTCCGACAGCAGCGCGGCCACCACGCCGCCGATGTCGTCCGGCAGGCCGACCCGGCCCAGCGCGGTCTGCGAGGCGATGAAGGCGTTGATCTCGGCGTTGTCGCGCACCGCGCCGCCGCCGAAGTCGGTCTCGATCGCGCCGGGCGCCACGGTGTTGACCGCGATGCCGCGCGGGCCGAGCTCCTTGGCCAGGTAGCGGGTCAGCACCTCGACCGCGCCCTTCATCGCCGCGTAGGCCGCATAGCCCGGCAGCGCGAAGCGGGTCAGCCCGGTCGAGACGTTGACGATGCGGCCGCCGTCGGCGATTAGCGGCAGCAGCGCCTGGGTCAGGAAGAACACGCCGCGGAAGTGGATGTTCACCAGTTGGTCGAACTGCGCCTCGCTGGTCTCGGCGAACGGCGCGTGCACGCCGACGCCGGCGTTGTTGACCAGGAAGTCGAAGCGCTCGCGCTGCCAGTGGGTATGCAGCGCCACCTTCACCGCCGCCGCGAACGGGCCGTGGCTGGTGGGATCGGAGAGGTCCAGCTGCAAGGCCAGCGCGCGGCCGCCGAGCTTTTCGATCTCGGCTACCACCGCGGCGGCCTCGTCCTTGCGGCTGCGGTAGCTGAGGATCACGTCGATGCCGCGGGCGGCGAGCTTGAGTGCGGCATTGCGGCCCAGGCCACGGCTGCCGCCGGTCACGATGGCGATCTGCTTGTTCATGTTCGGCTCCATTCAATCGGTCGGTTCGGAGGGATGCCCGAAACGTGAACGCAGCTTATTGCCGCCAGCAGAACCAATAAACCGGCCAAATCCGATTAGACTGTCTCAAGTTCGCGAACAGTCATCAGGGGAGACGAGGCATGGACCAGCTCGATGCGATGCAGATCTATGTGCGGGTGGCCGAGCTATCGAGCTTCACCCAGGCGGCCGAGAGCATGGGCCTGCCCAAGGCCAGCATCTCGTCGGCGGTGCAGCAGCTCGAAAGCCAGCTCGGCACCCGGCTCCTGCACCGCACCACCCGCAAGGTGCAGATGACGCAGGACGGCCAGGCCTTCTACGAGCGCAGCAAGGATCTGCTGGCCGACATGGACGAGCTGCAGACCATGTTCCTGGCCGGCCAGGCCGACCTGACCGGCCGGTTGCGCGTCGACATGCCCAACGGCATCGCCCAGCACATCGTGATGCCGCAGCTGCCGGCCTTCCTCGCCGCGCACCCCAAGCTCGAGGTCGAGCTCGGCAGCACCGACCGCCGGGTCGACCTGGTGCGCGAAGGCTTCGACTGCGTGCTGCGGGTCGGCACGCTGGCCGATTCGAGCCTGATCGCGCGGCCGCTCGGCCATTTCCGCCTGCTCAACTGCGCCAGCCGCGACTACCTGAGCCGACGCGGCACCCCCAGGCGGTTGGAGGACCTGGTGGCGCATTCGCTGATCCACTACGTCCCCGTCCTCGGCGCGCGCTCGGCCGGCTTCGAATACCTCGACCCGGCCAGCGGCGAGACGCGCTTCCTCGCCATGGCCGGCGCGGTCACCGTCAACAATTCCGACGCCTACATGGCCGGCTGCCTGGCCGGCCTGGGCCTGATCCAGGTGCCCGAGGTCGGCGTGGGCAAGCACCTGGCCAGCGGCCAACTGGTCGAGGTGCTGCCCGACTGGCGCGCCGCGCCGATGCCGGTCTCGCTGCTGTACGCCAACCGCCGCCAGCTGCCGCGCCGGGTCCAGGCCTTCATGGCCTGGATCGCCGAGGTGATGCAGCCGCACCTGGCCTGAGCGGACCGGCCCAAGCAAAACGGCCGGCATGCGCCGGCCGTTCCGTTCGTCGGTCGAAACCGGATCAGCTGCCGAGGTGCTTGGCGAAGAAGCGTTCCATCGCCTCGTAGGCGTCGAAGCGGTTCTCCTGGTTGGCGAAGCCGTGGCCCTCGTTCTCCTTGACGATGTACTCGACCTCGACGCCGCGCTTCTTCAGCGCATCGACGATCTGGTCGCTCTCGGCGATGTTCACGCGCGGATCCTTGGCACCCTGCAGCACCAACAGCGGCGCCTTGATCTTGTCGACGTGGAACACCGGCGAGGCCGCTTCCATCTGCGCCGTGTCCTTCTCCGGATTGCCGACCATCTCGTACATCATCTCGAGATAGGGCTTCCAGTACGGCGGGATGGTCTTCATGAAGGTGAACAGGTTGCTCACCCCGACGTAGTCGACGCCGCAGGCGTACAGCTCGGGCGAGAAGGTCAGGCCGGCCAGCGTGGCGTAGCCGCCGTAGCTGCCGCCGTAGATGCAGACGCGCTTGGCGTCGGCCACGCCATCCTTGACCAGTTGCTGCACGCCGTCGCTGACGTCGTCCTGCATGGTCTTGCCCCACTGCTTGAACGAAGCCTGCCAGAACTGCTTGCCGTAGCCGGTCGAGCCGCGGAAGTTCATCTGCAGCACCGCGTAGCCGCGGTTGGCGAGGAACTGCACCTCGGGGTTGAAGCCCCAGCTGTCGCGCGCCCACGGGCCGCCGTGCGGGTTGACGATCACCGGCAGGTTCTTGGCCTCCTTGCCGGCCGGCAGCGTCAGGTAGCCGTGGATGGTCAGACCGTCGCGGCTCTTGTATTCGATCGGCTTCATCGTCGCCATCTGCTGCTCGTTCAGCCAGGGCGAGACGTCGGCCAGCTTCTCCAGCTTGTCGGCCTTCGGGTCGTAGTAGTAGCGCGTGCCGCGGGTGCGGTCGTTCCAGGCCGCCACGATCCAGGCGTCCTCGTTGCGGTTGCCGGTCAGGTTCACCTCGTAGCCGGGCAGCTTGGCCTCGATCTTCTTCACCAGCGTTTCCATCTGCTTGTCGAAGAAGTGGCGCTCCGGCTTGCTGGTCTCGAAGGCGGCCAGCGTCAGCACCTTGCGCTTCTTCGAGTAGCGCAGGGTTTCGACGTCGACGTCGTCGCGCTGGTAGACCACCTTCAGTTCCTTGCCGCTGGCCGGGTCGAGCTCGACGATGGACTGCTTGTCGCGGCCGAGGTTGGAGGCCGCGTAGAGGCGCTTGTTGTCGAAGGTGAAGAACAGCGGCACCACCGAATCCTTGAAGCTGGTGGTCAGCACCGCCTTGAACGGCGAGGCCTCGTCCTTGCGGAACAGCAGCGAGGTGGTCACGCCGTCGGTGGCGGTCGCCACCCGGATGCGGCCGGCGTGGTCGGTCACCCAGCCGGTGATGTTGCCGGGGTTCTCGGCCACCAGCTTCATCTCGCCGGTCTTCACGTTGAGCCGGTAGGCATCGAAGATTTCGGGGTTGCGCTTGTTGAGGCCGACCAGCACGTCGGTCGGGTGGTCCTCGAGGTCGTCGATCAGCTCGACGCGCACCTTGTCGAACGGGGTCAGGTCGCGCGTGGCCTTGCCGTCGCGGTCGACCGCGAACAGGTGGAAGTTCTCGTCGCCGCCGTTGTCCTTGAGGAACAGCAGGTGGTCGTCGCCTTTCCAGAAGTACTGGCGGATGTCGCGGTCCTGCACCTCGGTCACCCGGCGGGCCTCGCCGCCGCGCGGCATCACGTGGATGTTGAGGCGGTTCTGGTAGCCCTGGGTGAAGGAGATGTACTTGCCGTTGGGCGAGAGCTGGAAATTGGTCTTGTCGGGATTCTTGAAGAAATCGCGCACCGGGATCTTGGGCACGGCGACGGCTTCGGCAAAGGCCGCGGCGGGAGCGGCGGCGAGCAGGCCGGCCATGCCGGCGACGAGGATACGTTTCATGGAGCCTCCAGAGATGGTCACCGGATGGGGTGATCGGGGGACTATAAACATACTAGTTGGTATGCTCAATTCCGGCGCGTAGCGCTGCGGCTTCGACGCGACAAAGATGTGAGGAGTAAGGCGTGAGGGGTGAGGTGTAACCCCATCCCCCTCCCAACCTCCCCCTTGAAGGGGAGGAGCAGGGTGCGCCAATTCGACTGGCAGTGATCGTCGAACGTGTCGCAATGCCGCTCCCTCCCCTTCAAGGGGAGGGCTGGGGTGGGGATGGGGTTACACCTCACGCCTAACCCCTCACCCCTCACACCTCACCCATCAGCTCTTCCCCAGGCATTCCGCCAGCGAAGCCTCGATCTCCGCCCGCAGCCACCCGCGCAGCGCCTCGATCGCCGGCTCGTGCCGGCGCGCGCGCGGGCAGGCGAACCAGTAGCGGTAGTCGGTCTTGATCAGGAGATCGGGAAACGGCGTGACCAGCCGGCCGTGGCGCAGGTCGTCGGCGATCAACAGCGGGTCGGCGATCGCTACGCCCAGGCCCTGCCCGGCCACGTTGGCCGCCATGTCGCTCAGTTCGAAGCTCGGCCCCGAGGCGAGCGCCGGGTGGCTCACCCCGGCCAGCGCCAGCCAGGCGCGCCAGTCGGCGTGGTCGGGGCTCAGGTGGATCAGCGCCTCGCCGGCAAGGTCGGCCGGCGTGCGCAGCCGCGCCGCCAGCGCCGGCGCGCAGGCCGGTGTCAGCTCCTCGTTGAACAGCAGCTCGGTATGGCAATCGGCCGGCTCCTGCGTGCCGGCCACGATGGCGGCGTCGAAATCCTCGCGCTCGAAATGGATCTGGCTGAACGAGGCAGTGCTCATGCGCACCTCGATCTCCGGATGGCGCGCCTGGAAATCGGGCAGCCGCGGCAGGAACCAGCGCAGGGCCAGCGTCGGCGGAAGCTTGAACTTGAGGTCGGTCGGCCGCTCGGCCAGCGCGTCGACCGCGCGGCGGATGCCGTCGAAGGCCTGCTCGACCGCCGGCAGCAGCCGCTGGCCGGCCACCGTCAGCTCGATGCCGCGTGCCTGCCGCACGAACAGCGCGGTGCCGAGGTGCTCCTCGAGCTGGCGCACCTGGCGGCTGACCGCGCTCTGGGTGACGAACAGCGTCTCGGCCGCGCGGCTCATATTGCGGGTGCGCGCCACCACGCTGAACACGTGCAGCGCATCGAGCGGGGGAAGGCGTTTCACGACGGCACTCCAGCCATGCTTTAAACGCATAGCTTACATGCCGAAAACTCGTTTGTGGCCACCTGGCCAGGCGCCTAGATTTGACGGCCGAAACCACTCGCCGCCGAGGACCCATGCCATGAACGCAATGCTGCTGCGCCTGCCGCCGAACGCCCGCGGCGTGCTGTGGGTCGTGCTCGGCATGTCGCTGTTCACGCTGGTCAACGCGCTGTTCAAGCAGCTCGGCGAGGGCCTGCCGCTGGCCAGCGTGATGTTCCTGCGCGCGCTGGCCATCCTGGCGCTGATCGCGCCGTTCGCGCTGCGCCGCCGCGGCGCCGCGATCCGCACCCGCAAGCCGGGCCTGCACCTGGGCCGCATGCTGTTCACCAGCATCTCGGCCGGCTGCGCGCTGTACGCGCTGACCCGGCTGTCGCTCGGCGAGGTCACCGTCTACGCGCTGACCACCTCGATCTGGATGATCCCGCTCGGCCTGCTCTTCCTCGGCGAGTCGGTAAGGCCCTTGCGCTGGCTCGGCGTGGCGATCGGCTTCGCCGGCGTCTGGCTGGTGGCGCGGCCCGAGCTCGGCGGCTGGAGCTGGGCGCTGGCGGCGGCGCTGGCCGGCGCGCTGGCCGACGGCGGCCTCGGCGTGCTGCTCAAGCGCGGCGCCGGCAGCGAGACGGCGCTGGCGATCCTGTGGTGGACCTACCTGGGCCAGCTGCTGGTGTTCGGCGGCCTGGCCGGCTTCGCACCGCCGGCGCTCGCCCTGGCGCAGGTCCTCGGCGTGCTGCTGATGGCCGCCGCCAGCATCGCCTGCATGCTGTGCTTCGTGCGCGGCTACCGCGTCGCCGAGGCTTCGCTGGCCGAGACCGGCTGCTTCAGCGGCCTGCTGGTCGGGCCGCTGCTGGGCTGGACGATGTTCGGCGAGACGCTGGACGCCCATTTCTGGCTCGGCGCGGCGCTGCTGACCGGCGGCATCCTGGTCGCCCTGTTCGAACCCGATCCGCGCAAGCTGTGGCGCCGCGCGCCCAGGCCGCTGGCCTGCGAGGGCTGACTTCCGCCCGGCCCGCGCAGCACGGATCGAATCGCCCCTTTACTCCTCGACGGATGCAGCAACACCCGTCGCATTCGGGCCGGCACTTGCCGGCCCTCTTCTTTGGCCGGCCGGAGCTTCCGTAGGTCGGGCTTTACGCCCGACCTACGGATGAACCGGGGCTGGGATCACCGCAGGAGCGGCTTCAGCCGCGAATGGCCGGGCAAGCGCGATGGCCATGCGCGGCCGAAGCCCAAGACGGGCCGGCCGCTCCTGCGCGATCCGGCCAAGGATCTCGCCTGACCGCGCCCTACCAGGTCACCCGCCCGCCGCTGTCGTGCACCAGCAGCCATACCGCGTTGGCCGCCACCTCGATCTGGTGCTGGTACAGCGCCTCGCCGGCATCGGGATCGGCGGTGTCGAGCACCCGCAGCCAGCGGCCCGGCCGCAGCGTGAACAGCACCGGGCCGGCCTCGGCGTTGATCAGCAGCAGGCAGCGCTTGCGCACGCCCTCGGGCCCGAGCTCGACCGACAGGCTGAAGGTGGCATGGCCGTCCCACTCGCCCGGCGTCATCGGCCGGCCCTCGGCATTGCGCCAGTCGACGTCGCGCCGCTCGTAGCCGCCGTGCGCCACCGCGCTGAACCAGTCGGCGTGGCGCAGCGCCGGGTAGTGGCGCCGCAGCGCGATCAGCCGGGCGACGAACTCGGCGTGGCGCATGTCGGCCGTGCTCCAGTCGATCCAGCTGATCCGGTTGTCCTGGCAATAGGCATTGTTGTTGCCGAACTGGCTGTGGCCGAGCTCGTCGCCGGCCAGCAGCATCGGCGTGCCCTGGCTGAACAGCAGCGTGGCCAGCAGCGCGCGCTGCATCGAGCCACGGATCGCATTCACGCCCGGGTCGTCGGTCGGCCCCTCGGCGCCGCAGTTCCAGCTGTGGTTGTTGCCGTGGCCGTCGCGGTTGTCCTCGCCGTTGGCCTCGTTGTGCTTGTGGCTGTAGCTGACCAGGTCGCGCAGCGTGAAGCCGTCGTGCGCGGTCAGGAAATTGATGCTGGTCGCCGGCCGCCGGCCGCGCCGCTCGAACAGGTCGCTCGAGGCGGTGAGCCGGCGCGCGTACTCGCCGCGGCTCGGGCCGTGGTGCAGCCAGAAGCTGCGCATGGTGTCGCGGTAACGGTCGTTCCACTCGGCCCAGCCGGGCGGGAAGCCGCCGACCCGGTAGCCGTCGAAGCCGACGTCCCACGGCTCGGCGATCAGCTTGAGCCGGCCCAGCAGCGGATCGGCCTGCACCGCGGCGAAGAAGGCCGACCAGGCCTCGAAGCTGCCGTCGGCGCCGCGCGCCAGGATGGTGGCGAGGTCGAAGCGGAAACCGTCGACATGGCATTCGCCGGCCCAGAAGCGCATCGCGTCGAGCACCAGTTGCAGGCAGCGCGGCTGCGCCAGGTTCAGCGTGTTGCCGGTGCCGGTCCAGTTCTCGCAATGGCCGTTCGGCGTCAGCCGGTAATAGGCGTGATTGTCGAGCCCCCGCAGATTGAGGGTGGGGCCGCCGATGCCGCCCTCGGCGGTGTGGTTGAACACGACGTCGAGCACCACCTCCAGGCCGGCGTGGTGCAACGTGCGCACCATCTCCTGGAATTCGTGGATCGGGTCGCCGCTGGCGGCGTAGCGCGGCTCGACCGCCATCAGCGCCAGCGGGTTGTAGCCCCAGTAGTTGCGCAGTCCGCGCGACAGCAGGTGGCCCTCGTCGCCGATCGCCGCCACCGGCAGCAGCTCGACGGTGGTCACGCCCAGCCACTTGAGCCAGTCGACGCTGGCCGGGTGGGCCAGGCCGGCATAGGTGCCGCGCAGCTCGGCCGGCACGTCCGGGTTGAGCTGGCTGAAGCCCTTGACGTGCAATTCATAGATCACCGTGTCGGCCCAGGGCACCGCCGGCCGGCGGTCGCCGCGCCAGTCGGTCTCGCCGTAGCCGCCGGTACCGGCCGCGTAGACCACCGACTTGACCGCCACCGGCCCGCTGTCGCGCGGGTCGGCCCGGCTCGGGTCGCCCGGCAGGTGGTCGCACAGCACCGCCTCGCCGCCGTAGTCGCCGTGCAGCATGCGCGCGTACGGGTCGCCCAGCAGCTTGGCCGGGTTGTAGCGGTAGCCGCGCTCGGGCGCCCACAGGCCGTGGGCGCGGAAGCCGTAGATCAGCCCCGGCTCGGCGCCCGGCAGGTAGCCGTGCCAGACGCCGGCGTGGTTGCCCGGCAGCGGCAGCCGCGCCAGCTCGCGCTGGCCGCTGGCGTCGAAGATGCACAGGTCGACGCGGTCGGCATTGAGCGCGGCGACCGCGAAATTGACGCCTTCGCCGTCCCAGTGGCTGCCGAGCCGGAACGGATCGCCAGGGACCAGGCCTAGCGCGAGCGCCATGGCGCACTCCCTTCGCATGAATTCATGAGCACCGCAGCCGCCATCAATCGCCCACCCAGACGAACCATTGCGTCGCCAGCGGCGCCAGCGTCAGCTGCAGCGAATGGGCCTGGCCGTGCCAGGGGATCGGCTGGCTGGCGGCGTCGCCGTTGCCGACGTTGCCGCCGCCGTAATGCAGCGAATCGGTGTTCAGCGCCTCGTGCCAGCAGCCGGCCCGCGGCACGCCGAGCCGGTAGCCATGGCGTGTCACCGGCGTGAAGTTGCTGACCGCCAGCAGGTGGCCGCCGCGGCCGTCGTGGCGCAGCCAGGCCAGTACCGACTGCTCGGCGTCGTCGCCGCAGACCCACTCGAAGCCGGCCGCCGCGCAATCGAGCGCATGCAGCGCCGTCTGCTCGCGGTAGAGCCGGTTGAGGTCGCGCACCAGCGCCTGCACGCCGGCATGGCGCGCCTCGCCGAGCAGATGCCAGTCGAGGCTGGCGTCGTGGTTCCACTCGCGCTGCTGGGCGAATTCGCCGCCCATGAACAGCAGTTTCTTGCCCGGATGGGCCCACATATAGCCGTAGTAGGCGCGCAGGTTGGCGAAACGCTGCCAGTCGTCGCCCGGCATGCGCGCCAGCAGCGAGCCCTTGCCGTGCACCACCTCGTCGTGCGACAGCGGCAGCACGTAGTTCTCGGAAAACGCGTAGGACAGCCCGAAGGTCAGCTCGCCGTGGTGATGGCCGCGGTGGATCGGATCGCGCCGCATGTATTGCAGCGTGTCGTGCATCCAGCCCATGTTCCACTTGTAGTGGAAGCCGAGGCCGCCGTGCTCGGGCGGGCGCGACACGCCGGGGAAGGCGGTCGATTCCTCGGCCAGCGTGATGCGGCCCGGCGCCTCGACGCCGACCCAGTGGTTGGTACGCTGCAGGAAGGAAATCGCCTCGAGGTTCTCGCGGCCGCCATGGACGTTCGGCACCCACTCGCCGGCCGGCCGGCTGTAGTCGCGGTAGAGCATCGAGGCCACCGCGTCGACGCGCAGGCCGTCGATGCCGTAGCGCTCGAGCCAGAACAGCGCGTTGGCGGCCAGGAAATTGGCCACCTCGCGCCGGCCCCAGTTATAGATCAGCGTGTTCCAGTCGCGGTGGAAGCCCTCGCGCGGATCGGCGTGCTCGTATAGGTGGGTGCCGTCGAAGCGGCCCAGGCCATGGGCATCCTCGGGGAAGTGGCCGGGCACCCAGTCGAGGATCACGCCGAGCCCGGCCGCGTGCGCGGCGTCGACGAAATCGCGGAAATCCTGCGGCGTGCCGAAGCGCGAGGTCGGCGCATACAGCCCGGTCGGCTGGTAGCCCCAGGAGCCGTCGAACGGATGCTCGCTGACCGGCAGCAGTTCGAGATGGGTGAAGCCGAGGTCGAGCGCATACGGGATCAGCGTCTCGGCCAGCTCGCGCCAGGATAGCCAGCCGTTGCCGTCCTCCGGCTTGCGCCGCCAGGAACCGGGATGCACCTCGTAGATGCTGACCGGCCGGTCGAGCCCGGCCGCCGGACCGGGCCGCGGCGGCGCCGGCAGCGCGGCGACGCGCGAGGCGGTGGCCGGCCGCAGCTCGGCGGCGAAAGCCAGCGGATCGGCCTTGTGCAGCGTGCGGCCGTCCCAGTCGAGCACCGCGTACTTGTAGCGCGCGCCGTCCTCCAGGCCGGGCAGGAACAGCTCCCACACGCCGCATTCGCGCCGCAGCCGCATCGGGTGGGCGGTCTCGTTCCAGTAATTGAAGTCGCCGACCACCGACACGCGCTTGGCGTTCGGCGCCCAGACGGCGAAACGGATGCCTTCGACGCCGTCATGGCTGACCGCCTGCGCGCCGAGCGACTGCCACAGCCGGCGGTGGCTGCCTTCGCCGATCAGCCACAGCTCGTCGGCCTGCAACAGCGGCGGAAAGCGGTAAGGATCGTCGAGATCGAGCTGAGCGGCCTGCCAGGCCACGCGCAGCCGGTAGCGGAACGGTTCGGGCTGCGGCGGCAGCAGGCCGCCGAACAGTCCACGCTCGTCGAGCGCATCGAGCACCCCGAGCGTCGCGCCGGCCAGGTCGATCACCTCGACCCGGCCCGCCTCCGGCAGCCAGGCCCGCACCACCAGGCCCGCCTCGACGCAATGCGGGCCGAGCACCGCGAAAGGATCGGCGTGTTCGCCGCGGCAGATCGCCTCCATCACCCAATGGTCGAGCGTTGCGCCCGTCATGCCTGCTCCCGCTTGTTTGTTCGTATCCGGGCCCATCGTCCCAACCCTAGCATCCTAGACGGTGCCGACCGTGTAGGCACGCCGGCGACGCTACACGCCGGCCAGCGCCGCCACCGACCCGATGCTCGCACGAAAGCGCTTTGGATGCGAACTGCAGCCATCCGGCCGCTGACGATGCCGGTGCGCGCGCCACGGCATGCGACCGAGCGCCGCCGCAAAGGACTGCGCCCCGAGGTCAGGCGGGGGCGCGCGATTGGTGCCCGGCAACCTTGGGCTCGTCCGGGCCTGAGCCACTGCCGGATCCACGTCCAGAGGACGGCAGGCAAGTGGCGCGCAGTCTGCCGGCCGCGTATTGCAGGCGTTTTGCAACGGGCTGACGACAACTTTACTCGGCCCCGCCCATCAACTTTCCGGGCTGGCGGCCGATAAGGTGGGTGGGGCACCCGCCCCGCAAGGAGCCCGCCATGCTGATCCAACTTTTCAGCCAGGCCGATCCCCGCACCGTCGCCGAAGTGGCCGCCCATTACCGGGCGCTCGGCTACGTGGCGGAGACCAAGTGCCGGCGGGGCGTGTGTTACCTCAGGCTGTGGCAGGACAAGCCCGACGACCGCAGCGCGCTGCCACGCGCGCAAGGCGGCGTATAGAACGGGCGGTAAGGGCGAGAAGGCCGGGCGAGTGCCCGGCCTTCCGCTTTCCGCAAGCATGCCGGACATGACATGCCGGGCGTCGAAAAAGAAAGGGGCTACGCCTGGGCGTAACCCCTTTTGAATCTCTGGTGCCGGCAACCGGAATCGAACTGGTGACCTGCTGATTACAAGGCAGCTGCTCTACCAACTGAGCTATACCGGCGAAGGACGCGGATTATAGCAAGGCTTCAACTCTTGCCGAGGTCCTTGGACATGAAAAATGCGTCCGAGAAGAACTCCTCGCTCGGCAGGCCGCGGCCGGTGAAGCTGCCGTGGGCGGCCTCGACCATCACCGGCGCGCCGCAGGCATAGACCTGGTAACCCGACAGATCGGCGAAGTCGTGCAGCACCGCCTCGTGCACGAAGCCGGTGCGGCCGTGCCAGGCATCCTCGGGCAGCGGTTCGCTGAGCACCGGGATGAAGGTGAAGTTCGGATGCTCGGCCTGCCACTGGCTCGGCAGCTCGGGCATGTAGAGGTCGGCCAGCGTGCGGGCGCCCCAGTACAGGATCATTTCGCGCTGGATGCCCTTCTGCCAGGCGTACTCGACGATGCTCTTGATCGGCGCGAAGCCGGTGCCGCTCGAGATGAAGATGATCGGCTTGTCCGATTCCTCGCGCAGGAAGAACGAGCCGAGCGGCCCGGTGAAGCGCAGGATCTCGCGCTCGCGCATTGAGTTGTGCACGTATTCGGAGAAGGCGCCGCCCGGCACCAGCCGCACGTGCAACTGCAGGTAGTCGTCGTTGTGCGGCGGATTGGCCAGCGAGAAGCTGCGCTTCTTGCCGTCCTTGGTGTGGATGTCGATGTACTGGCCGGCCAGGAACTGCAGCCGCTCATTGGTCGGCAGCTTCAGCGCCAGCACCGCCACGTCGTGCGAGACGCGGTCGATCTTCTCGACCCGGCACGGCAGCGTGCGGATCTGGATGTCCTTGGTGGCCAGGATCTCGCGGCATTCGATGGTCACGTCGCCGATCGGCTCGGCGCAGCAGAACAGCGCCATGCCCTGGTTCTGCTCGGTCAGGTTGAGCGCCGAGGTCGAATGCTCGCGCTGCCGCACTTCGCCGGCCAGCACGCGGCCCTTGCAGGCGCCGCAGGCGCCGTTGCGGCAGCCGTAGGGCATGTTGAAACCGGCGCGCAGCGCGGCGTCGAGGATGGTGTCCCCGGCTTCGACGGTGACCTGCTGCTTGCTCGGCTCGATGAAAAGCTGGGACATCGCGATTCCTGCTGGCAGGCACGACGCGGCTAGAATCGCGTCATGCACAAAAGAAGACTGTTGATCGTGGGTTGCGGCGACGTGGTACGCCGGGCCTTGCCCTGGCTGACGCGGCGCTTCCGCGTCCTGGCGCTGTGCCGCGGCGAGGAGCAGGCCGCGTCGCTGCGCGCGCTCGGCGTCGTGCCGATCATCGGCGACCTCGACCGGCCGGCCACGCTGCGGCGCCTGGCCGGGCTGGCCGACCATCTGCTGCACAGCGCGCCGCCGCCGGCCGAAGGCCACGGCGACCCGCGCAGCAGGCGGCTGGCCGCGGCGCTGGCACGGGGCGCGATTCTACCACGCAGGGTTGCCTACATCAGTACGACCGGGGTCTATGGCGATTGTGCCGGCGCACGCTTCGACGAGTCGCGCCCGCCGCGGCCGGAGTCGCCGCGCGCGCTGCGCCGGGTCGCCGCCGAGCAGCTGCTGCGCGACTTCGGCCGGCGCAACCGCTGCCGCGTGGCGATCGTGCGCGCGCCCGGCATCTATGCGCAGGACCGGCTGCCGCTCGAACGCCTGCACAAGGGCACGCCGGCGCTGGCGGCCGGCGACGACGGCTTCAGCAACCACATCCATGCCGACGACCTGGCCATGGCGGCCGCGCTGGCGCTGTGGCGCGGCCGGCCGGGCCGGGTCTACCACGCCTGCGACGACAGCGAATGGACCATGGGCGAGTGGTTCGACCGGGTTGCCGACGCCGCCGGCCTGCCGCGGCCGCCCAGGCTGCCGCGCGACGAGATCGTGCGGCAGGTGTCGCCGGCCTTGTGGTCCTTCATGCGGGAATCGCGCCGGCTGATCAACACGCGGCTCAAGCGGGAATTGCGACTGGGACTGCGTCATCCGACGCCGGAGGGACTGCTGGCGGCTCTGCGCGCGGATCAGTTGCGCAGCAGCTGATGGCGCTCGCGCTCCAGCTGCGCCATGTAGCGCTGGAGCAGATTCTCGGTCTGCCGCGGCAGGTCGACGAAGCGCGCGCCGAGCATCGACTGCACGGTGCCGTCGCGCTTGGTCACCTGGCGCTTGCTGCGGATCTCGAGCGAGACCTCGACCAGGCCGAAGGTGCCGAGGTCGATGCGGCAACCCTGGAACACGTCGAGCTGCTGGATGTCGACCGCGCCCTGCATCCACAGGCCGACGCCGCCGATCGAGATGTCGTGCAGCGGCAACTCGAGGATGCGGCCGTTCGGATGCGGCATGCGGCAGACCAGCGGCCGACCGATCGGCGTCTCGAGCCGGAAGTACTCGCGCCGCTGCAGCTTGATCAGGTCGTCCGGGAAGCGTGCCGAGAAGGCCGGGCGGCCGTCGTAGTCGTCCATGGCCACGCCGCCGGGCAGCACGAACTGGATCTTGACGCCCTCCTGCGCGGCGACGAAGACCACATGGTCGGCGCGCAGGAGGCCGCGGTTGATCGCCTCGGTGCCGCTGACGTCGAACCAGAAGCGCTTCTGCTTGGAATCCGCGTCGAGGATGGTCGACAGGAAGGAATTGCGGCCGTGATCGAAGTAGATCGAGATCAGGTCGTTCTTCTGCGCCAGCGCACGCAGCACGAAGCCGATCTCCATCGGCGTGTACAGCAGGAACTGGCTGACATCCACGCCTTCCGGGATCAGGGCGACCGGGCCCTTGCCTTCAGATGAATGAGTGTTTTCCTGATCCGCCACTGTCGTTCCGGACATTGTTATGAGGGTACCGCGCCCCGTCGCCGTGCGGGCGCATCATGACCCAGCTATCCATCCGCCGCCGCCGATCGCGGACGATCGGCCTCCCCGGCGTTATGCCGCTCAGCCGCGCAGCAACAGGTCGATGTCGTGGGCGAAGACCTTGGCCCCGGCACCGTAATTGACGAAGACGCGCAGTTTACCGGCCTTGTCGAGAATATAGCTCCCGGCACTGTGATCGACCGTGTAATTTTTGTCGTCGCTGCCGGACTTCTGGAACACGATCCGGTAGCGGTCGGCCACCGCCTTGACCTCGGCCGGCGTGCCGGTCAGGCCGAGGAAGGACGGGTCGAAGGCCGGCACGTACTGGGCCAGCAGCGCCTGCGTATCGCGCTCCGGATCGACCGTGACGAACACCACCTGCACCTCGGCGGCGCGCCCGCCGAGCGTCTTCATGGCGGCCGCCAGCTCGCTCATGGTGGTCGGGCAGACATCGGGGCAATGGGTGTAGCCGAAGAACAGCACCACCACCTTGCCCTTGAAATCGGCCAGCGCGTGCGGCTTGCCGTCGTGGCCGGTCAGGCGGAAATCGCCGCCGATGTCGGCGCCGGTGATGTCGGTCGCCTCGAAGGCGGTGGCCGGATCCTTGCTGCAGCCGGCAAGGCCGAGCGCCAGGGCCAGGGTGAACAGGGCGAGCAGTCGTCGCATGGCTTATCCGAGCGGGAAACGCAAGTAGTGGTCGAGCAGCAGCGCGGCGAACAGCAGCGAGAGGTAGAGGATCGAGTAGCGGAAGGTGCTGCGCGCCAGCGCGTCCGAATAGTTGCGCCAGATGCGCCAGGCATAGGCGATGAACACGCCGTCGAGCGCCAGCGCAGCGGCCAGGTAGATCAGGCCGGACATGCCGGTGGCCACCGGCAGCAGGGTCACCGCGGTCAGGATCAGCGTGTAGAGCAGCACGTGCAGGCGGGTGAAGACCTCGCCGTGGGTCACCGGCAGCATGGGCAGGCCGGCGCGCGCATAGTCGTCGCGCCGGTACAGCGCCAGCGCCCAGAAATGCGGCGGGGTCCAGGCGAAGATGATCAGGAACAGGATCATCGCGTCGTGGCTGACCTCGCCGGTCACCGCGGCCCAGCCGAGGATCGGCGGCATGGCGCCCGAGGCGCCGCCGATCACGATGTTCTGCGGCGTGTTGGGCTTGAGCACCACGGTATAGATGATGGCGTAGCCGACGAAGGTCGCCAGCGTCAGCCACATGGTGAGCGGGTTGACCCACTCGTGCAGCAGCGCCAGGCCGACGCCGCCGACCGCCAGCGCAAAGGCCAGCGTCTGGCTGCTGGTCACCTGGCCGCGCGGCAGCGGCCGGGCGCGGGTGCGCGCCATCAGCGCGTCGATGCGCTGCTCGACCAGGCAGTTGATCGCGGCCGCCGCGCCGGCGACCAGCGCGATGCCGACGGTGGCGGCCAGCACCGGCACCAGCGGCGGCAGGCCGGGCACCGCGAGGAACATGCCGATCACCGCGCAGAACACGATCAGCGAGACCACGCGCGGCTTGGCCAGGGCCAGGAATTCGCGCGCACGCGCCTTGAGACCCGGCGCGGGCCGGGTCAGGGTGGTAGCGGACATGGCGTCGTCTCCTACACGCTCGGGTTTCATCTCGTCGCCTCGCCGCGCCTAACGGCGCGACGCCAGCCGGAAATTCAGGATCACCGTCAGGGTCAGCAGCAGCGCCGCGCCGGCGTTGTGCAGCACCGCGATCGGCAGCGGCAGTTGGAGCAGCACGTTGGCGATGCCCAGGCCCACCTGCAGCAGCAGCACCGCCGCGATGGCGAGGGCAAGGCTACGCAAAACGCCTTGTGCATACAAGCGCCAAGCCAGCCAGCCGACATAGCAGAAGGTGACCAGCGCGCCGAGCCGGTGCAGCCAGTGGATCGCGGTCAGATTGGCCATCGTCAGCATCGCGCCGTCGGGTGTCTGGCCGAGCTCGCGCAGCACGTGGAAGGCGTCGCGGAAGTCCATCTGCGGCACCAGCGCCCCTGACAGGTGGGGAAATCGGCGCAGGCCAGCGCGGCGTAGTTGGTGCTGACCCAGCCGCCGAGCACGATCTGGCAGGCCACCACCGCGAGGCCGACGGCGGCGAGCCGGCGCAGGCCGCCGCCGTCGCGGGTCGCCACCGGCCATTCGCGCTGGCGCAGTGCCAGCCAGGTCAGCAACGCCAGCAGCGTCATGCCGCCGATCAGGTGGCCGGTGACGATGGCCGGCTTGAGCAGCATGGTCACGGTCCAGGCGCCGAGCGCGCCCTGGAAGCAGACCACGAAGAAGGTGACGACCGCCAATGCCGGCGACTGGCGCAGCCGCTCGCGCTGCCGCACCGCCAGCACCGACAGGACCAGGACCAGCAGGCCCAGGCCGCTGGCGAAGTAGCGGTGGATCATCTCCTTCCAGGCCTTGGTCAGGCTGACCGGCCCGTGCGGCATGTCGGCATGGGCGGCGCTGATCTCCTCGATCGCGTGGATCGGCGTCGGCTTGCCGTAGCAGCCGGGCCAGTCGGGGCAGCCGAGGCCGGCGTCGGATAGGCGCACGTAGGCGCCGAGCACGATCAGGCAGAAGGTCCAGACGACGGCCAGCAGGGTGAGTTTCTTGAACATGGGATCAGCCGAGGTTCTGGTTGTTCTTCAGGATCTTGCCGAGTTCCTTGATGACCTGGCCCGGCTGGGCGTCGCGCGGGTAGCGCAGCACCTGGTTGCCGAGCGGGTCGATCAGGTAGAAGCCGGTGGCCAGCTCGCCCGGCAGCGGCACCGGCGCCAGCGCGCGGCGCAGCTGGGCGCCGTCGGCGGCGGCCAGCGCGGCGGCGCTCGGCTGGCCGGCGTCGGTCAGCAGCCACAGCCGCTCGATGCGGGGCATCTCCTTGCCCTGGGCGATCCGGTACTGGCGCAGCGCATGCAGCGTGTCCTGGCAAGCGGCCGCGCAACCGGCGCCGTCAGCCATCGCCAACACCCACTTGCCCTTGAATTCGGCCAGGCTGGCCGGCTTGCCGTCGAGCGTCTGCATCGCGAAGGCCGGCACCGGGCCGACCTTCAGCAATTCGCCGTAGGTCATGCCGCCCTGCGGCTTCCAGACGTAGTAGGCCAGGTAGGACGCCAGCACCGGCGCGATGGTGATGGCGATCAGCAGGAACAGCGTGCGGCGGCCGGATTTCTTGTCGGTAGTGCTCATTCGCTTCGACGTTTCCAGTGCAGGAAGATGAATAGGAAGGCTGCCAGCGCCGCGAACAGGAACCATTGGCCGGCGTAGGCGTAGTGCTTCTCGATGCCGAGGCCGGGCGCCGGCCAGTCGCGCGCGAGCGGATCCGCGCCGTCGAGCTGCCAGGCCAGCGCGGCCACCAACGGCGCCTGCGTCCTGGCGCGGTAGCGCGTCCAGTCGAGGTTCTGCCAGACCGCGCCGGCGGCGGTGTCGCCGGCCAGCTCGACGTAGTGCTGCGCCGGCGGCTCGAACCGCACGGTCAGCACCTGCTCGCCGGCCGGCAGCGGCGCCTGGGGCACGACGCCGGGCCGCTTGAGCAGCCAGCCGCGGTTGACCAGCAGCCAGCGGCCATCCGCCAGTTGCAGCGGCGCCAGTACGTGAAAACCGGCCTGGCCGGCGCGCACGCGGTTGTCGAGGAAGATCTGCCCCTCGGGCCGCCATACGCCGCGCACGCTGAAGCGGCGCTGCCAGGCCGTCTCGCCGAGCTCGCCCTGCCACGGCGCCACGGGCTTGAGCGCCTGCGCCGCGCGCAGTTCGGCCAGCTCGGCCTTGTGCAGGCCGCGGCCGAGCTGCCAGAAACCGAGGCGCACGGTCAGCGCCACGAACAGCACGGTGGCGATCAGGACGATCAGGCGGGGACGGCGGAAGGACATGAAGCGATTTGGCGGGAGGCGGGGACGGCGACTACACTCGGCCATCGCCTTCGTGTGACATCGCCATGAAAATCGTCGTCGTATTGCTGATCGTCTGCATCCTGCTTGCCATGGGCAGCGCGCTGTTCACGCTGATCCGCCACAAGGGCGCCTCGGAGCGCACGGTGCGCGCGCTGACCCTGCGCGTCGCGCTGTCGATCGGGCTGTTCCTGCTGCTGATGCTGGCCTGGAAGCTCGGCTGGACCCAGCCGCATCCGGTCGGCTGACCGGCCCGTTGCGGCAACAAAAAGGGTGCGGCATCCGCCGCACCCTTTT
This sequence comes from Chitinimonas koreensis, assembly GCF_014353015.1. Taxonomy (NCBI): domain Bacteria; kingdom Pseudomonadati; phylum Pseudomonadota; class Betaproteobacteria; order Neisseriales; family Chitinibacteraceae; genus Chitinimonas; species Chitinimonas koreensis. The sequence goes on from NZ_CP060704.1 coordinate 4,761,103, forward strand.
TTCATACGGGCTTACAGCCAGTAGACGAAGACGAACAGGATCAGCCAGACCACGTCGACGAAGTGCCAGTACCAGGCCGCGGCTTCGAAGGCGAAGTGATGCTCGGCGGTGAAATGGCCCTTGAGCGAGCGGAAATACATGACCGCCAGCATCAGCGCGCCGATGAACACGTGCATGCCGTGGAAGCCGGTCATCATGTAGAAGGTCGCGCCGTAGACGCCGGAAGCGAGCGTCAGGCCCATATGGCCCCAGGCATGCGCATATTCGTAGCCCTGCAGGCAGAGGAACAGCGCGCCGAGCAGCACGGTGACCAGGAGGCCGAGCTTGAGCTGGCCGCGGTTGTTCTTCATCAGGCCCCAGTGCGCCCAGGTCAGCGTCACGCCCGAGGTCAGCAGGATCAGGGTGTTCCAGGCCGGCAAGCCGAAGGCGGCCATCACTTCGTAGGGTGCGGTGCCGTTGGGCGCCACCGAAGTCGGCCACATCGCCTTGAAGTCGGGCCACAGGAGCTTGTGCTGCATGTCGCCGAGCTCGGGGACCGAGATGGTGCGCAGGTAGAACAGCGTGCCGAAGAAGGCGGCGAAGAACATCACCTCGGAGAAGATGAACCAGCCCATGCCCCAGCGGAACGACAGGTCGACGCGCTTGGAGTAGACGCCCTTCTCCGATTCGCCGATCACGTCGCCAAACCAGCCGAACAGCATGTAGAGCAGGATGGCGAAGCCGACCGCCAGCGAAGCCCAGCCGATGTCGACCGAATTCACCGACAGCGCAGCGCCGAGGCCGATGAAGAACAGCGCGAAGGAACCGACCAGCGGCCACTTCGATGGCGCCGGTACGTAGTAGTCGGGTTGATGCGTTGCCATATTGTCTACTCCCTTGATGGGGTCCTCGTTTATATGGAACGGCCTCGCGGCCGGTATTTCCTGTTTCTTGCCGCGGCCTTGCCGCCGCGGGCGTGCCTCAATGCGGCACGATATTCCTGACCAGCAGCACCAGGATGGCGATGAACACCGCCACGCAGATCAGCGCGGCCAGGATGATCTGCACCGGATGCAGCTTCTGCATGTCGCTCTTCGAATCCTTGCCTCGCCGGATGCCGATGAAGGCCGACAGCACCGTCGCGACGGCGCGGAACGGGTTCAGGCTGGGCTTGTCGGATTGCGGTTCGCTCATGATTGTCCCGGCGCCGGCTTGGCCGTGCCCTCCACTTCGAAGAAGCTGTACGACAGCGTGATGGTGTGGACGTCGGCCGGCAGCTTCGGGTCGATCACGAACACCACGGGCATGCGCCGCTTCTCGCCGGGCTGGAAGGTCTGCTGCTTGAAGCAGAAGCATTCGAGCTTGTTGAAGTAGTCCGCCGCGCGGCTCGGGCCGTAGCTGGGCACCGCCTGGCCGACGATGGCGCGGTCCGAACGGCTTTCGACGTCGTAGACCACCTGCACCAGCTGGCCCGGATGCACCGCGAGCTGGGTCTTCTCCGGCGTGAAGCTCCACGGCAGTTCGCTGCGGATGTTCGCATCGAACTGCACCGTCACCGTGCGCGCCTGGTCGACCTGGGTGTTCTTCACCTCGGCCGGTTTGATCAGGTCGTTGATGCCGCTGACCTGGCAGAACTTCTGATAGAAGGGCACCAGCGCGAAGCCGAAGCCGAACATGCCGACCGCGATGACCAGCAGCTTGCCCAGCAGCCGGCGGTTGTCCGCTTGCGCGACCGCCATCTCAGTGCCCGAACAGCCAGAAGCGCGCGATGAAGCCCGCGCACAGCACGGCGGCGACGCTGGCCAGGATCAGCGCGGTACGCAGGTTCTTGTCACGCATGGCTCAATGCAGCTTCTGTTCGGCGGTGAGCTTCTCGACCAGCTCGCGGCTCGGCGGGTTTCCCAGGTGTGGAACGGCGCCGGCGACGGCACTTCCCACTCGAGCGTGTTGCCGCCCTCCCAGGGCTTCTGCGGAGCCGGGCCGGCGCCGCCCTTGATGGTCGGCAGCAGCACGCCGAACAGGAAGTAGACCTGGGCCAGGCCGAAGGCCAGCGCGCCGACCGATGCCATCGAGTTGAACTCGGTGAACTGGGTCGCGTAGTCCGGGATCCGGCGCGGCATGCCGGCCAGGCCGAGGAAGTGCATCGGGAAGAAGGTCACGTTGAAGGCGATCATCGACCACCAGAAGTGAATCTTGCCGCGGCTCTCGTGGTACATGTTGCCGGTCCACTTCGGCAGCCAGTAGTAGACGGCGGCGAACAGCGAGAACAGCGCGCCGGCCACCAGCACGTAGTGGAAGTGGGCCACCACGTAGTAGGTATCCTGCAGCTGGATGTCGACCGCGGCGACCGACAGCACCACGCCGGAGAAGCCGCCCATGGTGAACAGGCAGACGAAGCCGATCGCGAACAGCATCGGGGTCTCGAAGGTCATCGAGCCCTTCCACATGGTGGCGATCCAGTTGAACACCTTCACGCCGGTCGGCACCGCGATCAGCATGGTGGCGTACATGAAGAACAGCTGGCCGGTCACCGGCATGCCGGTGGTGTACATGTGGTGGGCCCACACCATGAAGCTCAGGATCGCGATCGACGAGGTGGCGTAGACCATCGAGTGGTAGCCGAACAGCACCTTGCGGGCGAAGGTCGGGATCACCTGGCTGACCACGCCGAAGGCCGGCAGCGCCATGATGTAGACCTCGGGATGGCCGAAGAACCAGAAGATGTGCTGGTACAGCACCGGGTCGCCGCCGCCGGCGGCGTTGAAGAAGTTGGTGCCGAAATGGCGGTCGGTCAGCACCATGGTCACCGCGCCGGCCAGCACCGGCATCACCGCGATCAGCAGGTAGGCGGTGATCAGCGAGGTCCAGACGAACATCGGCATGCGCATCAGGGTCATGCCCGGCGCACGCATGTTCAGGATGGTGGTGATGATGTTGATCGCGCCCATGATGGACGAGATGCCCATGATGTGGACCGCGAAGATGGTCAGGTCCATGCCCATGCCCATCTGCGTCGCCAGCGGCGCGTACAGCGTCCAGCCGGCCGCGGCGGCGCCGCCGGGCACGGCGAAGCTGATCAGCAGCAGCGCCGCGGCGGGCGGCAGCAGCCAGAACGACCAGTTGTTCATCCGGGCGAAGGCCATGTCGGGCGCGCCGATCATCAGCGGGATCATCCAGTTCGCCAGGCCGGTGAAGGCCGGCATGATCGCGCCGAACACCATGATCAGGCCGTGCAGCGTGGTGAACTGGTTGAACAGTTCGGGCTTGAAGAACTGCAGGCCCGGGTGGAACAGCTCGAGCCGGATGCACAAGGCCATCACGCCCCCGAGAGGAACATGATGAAGGCGAACCACAGGTAGAGCGTGCCGATGTCCTTGTGGTTGGTGGCGGTCACCCAGCGGCCGAGGCCGGTCGGGTGATCGTGGGCGTGGTCATGGTCGTCGTGACCGTGCACGTGATCGGGATGAATGGTGGTCATGTTCTGTCTCCTCGCTGTCCGTGCATCACTTGCGGGCGGCCTTGATGTCGGCGGGCTGCAGCAGATCGCCGGTCTTGTTGCCCCAGGCGTTGCGCTCGTAAGTGATCACCGCGGCGATCTCGGTATCGGACAGGGTCTTGCCCCAGGCCGGCATGGCGTTCTTGCCTTCCAGCACGATATGGATGTGATCGGCCTTATGCGCCGGGTCGCCGGCCATCTTCGAGCCGTCCAGCGCCGGGAAGGCGCCCTGGCCCTTGCCGTCCGACTTGTGGCAGACCGCGCAGTTCGCCTCGTAGACCTTCTGGCCGCGGGCGACCAGGTCGGGCATGGTCCAGACCTTGTTCGGATCGTCCTGGTTGGCCGCCATTTTCTTCTTCTGCTCGTCGACCCAGGCCTTGTACTTCTCTTCCGAGACGACGTTGACGACGATGGGCATGAAGCCGTGGTCCTTGCCGCACAGCTCGACGCACTGGCCGCGGTAGACGCCTTCCTTCTCGGCCTTGAACCAGGTGTCGCGGATGAAGCCCGGGATGGCATCCTGCTTGACGCCGAAGGCCGGGATCCACCACGAGTGGATCACGTCGTTGGCGGTGGTCAGGATGCGCACGCGCTTGCCGACCGGCACCACGACCGGGTTGTCGACCTCGAGCAGATAGTCGGCGTTGCGCACCGGCTTCTGCCCTTCGTAGTTCTCGTACTGCTCTTGCGGGGTGGCGAGGCGGCTATGGAAGCTGATGCCGTCCTCGAGGTAGTCGTAGCCCCACTTCCACTGGTAGCCGGTGACCTTGATGGTCATGTCGGCGCCGCGGGTGTCCTTCTGGGCGATGATGACCTTGGTCGCGGGCCAGGCCATGGCCACCAGGATCAGGACCGGGATGATGGTCCACACCAGTTCGATGGTGGTGCTTTCGTGGAAATTGGCGGCTTTGTGGCCGGCGTCCTTGCGGTGCTTGAAGATCGAATAGAACATCAAGCCGAACACCACCACGAAGATCACCGTGCAGATGATCAGCAGCAAGGTGTGCAGGTCGTAGACCTTGCCGGCCAGATCGGTGACGGGCGTTTGCAGGTTGTACTTGTACTCGGCCAAGGCAGGTGCGCCGGCAAGAAGCGCCAGCGCTGCGATCGACCACGATGCGCGTTTCTTCATGTTGTCCCCAGTAACGACGCGCCCGCGGATGCGGGCGAGTTTCGCTTCTGCGCCGGTGTTCCGGCGTCGTGTCGTTTCTTGCCTTGTCTTGACCGGCGTCAAGGCCGCGGCAAAAAGTCGCACGAATCCTAACAGAGGACTTAGGGTGGCTCAACGGCCAGAACTGGCAGAAATCCTTATCCAACAAGCCTTTCGAGCTCGAATCCGAGCATTTGCTCTTGATTCGATTCGGCTTTTTCCGCATTGACACGGTGAGGCAGGACAGCCAGCAGAGGCGCGCCGAGGTGTCGCGCCAGGTAGTCGAGGTTCTGCGCGCGCGCGCGCATGGACGGGTCGATGCAGTTGGCGACCCAGCCGGCCAGCGTCGCGCCGCGCGCGCGGATCGCCTCGGCGGTCAGCATCGCGTGGTTGAGGCAGCCCAGCCGCAGGCCGACCACCAGGATCACCGGCAGGCCGAGCGCGGCGGCCAGGTCGGCCATGCTGCGCGTCTCGTCGATCGGCGCCAGCCAGCCGCCGGCGGCCTCGACCAGCACCAGGTCGGCCATGCCGGCCAGCTCGCGGTAGCGCGCGGCGATCAGCTCGAAATCGATGCTCACGCCGGCCTCGCATGCCGCCAGGTGCGGCGAGATCGGCGGCAGGAAGGCGTAGGGATTGACCAGCTCGCGCGCGGCGGCGACGTTGCCGGCGGCGGCATGCGCCAGCACGTCCTCGCTGTCGAGCGTGCCGGCGGCGTTGACGGTGCAGCCCGAGGCGATCGGCTTCATGCCGACCGCGCGGTGGCCGGCTGCCGCGGCGGCGCGCAGCAGCGCGGCGGTGACGTAGGTCTTGCCGACTTCGGTGTCGGTACCGGTGACGAAATACCCTCTCATGGACCCTCTTTATTGGCGCCCCTGCGGTCGCGGCCGGAATTCGATCACCTGGCGGCCATCGGCGAAGCCGGGCTTGGGCGCCGGCTTCCAGGCATGGCCGTAGACCACCTCGTAGGTGGCCGGCAGGCGGCCGTCGCGGCGCAGCTTCTCGTAGGCGGCCTCGGCACGGGCGAAGGCTTGCTTGCCCATCAGCCCCCTGCCCCGGCCGACGGCGACGTTGTGGGCGCCGATCGCCTTGAGGTCGCGCATCACGTCGCGCACGTCGGCATAGGTGAGCACGATCTTCTCCATGTCCATCACCGGCGCGCTGAAGCCGGCGTGGCTCAGCGCGTCGCCGAGGTCGTGCATGTCGATGAATCGGTTGACGTGCGGCTTGTCGTCGGCGGCGGCGAAAGCGCCGCGCAGCTCCATCAGCGTATCGGGGCCGAAGGTGCTGAACATCAGCAGGCCTTCGGGCCGCAGTACGCGGTGGAATTCACGGAAGGCCCGGTCGGGCTCGTTGAGCCACTGGATCGCCAAACTCGACCACAAGAGGCCGAGCGAACCGTCGGCCAGCGGCAGCGATTCGAGATCGGCGCAAACCTGCCAGTTGCCGCGGCCGAGGACCCGGCCGAGCAGGCCGACCTTGCCGGCCGCCAGCTTCAGCATCGACAGGGCGAGATCGAGCTCGACCAGGCGGGCATCGGGAAAACGCGTGCGCAATTTCGGGCCGGCGTAGCCGGTGCCGCAGCCGGCGTCGAGCATGCGGCCCGGTTCCAGCTTGACCAGCTCGAGCCGCTCCAGCATGCGGTCGGCCACTTCGCGCTGCAGCACGGCGGCGCCGTCGTAGCTGGCAGCCGCGCGATCGAAGGCGCGGCGGACCTGGCGCTTGTCGGTATAGAACGCTTCGCTCATTCGGACGCCCGCGCCGCGCGGCCAGCCGCCAGGCGCATCTGCACGACGCGCAGCAGCACCGGCAGCACCGCCGCGCCGACGCCGATCAGCACGATCAGCGACAGGTTGCGCTTGATGAACTCGACGTTGCCGAACAGGTAGCCCAGCGGCACCAGGATGCCGACCCAGGCCAGCGTGCCGAGCACGCTGAAGCCGAGGAAGCGCAGGTAGGGCATCTGGGCCATGCCGGCCACGAAGGGCGCGAAGGTGCGCACCACCGGCACGAAGCGCGCCATCGCCACCGTCTTGCCGCCGTGGCGCTCGTAGAACGCATGGGTGCGGTCGAGGTGTTCGCGGCGGAACAGCTTGGAATCGGGATTGGCGAACAGCCGGTGGCCGGCGGCACGGCCGATCAGGTAGTTGGTGGAATCGCCGAGCACCGCGGCCGAGAACAGGCAGGCCGACAGCAGCCACGGGTCCATGCCGCCGGTGGCGGCCACCGCGCCGGCGACGAACAGCAGGGTGTCGCCGGGCAGGAAGGGGAAGATCACCAGGCCGGTCTCGCAGAAGATCACCGCGAACAGGAACAGGTAGATCCACGGCCCGTACAGCGTCACCGCGGTGGCGATGTACTGGTCGAGATGGAGGAAGAGGTCGATCAGGCTGAAGTCCACGGGCGGCTCGATATAGGGGCGGCCGGCCCGCGCGGGCCGGCCCGGTGAATCAGACGACGGCCTCGTCCTTGACCTTGACCGGCTTGACCATGTTCTCGCGCGTCAGGCCGAACAGCAGCAGCAGCGGCGAGGCCACCAGCACCGAGGAATAGATGCCGAACACGATGCCGATGGTCAGCGCCATGGCGAAGCCGTGCAGCGCCGGGCCGCCGAAGATCAGCATGGCCAGCACCATGGTCTCGGTCGAGCCGTGGGTGATGAGGGTGCGGCTCATGGTGGCGGTGATCGCGTTGTCGATCACCTCGGTCACGCTGCGACCGCGCATGCCGGCCTTGCGGAAGTTCTCGCGGATCCGGTCGAACACCACCACCGATTCGTTGACCGAGTAGCCCAGCACCGCCAGCACCGCGGCCAGCACGGTGAGCGAGAACTCCCACTGGAAGAAGGCGAACACGCCGAGGATGATCACCACGTCGTGCAGGTTGGCCAGGATGGCCGACACGGCGAAGCGCCATTCGAAGCGGATGGCGAGGTAGATGATGATGCCGACGCAGACCAGCAGCAGCGCGGTGAGGCCGTGGGTGACCAGCTCGTCGCCGACCGAGGGGCCGACGAACTCGACCTTGCGGCGCTCGACCTGGGCGTCGGTCTTGCGCAGTTCGGCCATCACGGTCTCGGACAGCTGCGCGCTGGTGGCGCCGGCCACGGTGGGCAGGCGGATCATCACGTCGCGCGTGGTGCCGAGCGCCTGCACCTGGATTTCCTTGCTCTGGCCGCCGAGCTTGAGTCCTTCGACCTGGTGCCGCACCTGGTTCAGGTCGGCCGGCTGGCTGTAGCGCACTTCTAGCACCGTGCCGCCGGTGAACTCGACCGACAGGTTGAGGCCGCGCGCGACCAGGAAGAACACGGCAAGCAGGAAGGTGACGAGCGAGATGGTCGTCGTCAGCTTCCCGTAGCTCATGAACGGGATGTCTTTCTTGAAATGGAACAGTTCGATCATGGTTTGGCCTGGCGACTGTTTGCAGTGGACCGGCATTCCGCTCGGAGCGCCGATCGCATGATTCCGGTTTCGTCGGCCGGAATTCGTTCCGGCAGCGGCGCTGAACCAGTGCACCGCCGGAACGGATTCCGACCTACGGGATGTATTGGGCGATCTCTAGACCGCCAGCGACTTCACCTTGCGGCGATAGCCGTAGATCAGGTTCACGAGGCCGCGCGACACCACCACCGACGAGAACATCGAGGTGACGATGCCGAGGCAGTGCACCACCGCGAAGCCGCGCACCGCGCCCGAGCCGAAGATCAGGAGCGCGACGCCGGCGATCAGGGTAGTGATGTTGGAGTCGAGGATGGTCGCCCAGGCGTGCTCGTAGCCGGCCTTGATCGCCGTCTGCGGCGGCATGCCGGCGCGCACCTCCTCGCGGATGCGCTCGTTGATCAGCACGTTGGAGTCGATCGCCATGCCGAGCGTCAGCGCGATGGCGGCGATGCCCGGCAGCGTCAGCGTGGTCCGCAGCACCGACAGCAGCGCGATCAGGAACAGCACGTTGACGGCCAGCGAGAACGAGGCGGTCAGGCCGAACACGCGGTAGTAGATCACCATGAAGACCACGATCGCGGCGAAGCCGTACAGCGTCGAGCTGAAGCCCTTCTGGATGTTTTCCTTGCCGAGGCTCGGACCGATGGTGCGTTCCTCGACGAAGTTCATCGGCGCGGCCAGGGAGCCTGCGCGCAGCAGCAGCGCGGTGTCGTTGGCGTCGGCGGTGGTCATCGAGCCGGAAATCTGCACCCGGCCGCCGCCGATCTCGGAACGGATCACCGGCGCGGTCACCACCTGGCCCTTGCCCTTCTCGATCAGCACCATCGCCATGCGCTTGCCGATGTTCTCGGCGGTGACCTGGCGGAAGATATTGGCGCCGGCCGAATCGAGGTTGATATGGACCGCCGGCTGGCCGTGGTCGTCGAAGCCGGCCTGGGCGTCGTTGATGTTCTCGCCGGTCAGCTCGACTTCCTTGCGCACCAGGATCGGCCGGTTGCCGCGCGCGTCGAGTTCTTCCATCAGCTCGAAGCCGGCCGGCACGCTGCCGCGCAGCGCGTCGCCGAGCGCGGCCTGGTCTTCGTTGACCATGCGCACTTCGAGCGTGGCGGTGCGGCCGATGATGTCCTTGGCGCGCGCGGTGTCCTGCACGCCCGGCAGTTGCACCACGATGCGCTCGGCGCCCTGCTGCTGGATCACCGGTTCGGTGGTGCCGAGCTCGTTGACGCGGTTGTGCAGCGTGGCGATGTTCTGCTTCACCGCATCGGTCTTGATGCGGAACAGCTCCTGCTGACCCAGCGTCAGCTTGAGCCGGTAATTGTTCTCGCCGCTCTGCTGGGCGATCTGCGCCACCGGCAGCGCGCGCTCGATGGCGCTGCGGGCACGACCCAGCGTGTCGGCGTCGCGCAACTGCACCTCGACGCCGTCCGGCAGGCGCTTGATCGCGCCGGCACGGATCTTCTTGTCCTTCAGCTCGCGCCGCACGTCGCCGGCCAGCCGTTCGTAGGCCTTGTCCTCGGCCGCCTTCATGTCGACTTCGAGCAGGAAGTGCACGCCACCGCTGAGATCCAGGCCGAGCGACATCGGGTGCGCGCCGAGCGCGGTCAGCCACTTCGGCGTGTTCGGCATCAGGTTCAGCGCGACGGTGTAGTCGTCGCCGAGCGTCTCCTGCACCAGGGTCTTGGCCTTGAGCTGGGTGTCGCTGTCCTTGAAGCGGGCCTTGAGGCTGCCGGCTTCGAGCGCGATGCTGAGCGGGGCGAGCTTGTTGTCGACCAGCACCTTCTCGATGCGGCCCATCGCCGCCTCGTCGACCTTGACCGCCGAGCGTGCGCCCGACACCTGCACGGCCGGGCTTTCGCCGTAGAAGTTCGGCGTGGTGTAGATCAGCCCGAGCGCGATGGCGGCCAGGATGAGCAGGTATTTCCAGATCGAGTATCGGTTCATGGCGGGACAGGAAGACGGCGCGGCGGCCGGATGGGGAAGGGGCGGCCGAACGGCCGCCCGCGACGGTTAACTCAGCGCTGGGCCTTGATGGTGCCCTTGTCGACCTTGGCCGCGATCGCGCCGCGCTGGACCACGATCTCGACGCCGTCGGACACTTCGAGCGTCAGGTAGGCCTCGCCGGCCTTGACCACGCGGGCCAGCACGCCGCCGTTGGTGATCACCTCGTCGCCCTTCTGCACCGCATCCAGCATCGCGCGGTGTTCCTTCATCTTCTTCTGCTGCGGGCGGATCATCAGGAAATAGAACAGCACGAAGATGACGATCATCGGCGCGATGGACGTCAGCATCTCCAGGCCGCCGGCCTGGGCAGGCGCAGCAGCGTAGGCGGGGGTGATCAGCATTGGATAAATCCCGGTAAACATTGAAAAACAAGCCGCGCATTCTAGCCCGGAACGGCGGCAGCGGAAAACCGCCGCGAATGGAGCGAAGGAAAGGCAGCCGGATGCACGGCGCGAATGCGCCGTCGGCGGGCCATGGAGTGCCGGCGATGCAAAAAGTTCGCGGAAATGCCGCCGACGTGCGGCGCCCCAAAAAGCACAAAAGCCCGCGAAGCACGACGAGCCCGTCGTTCCTTCGCAGGCTTTTGCCCGGCGTGATTACGCTCTTATCTAAAGATGGGGTCAGGCCGCGCCGCGTGCCCGATCGGCATGGAATTGCGTCACGAATGAGGCGAACGCATCGGCCTCGATCGCCGCGCGCATCTGCGCCATCAGCCACTGATAGTAATAAAGGTTGTGGATGGTATTGAGCCGCGCGCCGAGAATCTCGCCGGTACGGAACAGATGGTGCAGATAGGCGCGGCTGAAATTGCGGCAGGAATAGCAGGCGCAATCCTCGTCGAGCGGCGCCGCGTCGTCCTTGTAGCGCGCGTTCTTGATCTTGACGTCGCCCCAGCGGGTGAACAGCCAGCCGTTGCGCGCGTTGCGGGTCGGCATCACGCAATCGAACATGTCGACGCCTTGCGACACGCCGTAGACCAGATCCTCGGGCGTGCCGACGCCCATCAGGTAGCGCGGCTTGTCGGCCGGCAGCCGCGGCGCGGTATAGGCCAGCACGCGGGTGAACTCGTCCTTCGGCTCGCCCACGCTGAGGCCGCCGATCGCATAGCCGTGGAAGCCGATGTCCATGAGGCCGGCCAGGCTCTCGTCGCGCAGCCGCTCGTGCATGCCGCCCTGGACGATGCCGAACAGCGCATTGGGATTCTCGAGCCGCTCGAACTCGTCCTTGGACCGCCGCGCCCAGCGCGCCGACAGCCGCATCGAGGTCGCCGCGGTCTTCTCGTCGGCCGGATACGGGGTGCACTCGTCGAAGATCATCACCACGTCGGAGTTCAGCACCTTCTGGATCTGCATCGAGATCTCGGGCGTGAGGAACAGCTTGTCGCCGTTCACCGGCGACTGGAATTTCACGCCTTCTTCGCTGATCTTGCGCAGCGCGCCGAGGCTGAACACCTGGAAGCCGCCCGAATCGGTCAGGATCGGCTTGTTCCAGGCCATGAAGCGGTGCAGGCCGTCGTGCTTGCCGATGACGTCGAGACCGGGCCGCAGCCACAGGTGGAAGGTGTTGCCCAGCACGATCTGGGCGCCGATCTCGTCGAGCTCGTTGGGCGCCATCGCCTTGACCGAGCCGTAGGTGCCGACCGGCATGAACACCGGCGTCTCGACGGTGCCGTGATTGAGTTCGACGCTGCCGCGGCGCGCGCCGCCGCTGGTGGATTTGAGGGTGAAGAGCAAGCCGTTGGCCGGCATGGTGGGACTCCTCGCGCCACCGGAAGACAGTCCGGCGCGCCATGGTTGCGAACGCCCGCCGCATGGCGGGCAGGAAAAAGCCGGCGGGCGCAGCCGCCGGCCGGATCGGTTGAGAACGTTAACGCGTGTAGAAAACCGGATTGCCGCCGCGATGCTCGGCCAGCGTCAGCCGCATCGGCGCACCGCTGTCGACGCGATTGACGTCGACATTGCCCTCGTAGCCGGCGCCGGTATCGATATGGCAGTGCGATTCGTGGATCACCGGGTAAGGCACCGGATTGTGGCCGCAATAGGTGATCGACAGGCCCTCGCGCCAGCTCGGCCCGCGCCGTTCGAGCGAGGCCTGCGCCGCCTGGTCGGCCAGCGTGCGGCTCCAGATCAGCCGCTCGACGGCCTTGTCGTCGGCATGCACCAACCGCGCGTCGAGATCGGCATCGCGGTACAGCGCCAGGCCGCTCGGCGACTCGAGCAGCGCGGCATGGACCAGATTGAAGCGGTCCGGCGTGCCCGGCCCGACCACCAGCACGTGCGGCAGGCGGTTGATCACCTGGCCGGCCGCCATCAGGTTGGCGTCGTGCTTGAGGATGCCGCCGAGCGCCCAGCCACCGCCGTTGGCCACCGACATCGCGATCGCCGCGTCGTCGCCGGTCATGGCATTGAGCAGCATCTGCTCGTGATTGCCCAGCACGCTGTAGAACCACGGCTGGCGCAGCAGGTTGAGGCAGCCCATCGCATCGGGGCCGCGGTCAATCAGGTCGCCGGTGGCGAACAGCCGGTCGCCCTTGGCCGGATTGAAGCCCGACGCCACCAGCAGCACCTCGAGATCGCGCCGGCAGCCGTGCAGATCGCCCACGACGAAATCGCGGCCCTGCTCGTTGCGCGGCAGGAAGGCCACGCGCGGCGGCGCGACCGTTTCGGCGGATGTGACGGCAGTCGACATGACGGGATTATGGCAGTTCAGCGGCGAATTTCGCCTTTTCCTAATTTCTTACTATTACCGTGGCCGACCGGTACGCGGCTCAGCGCCGCTCGAGCAGCATCGCGTCGCCGTAACTGAAGAACCGGTATTGCCGTTCGACCGCATGGCGATAGGCCGCCATGATGCGATCATAGCCGGCGAAGGCCGACACCAGCATCAGCAAGGTCGAGCGCGGCAGGTGGAAGTTGGTGATCAGCGCGTCGACCAGGCGGAAGTCGTAGCCCGGCGTGATGAAGATGTCGGTATCGCCCTCGGGCTCGGCCAGCAGCCCGCGCTGGCAGGCTGCCTCGAGCGCGCGCAGGCTGGTGGTGCCGACCGCCACCACGCGGCCGCCGCGCGCGCGCGTTTCACGGATCGCCGCCAACGCCTCGGCCGGGATGCGGTAGCGCTCGTGATGCATGCGGTGCTCGGCCAGGTTCTCGACCCGCACCGGCTGGAAGGTGCCGGCGCCGACGTGCAGCGTCAGCCGCGCATGGCGCACGCCGCGCTCGTCCAGCGCCGCGAACATCGCCTCGGTGAAGTGCAGGCCGGCGGTCGGCGCCGCCACCGCACCCGGCTCGCGCGCGAACACCGTCTGATAGCGCTCGGCGTCGGCCGCGTCGGGCGTGTGTTCTATATAGGGCGGCAGCGGCAAGCGGCCGGCCGCCTCGAGCACGTCGAGCACCGGCGCGTCGAACTTCAGGCGGAAGAACTCGCCCTGCCGCGCCAGCATCGCGGCGCCCCAGGCCTCGCCGAGCAGCAGCCGGCTGCCCGGCCTGGGCGGCTTGCTGGCGCGGATCTGCGCCAGCGCCTCGAATTCGTCCAGCACGCGCTCGACCAGCACTTCGACCTGGCCGCCGCTGTCCTTGCGGCCGAACAGCCGGGCCTTGATCACGCGCGTGTCGTTGAGCACCAGCAGGTCGCCCTCGCGCAGCAGCGCCGGCAGATCGGCGAAACGGCCGTCATGCAGCCCACCGGCCACCGGCAGGTGCAGCAGGCGGCTGCCGCCGCGCTCGGCGGGCGGAAACTGGGCGATCAGGGATTCGGGCAGGAAGTAGTCGAAATCGGAAAGCAGCATATGTCGGCATCTGCCGGGAAAACGCCAGATTATACCAGCGCCCGGTTTTGGCCCCGATGAACGGCAAAATCGGCGCGGGCCTTGCGACACATGCAATAACGCAACAGGAAACTCAGAAAGTTCAAGCGGTTGCTTGACCGAATTTTCGGCGAACTGTAGACAATGCGCGCGCATCTGCGGCAAACTCGCCGCCATGACTCAGCCGCACTCGCACAATTTGGCTGGACAGCACCGCAGTATCCTGGTAGTGCACGGACCGAACCTCAACATGCTCGGCCGGCGCGAGCCACAATACTACGGCAGCGACACGCTCGCCAGCATCGACGCTCGCCTGGTCGAGCGCGCGCGCGCGGCCGGCTTCGCCTGCGAGACCTTCCAAAGCAACAGCGAAGCCGCGCTGATCGAGCGTATCCACGCCGCCTTCGACGACGGCACCGGCTTCGTGGTCATCAATCCGGCGGCCTTCACCCATACCAGCGTCGCCCTGCGCGATGCGCTGGCGGCGGTGAAGCTGCCCTTCGTCGAAGTCCACCTCTCCAACGTCCACGCCCGCGAACCGTTCCGGCATCACAGCCATTTCTCGGACATCGCGGTGGGCGTGATCTGCGGTTTGGGGCCGGCCGGCTACGGCTACGCGCTCGAACACGCCATCGACCACCTGAGTCGCCAAGCGTCGGCCTGAGCCGGCAAACCCGGCCAAGCGCCACACCCTGACTACATATAAGAAGGAACGGGCATGGATTTACGCAAGCTCAAGAAGCTGATCGACCTCGTTGAAGAATCCGGCATCGCCGAGATCGAAGTCACCGAGGGCGAAGAAAAAGTCCGCATCACGCGCGTCTCGCAGAATGCGCAGATGATCTACGCGCAGGCCCCGATGCAGCAGGTGGCCCTGCCGACCGCCGCGCCCGCCGCCGCCAGCGCCCCGGCCGCCGAAGCCGCGCCTGCCGCCTCCGGCCTGCCCGCCGGCAACGTGGTCAAGTCGCCGATGGTCGGCACCTTCTACCGCTCGGCCAGCCCGGGCGCCAAGCCGTTCGCCGAGGTCGGCCAGGCCGTCAACGTCGGCGACACGCTGTGCATCATCGAGGCGATGAAGCTGCTCAACGAGATCGAGGCCGAAGTCAGCGGCACGATCAAGGCCATCCTGGTCGAGAACGGCTCGCCGGTCGAATACGGCGAGCCCTTGTTCGTGATCGGCTGAATTTCGCCGTGAAACGTGAAATGTGAAAGGTGGAACGTGGGCGGCCGAGCCGCCTGCGTTTTGCTTTTCACGTTTCACTTTTCACCTTTCACATTTCACGGGGTTCCAAGAAATGTTCGAAAAAGTCCTCATCGCCAATCGCGGCGAGATCGCGCTGCGTATCCAGCGCGCCTGCCGCGAGCTTGGCATCAAGACCGTGGTGGTGCATTCCGAGGTCGACCGCGAGGCCAAGTACGTCAAGCTGGCCGACGAATCGGTCTGCATCGGCCCGGCACCGTCGCCGCTGTCCTATCTGAATATCCCGGCCATCATCTCGGCGGCCGAAGTCACCGACGCCCAGGCCATCCATCCGGGCTACGGCTTCCTCAGCGAGAACGCCGACTTCGCCGAACGCGTCGAGCAGTCGGGCTTCGTCTTCATCGGCCCGCGGCCCGAGTCGATCCGGCTGATGGGCGACAAGGTCAGCGCCAAGGATGCCATGAAGGCTTCGGGCGTGCCCTGCGTGCCCGGCTCGGACGGCGCGCTGCCGGACGACCCGGAAGAGATGCTGAAGATCGGCCGCCGCGTCGGCTACCCGGTCATCATCAAGGCCGCCGGCGGCGGCGGCGGCCGCGGCATGCGCGTGGTGCGCAGCGAGGAAGACCTGATCAAGTCGGTCGAGATGACGCGCACCGAAGCCGGTGCCGCCTTCGGCAACCCGACCGTCTACATGGAGAAGTTCCTCGAGAACCCGCGCCACATCGAGATCCAGGTGCTGGCCGACGAATACGGCAACGCGGTCTACCTCGGCGAGCGCGACTGCTCGATGCAGCGCCGCCACCAGAAGGTGATCGAGGAAGCGCCCGCGCCCGGCATCACCGACAAGCTGCGCAAGAAGGTCGGCGAGGCCTGTGCCGAAGCCTGCCGCCGCATCGGCTACCGCGGCGCCGGCACCTTCGAGTTCCTGTTCGAGAACGGCGAGTTCTACTTCATCGAGATGAACACCCGCGTGCAGGTCGAGCACCCGGTCACCGAGCAGATCACCGGCATCGACATCGTGCAGGAGCAGATCCGCATCGCCTCGGGCGAGAAGCTGCGCATCGCGCAGAAGGACGTGCACATCAAGGGCCATGCGATGGAGTGCCGCATCAACGCCGAGGATCCGTTCAAGTTCACCCCGAGCCCCGGCCGCATCACCACCTACCATCCGCCCGGCGGCCCCGGCATCCGCGTCGATTCGCACATCTACCAGGGTTACACCGTGCCGCCGAACTACGACTCGATGGTCGGCAAGGTGATCGCCTACGGCGACACCCGCGAGCAGGCGATGGCGCGCATGCGCATCGCGCTGTCGGAGATGGCGGTCGAGGGCATCAAGACCAATATCCCGCTGCACCAGATGCTGTTCAACGACCCGGGCTTCGTCAAGGGCAGCACCAGCATCCACTATCTCGAGCACCTGCTCGCGGAGACCCGGTCCTAAGTCCGAGCCCTGCGAGCGCTCGATCCGTCGTTCAGGATCCGTCGTACAGGCGCCCGGCAAAGCCGGGCGCTTGCGCTTGGTGCTTGCGGAACCACCGGTCTCCTCCTTGATTGGCTCCAACTCCCGCCGCCCTCGCCGCCGCGAGGTCGCCTCGCTGCGCTCGCACCGGGCTTTCTGCACCTGCAGCGCAAGGACCGGGCCACGGGCTCCCTCTACCTTGAAGTGATAAACTCCGACACGGCCGGCAAGCATGCCGGCCGTTGTCATTCCCACTCCTGGAGTAGCGCCATGCCCTGGCAAGAAGTCCGCATCCATACCGATTCCATCCACGCCGAACAGTTGTCGGACGCCCTGTTCGAGCTCGGCGCGCTGTCGGTCGGCATCGAGGACGCGGCGGCCGGCACGGCGGAGGAGAAGCCGATCTTCGGCGAACCGGGCGAGCCGGTCGACCAGATGTGGGAGCAGAGCATCGTGGTCGCCCTGCTCGAGGAAGACGCCGACGCGGCGCTGATGGTGACGGCCGCCGCCAACGCCGCCGGCATCGCCCAGCCGCGCTATACGCAAAGCCGCGTCGAGGAACAGGACTGGGTGCGGCTGACCCAGTCGCAGTTCGATCCGATCCAGGTGTCCGAACGGCTGTGGATCACCCCGACCTGGCATGCGCCGACGCCGCAGGCGATCAACCTGGCGCTCGATCCGGGCCTCGCCTTCGGCACCGGCAGCCATCCGACCACCTGGCTGTGCCTGCAATGGCTGGACCGCGAGCTGATCGCCGGCGAAAGCGTGCTCGACTACGGCTGCGGCTCCGGCATCCTGGCCATCGCGGCGCGGCTCCTCGGCGCCGGCGAAACCCACGGCGTCGACATCGACGCCCAGGCCATGCTGGCCAGCCGCCAGAACGCCGAGCAGAACCAGGTCGAGGCCGAGTTCTTCCTGCCCGACGCCGCGCCCGAACGCACCTACGACCTGGTGGTCGCCAACATCCTGACCAATCCGCTGAAGATGCTGGCGCCGCTCTTGGCCGGCCGCTGCCGCAGCGGCGGCCGGCTGGTGCTGTCCGGCATCCTGGCCGAGCAGGCCGACGAGGTGATCGCGATCTATGCCGACGCCTTCGAACTGGCCGTCTCGGCCGAGCGCGAAGGCTGGGTACGGCTTGCCGGCCGGCGTCGCTGAGCCCTCGCCGGCATCGCCCGGCGTTGCGGTGCGCCGACCGATGCCGCTAAGCTGCACCCGCTACGGCTTTCGCCTTCGCCGCCCCGCCGCTCACTGAACCCCAGACCCCGGCCATGTACCACGTCACGCGTTGCCCCAACTGCCGCACCAGCTTCCGCGTCACCGACGCCCACCTGAGCGCCTTCGAGGGCAAGGTGCGCTGCGGCCGCTGTGCCTTCGTGTTCGACGCCACCGCCCACTTCGTCGGCGACGCGCGGCCATCGAACTCGGCGCCGCCAGCCGCACCGGTGGCGGCACCGGTGGCGGCACCGGCTCCGACACCGACACCGACTCCAGCGTCGGTTCCTGCACCGGTTCCGGCGCCGAGCCTGGCATCCAAGGCCGCGGCGCCGATCGTCCCGCCGCCCGCCCCGATCCCCGCGCCGGCCCCGCCAGCCGAAGACGCGGCCTACGGCCTCGACAGCATCGCCAGCCAGCTCGAAGCCGCCGCCGAGGCCGAGCGCGACGAGGCCGACGACACCTTCGCCAGCCAGAGCCTGCAACAGCTGGCCGCGGCGCTGGCGCTGGAAGAGAAGCAATCCGCACGCAGCGACGCCATGCTCGATCTCGACCTCGATACCGAGGGCGCGCGCGGTATCGAGCATTTCGACACGCCGGCCGACGATACCGCCCACCTCGGCGGCATCGAGGTGGTCGAGCTAGCACCGGCCGCGCCGGCCCCGGCCCCGGTCGCGGCAGCCGACGGCGAGCACCACGATTTCCGCCCGATCATGAGCGCCCAGGACGAGAAATTCCTGCGCGTACCGGCCGGCCCCTCGCCCTGGCGCTGGCTGTGGAGCATCCCGGCGCTGCTGGCCCTGCTGGCGCTGGCTGGCCAGCTGGTCTTCCACTACCGCGGCGAGATCCTGGTGCAGCTGCCCGGCATCGAGCCCAAGCTGCGCCGCTTCTGCGCGCTGACCGGCTGCGAGCTGGCCCAGCCGGCGCGCTCCGAATGGCTGCGCACCGAGTGGAACGAGCTGGTCACGCTGCCCGAGCACCCGGGCCTCGTGCAATTGAGCGCCACGCTGCGCAACCAGGCCGAGTTCGCCCAGGCGCTGCCGCTGCTCGAGCTGACGCTGACCGACGACGCCGACCGGGTGGTGGCGCGCAAGGTATTCCAGCCGCGCGACTACCTGGCCCCGCTGGCCGACGGCAGCCGCGCACCGCTGCCGCCGAGCCTGCCCGCCAACGGCGAACTGCACGCCTTCCTGCAACTGGACCTCGGCGAGATGAAATCGAGCAGCTACGCGCTGCAGTGGTTCTACCCGCAGCGCAACTGAAGGCCCGGCGCGATCGCCCGAAACGGCCAGGCGGCTTGCTTTCGACCCGACCAGCATCAATACTGGACCGGATGACAACCCGGAGGACACAAGACATGGCCACCGTGCTACTCAACGGCGAACCGATCGGCGTCGGCGGCCGATTCCCCCGCGTGGGCGATACCGCGCACAGCTTCATGCTGGTCGACACCAATCTCGGCGACGTGCCTTTGTCCAAGTTCATGGGCCGCCGCAAGATCATCGCGGTGGTGCCTAGCGTCGACGCCGAGATCGGGCTCAAGATCACCCGCCGGCTCGAATCGATCGCCGACGGCTTCCCCAACACCAAGAGCTTCGTCGTGTCGGTCGACACGCCCTACGCGCTGTCGCGCATCATCGCGGTCGAGAACATCCGCAAGGTGCAATTGCTGTCCACGCTGCGCGGCCGCGACTTCCACAAGGACTACGGCGTGATGATCACCGACATCCCGCTGTCGGGCATGATGTCGACCGCGCTGTTCGGCATCGACGAGAACGACACCGTGCTGTACGCCGAACTGGTGCAGGACGTGAACGCGGAACCGAATTACCAGAAGCTGGCCGAAGCGATGCTGTCGCAGCCGTAACTGCCGCCCCTCTCCGATCACCCGGCCATTCCCGCGCGAACGGGGCCAGGCGCAGCAGTCGCTGCCCTGCCCCGGCCACGCGGGAATGCGCTTTTCCACCCTTCCGAACCCCACCTCCAGGAGCTT
This sequence comes from Chitinimonas koreensis, assembly GCF_014353015.1. Lineage (NCBI taxonomy): Bacteria > Pseudomonadati > Pseudomonadota > Betaproteobacteria > Neisseriales > Chitinibacteraceae > Chitinimonas > Chitinimonas koreensis. The sequence goes on from NZ_CP060704.1 coordinate 4,780,836, forward strand.
CTCCATGTCCACCGTGACCCTCCGCGGCAACCCGATCCCCGTCGAAGGCGACTTTCCCGCCGCCGGCAGCCAGGCCCCGGCCTTCAAGCTGGTCGGCGCCGACCTGGCCGACGTCACGCTCGAGAACTATGCCGGCCGCCGCAAGGTGCTGAACATCTTCCCGAGCATCGACACCCCGACCTGCGCCACCTCGACCCGCAAGTTCAACGCCGAGGCCGACAAGCTGGCCAATACCGTGGTGCTGTGCATCTCGGCCGACCTGCCGTTCGCGCAGAAGCGCTTCTGCGGCGCCGAGGGCCTGGCCAACGTGGTGACGCTGTCGACCATGCGCGGCCGCGAGTTCATCCGCGACTACGGCGTCGAGATCGCCGGCGGCCCGCTGGCCGGCGTGACCGCGCGCGCGGTGGTGGTGCTCGACGAGCAGAACAAGGTGCTGCACAGCGAGCTGGTCGGCGAGATCGCCGACGAGCCGAACTACGAAGCTGCACTGGCGGTGCTGAAGTAAGCCGCCCGACGATTCGTCCGAAGCCGCCGCAAGGCGGCTTTTTCATTGCGGCCGGCCGCGAGTGGATCAGAGATCTCGAGTCGGTAGGTCGGATTTATTCCGACAGCGCGCTTCACCAAGGTGGCTGCCGGAATAAATCCCGACCTACATGCGGCTTTCTTACGGCCAGGCAGGGCCGCCGTACCATGCGCCGCCGCTCAAGCCAGCCGCGCCGCCAGGTCCCATTCCTCGACGAAGTCGAGCAGCGCCAGCAGCGCCGCCGGCAGGTGACTGCGGCTCGGGTAGACCGCGTAGTAGTCGTTCGGCACCGGCGGGCAGCCGTCGAGCAGCGTGCGCAGCCGGCCGTTCGCCAGTTCGTCGCGGCACAGGAAGGCCGGCAGCATGGCGATGCCGGCGCCGGCGGCCGCGGCCTCGAGCAGGTGGCACAGGCTGTTGGCCGAATAGCCGGCGGCCGGCGTGACCGCCACCGTGCCCTGCTCGCCGCGCAGCAGCCATTGCGGCGCCGAGGCGTGCAGGAGGCAGGCGTGGCGCGCCAGCTCCTCGGGCCGGCCCGGCTCGCCCTCGCGCGCCAGGTAGCCGGGCGAGGCCACCAGCACCCGCCGCACCGTGCCGACGCGGCGCGAGACATGGCTGGAGTCGTGCAGCCGGCCGGTACGGAAGGCCAGGTCGATGCGGTCGGCCACCAGGTCGAGGTGGGCGTCGGTCACCAGGCAATCGAGTTCGATCTGCGGATGGCGCGCACGGAACGCCGCCAGGAGTTCGGGCAGCAGGCGCACGCCGGACGCCTCCGGCACGGTGATGCGCAGCCGGCCGGCCGGCGCATCGCGCAGCCGCGACACCGCCGCGTCGGCCGCGCGGGCGGCTTCGAGCATGGCCTGGCAATGCACCAGGTAGGCCTGGCCGGCGCCGGTCAGGCTCAGCTTGCGGGTGGTCCGCTGCAACAGCCGCACGCCGAGCGCGGCCTCGAGCTCGGCCAGGCGCTGGCTCACGGTCGACTTGGGCAGGCCGAGCCGCGCCGCCGCGGCGGTGAAGCTGCCGCTTTCCACCACCTGGGCGAAGACCGCCATCTGGTCGAGCTTCAGCATGTCATCGTTCGCCAATGCGGATAGTCATTCCAGATTATAGGGACTAATCATCCCAATCGCGCTTGCCTACACTGCGTCCCATCGAATCGCCACCACACAGGCCAAGCCATGAATACCCTCACCGTCGTCGCCACCATCGCCGCCCGCCCGGGCAGCGAAGCCCTCGTCGAAGCCGCGCTGCAGGCGCTGATCGAGCCGACCCGGCGGGAAGCCGGCTGCATCGAGTATGTCCTGCACCGCGACCAGGCCGAGCCGCGCACCTTCGTGTTCGTCGAACGCTGGTCCGATGCCGCCGCGCTCGACGCCCATCTGCAATCGCCCCACCTGGCCGACTACCTGCGCCGGGTCGACGGCCAGGTCGAGCACTGGCAGGTCCGCCGCCTCGACCGCATCGGCCGGTAATCCCCCTTTCCCAGACCTCATCCCGGAGCCCGAACATGAAAGCCGTCGCCCTGACCCGCTACCTGCCGATCGACCATCCCGAAGCCCTGCTCGACCTCGAGCTGCCCAAGCCGCCGGCGCCGGCCGGCCACGACCTGCTGGTGCGTATCGAAGCCGTCTCGGTCAACCCGGTCGACTACAAGGTGCGCGCCCCGAAGGACAAGATCGAGTCCACGCCGCGCGTGCTCGGCTGGGACGCCGCCGGCGTCGTGGAGGCGGTCGGCGAGGCGGTCAGCCTGTTCAAGCCGGGCGATCGCGTCTACTACGCCGGCGACATCACCCGGCCCGGCAGCAACGCCGAATTCCAGCTGGTCGACGAACGCATCGTCGGCCACCGCCCGGCCACGCTGGACGCGGCCCAGGCCGCCGCGCTGCCGCTGACCGCGATCACCGCCTGGGAAGCGCTGTTCGACCGGCTCGGCATCGACCTCGACGGCCGCCACGCCGGCAAGAGCCTGCTGATCGTCGGCGGCGCCGGCGGCGTCGGCTCGATCGCGATCCAGCTGGCCAAGCTGGCCGGCCTGACGGTGATCGCCACCGCCAGCCGCGCCGAATCGCGCGCCTGGTGCCTCGAACTCGGTGCCGACAAGGTGGTGGCGCACGGCGACGGCCTGGTCGCCGCGGTGCGCGAGGCCGGGCTGCAGCAGGTCGACTACATCCTGTGCACCAGCGATACCGACGGCTATTTCGCCGCGCTGGCCGAGCTGGTCGCACCGCAGGGCGGCATCGTCACCATCGTCGAGACCGGCAAGGCGCACGACCTCGACCCGCTCAAGGCCAAGAGCGCCTACTTCGCCTGGGAATTCATGTTCACGCGCTCGATGTTCCAGACCGCCGACATGATCGAGCAGCATCGCCTGCTGGAAGAAGTCGCCAGGCTGATCGACGCCGGCCGGCTGCGCACCACGCTGGCCGGCACGCTCGGGCCGATCGACGCGGCCCACCTCAAGCGCGCCCATGCGCTGCTCGAAGGCGGACGCACCATCGGCAAGCTGGTGCTGGCGGGCTTCGGCGGCTGACGGTATCGGCGTCCCTGCAGGAGCGGCTTCAGCCGCGAATGACTGCCAATTCATCCGGCACCATTCGCGGCTGAAGCCGCTCCTGCCGCCCCAATCCGGCGCGATCGCCCCGGCGCAGGCCGGATTTCGGCCCGACGGCGCCGCCGGGCCAGGCCGCCGTCGGACTGAAGTCCGCCCTGCCCATCGCCCCAGCGGCGCGACGATCGGCCACGGCCGCATCCGCCGCGCCCTGGATTACCATGGCGGCCCCGTCCAAACCTCGCCCGCCATGCCCGACTGGCCGCAAGACCTTCTCGACGCTTCGCCCTGGTTCGCCGTCCTGCGGCCGCTGTGGCCCCGGCTGGGCTGGCAGCGCTTCCCGGCCGAGGCCGACTGGGCAACGCTCGATCCCGCGCTGCGGCCGCACACCGACGGCGGCCGGCCGGTCCATTTCGTCGCCGCCGACGGCCTGCCCGGCGAGGGCTACGAGGCGCGCATCGGCCGCTGCGGCGAGGTCGCCACCCGGCCCGGCAATTGGCACGACGCGTTCAACGCGCTGTGCTGGCTGGCCTGGCCGCGAAGCAAGGCAGCGCTCAACGCGCTGCATCTGCGCGAGCTGGCGGCCCAGGCCGGCCCGCAACGCAGCCGCGTACGCGATTGCGCCACGCTGTTCGACGAATCGGGCCTGGTGCTCGCCTATTGCGGCGACTCGCCGCTGGCGGCGCTGCGCGGGCACGACTGGGACGAGCTGTTCCTGGCCCGGCGCGGCGACTGGGGCCGGCGGCTGGCGCCGCTCGCCTTCGGCCATGCGCTGCTGGAAAAGGGCCTGGCGCCCTTCGTCGGCATCGTGGCGCGGACCATGCTGGTCGAGGTCGAACCCGGCTGGTTCGACGCGGCGCCGGGCGAAAGGCTGGACCGGCTCGACCGGGCGGTCGCCGCCGCCATCGCCGACGGCCTGCTGGCCGCGCCCGGGGCGCTGTCGCCGCTGCCGGTGCTCGGCATCCCGGGCTGGTGGCCGCGGCAGGACGCCGCCTTCTACGCCGACCGGCAGCATTTCAGGCCGCGCCGCGTCGTCGTTCATCAAGACTGAACGCGTTTCGCCCCGCCGATCCGCATTTCGTCGCAAGCCACTCTCTTGCGCAATCCGAAGCGACTACCTTTCGTTCCGCGGACCGGGAACAAGCCGGCCGCATCGATCAGAGGGGAGTGTCCAGATGTTCAGTCCATTCACGCTCGGCCGCCGCGCGCCGAGCTCGCAGGCCGAGTCGCAGCGCAAGGTGGTGCCGCTGCGGACCCCGCAACCCGTCGCCCCGCCGCGCGACCAGCCCAGCAGCCGGACCGCCTGAGCGCATGCTCCGCCCGCGTCGACGCGCATCGAACTGCAATCCAGGCGCCCGGCCAGGCCGGGCGAGCGCGTCCGCGGCCGGCCGCACGGCCCCGGCCGATCCGTATTTCCCCCTCCCCGCTGCCGCGAGCGCGCGCATGCCGGCCACCCGAGCCCATGGCAGGCTTTAAACTCGTGGGCATGCCTACTCCAACCACCGCCTGGCGCGCCCCCTGGCGCAATCTGCTGGTCACGCTGGTCGTCAACACCCTGGCCGGGGTGTTCTTCTCGCTGACCAGCGATTCGCCGGCCTGGCGCGTGATGCTGACCATCCATGTGGTGGGCCTGTCGGTGTTCGCGGTGGTCACGGTCACCTTCACCGTCATCAAGCCGCCGCCGCGGCGCGAACCGTTCTACTTCGTCGGCGCCATCGTGGTCGGCGCGCTGCTCGGCCTGGTGTTCAACTGGCTGATGCGCTGGGACGAGCTCAGCGACGTGGTGCGCCAGTACCCCGCCTACCTGCTGGCCAGCCTGATGGTGTTCATGCTGGCCGCCGCCGTGATCGCCAGCATCCTGTGGGGGCGCGAGAAATCCGGCCGGCTCGAGGCCGCCTACCATGCCGAGCAGGCCCGCCGCGGCGACCAGGAGAAGCAGCTGATGGCGGCCCAGATGCGCATGCTGCAGGCGCAGATCGAGCCGCATTTCCTGTTCAACACCCTGGCCAACGTACAGAGCCTGATCGACGTCTCGCCGGTGACGGCCAAGAAGATGCTCGGCCTGTTCAACGACTACCTGCGCGCCTCGCTGGCGCGCACGCGCGATGCGCAGGGCACGGTGCGGCAGGAGCTCGACCTGTTGCGCGCCTACCTCGGCATCCTGCAGATCCGCATGGCCGAGCGGCTCGAATTCGAGCTCGACTGCCCGCCCGGGCTGCTCGACGCGCCGCTGCCGCCGATGCTGCTGCAGCCGCTGGTCGAGAACGCGGTGCGCCACGGCCTCGAGCCCAAGGTCGAAGGCGGCACGGTGCGCATCACGATCAGCGTGCGCGGCGATACGCTGCTGGCCGAGGTCAGCGACGACGGCCTGGGCCTGCAGGAAGGGCTCGGCAGCTTCGGCATGGGGTTGGCCAACGTGCGGGCGCGGCTCAGCACGCTGTACGACGGCCAGGCCCGGCTCGAGCTGGCCGCCAATGCCGCGGGCGGCGTCAGCGCCCGCATCGAACTCCCGCTGCGCGGCTGATCCGGCCGCCCCGACCGCCATGACCCAGACCCAACCGCTCGCCCTGATCGCCGACGACGAACCCCACCTGGCCGACTACCTGCAGGCGCGGCTGGCCGAGCTGTGGCCCGAGCTGCGCATCGCCGCGGTGGCGCGCAACGGGCTGGAGGCGGTGGCGGCGCTGAAGGAGCACGAGCCCGACGTGGCTTTCCTCGACATCAAGATGCCGGGACTGTCGGGCCTCGAGGTGGCGCGCCAGGCCGACGGCTGCCACTGCGTGTTCGTCACCGCCTACGACCAGTACGCGGTCGAGGCCTTCGAGCGCGACGCCATCGACTACCTGCTCAAGCCCTACAGCGACGAGCGGCTGGCGCGCGCGGTGGAGAAACTGCGCGACCGGCTGGCCAGCCAGCGGCCGGCCGACAACCGCAACCTGCTCGAAACGCTGCGCAGCGCGCTCGGCGGCCTGCCGATCGGCATGCTGCCGCAGCGGCTGAGCTGGATCCGCGCCGGCCAGGGCAACGACGTGAAGCTGATCGCGGTCGACGACGTCTGCTATTTCCATGCCGCCGACAAATACACCACGGTGGTCACGCGCGAAGGCGAATACCTGATCCGCACCTCGCTCAAAGAGCTGCTCGAGCAGCTCGATCCCGACCAGTTCTGGCAAGTGCACCGCGCCACGCTGGTCAACGTGCGCGACATCGCCGAGGCCAACCGCGACTTCGCCGGCCGGGTGACGCTGTGCCTGCGCTCGCGGCCGGAGAAGATCGCGGTCAGCCGCGCTTACGCGCATTTGTTCAAGCAGATGTAAGGACTAAGGACGGCAAATCTCACCGCGGAGGATGCGGAGGACGCGGAGGGCGCAGAGGAATGCACAGGGAGGAAGCGGACGCATGGATCGGACCTCTGCGTCCTCCGCGGTGAAGGCTTTTGGCCATGCATCCTAGGCCACGCACGGCCGCCGCCCGGCGCGCTCAGCCCGCTGCGTACTGCCGGCGCAGGTTCTCCAGCGTGCGGTCCTTCTCTTCCCACAGTCCGTGCACCCAGGCCTGCACGCGGGCGCGGAAGGCCGGGTCGCCGCCGTAGTCGCCCTGGATGAATTCGCGCGGGATCGGCAGCTCGTTCACCAGCACCACCACCTGGCGGATCTTGCCCGACATCAGGTCCCACAGCGTCGGCGTGCCCTGCGGATAGAAGATGGTGACGTCGAGCAGCGACTGGAATTTCTCGCCCATCGCGTTCAGCGCCAGCGCGATGCCGCCGGCCTTGGGCCGCAGCAGGTGCTGGAACGGCGAACCCTGCTGCTGGTGCTTGTGCGGCGTGAAGCGCGTGCCTTCGAGGAAATTCATCACCGAGGTCGGCACCAGGCTGAACTTCTCGCAGGCCCGGCGCGTGGTCTGCTGGTCCTCGCCGCGCTTTTCCGGATGCTTCTTCAGGTAGGCCTCGCTGTGCCGCTTCATGAACGGGAAGTCGAGCGCCCACCAGCAGATGCCGATCAGCGGCACGTAGATCAGCTCGCGCTTGAGGAAGAACTTGAGCATCGGGATGCGGCGGTTGAACACCTTCTGCAGCACGAAGATGTCGACCCAGCTGCGGTGGTTCGACTCGACCAGGTACCAGCCGCCGTAGCGCAGCGGGTCGAGTCCCTCCACCCGCCATTGCACCCGCTGCGCCAACGCGATCCAGACGCCGTTGTTGCCGATCCAGCGCTCGGCGATCGCGTTGAGCACGTGGTCGACCGGCCGGCGCACCGCGTGCAGCGGCAGCAGCAGCTTGATCACGGCGAAGGCCAGCAGGATCGTGCCGAGCACCACCGTGTTCAGCGCCAGCAGCAGCGTGGACAGGAGGCCGCGCAAGGGGCGGGCAGGAAACTCAGCATGGCGGTCGGACCTTCGGCAGCGGAAAGGCCGCCATTGTACCCAATCAACCGCTCGGTCCGTCGCCGGGCGGCGACGGGCGCAAGGCCGAATCCAAAGGGAATCCAATCGGGATCCGGCCGGGATCCGCTCAGGACTCGCGATGGGCGCGCATCAGCCGCACGTAGTGCTGGGCCGAGTAGGCGAAGTGGGCCAGCTCCTCGGGGCTCAGCGGCCGCACTTCCTTGACCGGCCGGCCGAGGTAGAGCCAACCCGACTTGAGCACCTTGCCCGGCGGCACCAAGGAACCGGCGCCGACCATCACCCGCGGCTCGAGCACCGCGCGGTCGAGCACGATGGTACCGATGCCGATCAGGCATTCGTCGCCGATGGTGCAGCCGTGCAGGGTGACCTGGTGGCCGATGGTCACGCGCTCGCCGATGATCAGCGGCGCGCCTTCGGGGTCGCTGTCGCGCTTGTGGGTGACGTGCAGGCAGGCCAGGTCCTGCACGTTGGAATCGTTGCCGATCCGCACGTGGTTGACGTCGCCGCGCACGATGGCGCCAGGCCAGATCGAGGCGTTCTCGCCGAGGACCACGTCGCCCACCACCACCGCGGCGGGATCGATCCAGGCGGATTCGGGAACGGTGGGATGGATGCCTTTGAACGGACGGGTGGCCATGGCGGAGCTTTCTGCGGTGGATGGGGTGGAGACGATGCCTGAGTGCAGGAGTCTTTTGGCGCCGCGGCACGCTGTCAACCACGGCCGGCGCGCACAAGAAAAAATCGGGTGCGGCAAGCCGCACCCGATCAATGGCGATCCGTGAACGGGATCGATCAGAACTTGTAGTTGGCCGTGGCGCGCACGTAGCGGCCGCGCAGGTCGTACAAGGTGAAGTTGGTGCCCAGGCCGTAGCGCGAGGCGTAGTAGGCGTCGAACGGTGGCGTGCGGTCGAACAGGTTCTGCACCGACAGCGAGGCGCCCAGCTGCTTGCTGAAGTTGTAGCTGGCGTACCAGTCGAGCGTGGTGAAGCTGTTCACGTGCTCCTGGCCGACCGCCTGTTCCTGCTTGTAGCCGGCGGTGTGGTTGGCCTTGAGCTTGGTGGTCCAGTCGCCCTTCTCCAGCGTCAGGCTCGCGCTGCCCTTGTAGCGCGGATAAGTACCGCCCGACACGCCGCGGCCGACGTAGTCCTCGACCTCGGCGCCGGCTGCCGGCGGCGTCTTGTACGACAGCAGGTAGTTGGCGTCGAAGTCGACGCTGAAGCGGCCGTAGGCGGTCGGCGCGAAGCGCAGGTTGGCGGTCAGGTCCAGACCCTTGGTCTCGACGAAGGACAGGTTGCGGTAGGAGGTCACCACGTACAGCAGGTTGCCGGTCGCCGCGTCGCGCACCACCGAGTTGCGGTACTGCGCTTCGTTCTCGTGGTCGGCGACGTACTGGGTGTCGTCCGAGGTCACCAGCTTGCGCTGGCGGATCTTGTAGAAGTCCAGCGAGGTATTGAAGCTGTTGCTGGGCTCGAACACCACGCCCAGGGTGTAGCTCTTGGAACGCTCGGCTTCCAGCGACGGGTTGCTGGCGATGATGCCGGCGACCGATACCGTCTGGCCGCGCAGCGCCGGGTTCGGGTGGTTGCGGTCGATCAGGTTGACGAAGAAGGTCGAGTTGGACTCGGCGTTCTCGGCCAGCGTCGGAGCGCGGAAGCCCTCGCTGTAGGAGCTGCGGAACATCACCTGCCGGGTCGGCGTCCACTTGGCGCCGATCTTGGGCGAGAAGGCCGAGCCGAAGTCGCTGTAGCGATCCTGGCGGCCGGCCAGGGTGAACTCGAGCGACTTGAGCACCGGCATGTTCAGCTCGACGAAGGCGGCGGTCACGTCGCGCGAACCCTGGGTGCGCGTCGCGCCCTGGCCCAGCACCAGACCCTTGGCCAACGCGTCGTCGGGACGGTCGTCCATCTCTTCGCGGCGCCAGTCGAGGCCGGTGGCGATGCCTACCTTGCCGCCGGGCAGGTCGAACAGCTCGCCGCTGAGCTCGAAGTCGGCGAAGTCGACGGTCGAGGTCGACTCGCGGTTCAGGTTCAGCCGCAGGCTGTCGGCCACGGCCTTGCTGTTCTGCGGGTTGAGGAAGCTGTAGGAGCCGTTCTTGATGACCTCGGCCAGCCGCACGCCGTTGATGCGGTTGAACTGGACGTTCTTGGCCTTGTTCTCGGAGCGGCCGCCGGCCACGTCCCATTCCCAGCCGCCGAACTCGCCCTTGAGGCCGCCCAGCACGCGGTAGCTGTCGCTGTCGATCTTGGCGCTGCGCGGGCCGACGTCGATGAAGGCGTAGGCGAAGCGCGACGGCGTGGCGAACGGGTTGGCCGCGTTGCCGACCGGCAGCTTGTTGTCGTCGAGCGACAGGCCGCCGGTGACCGGGTTGTAGCGGGTGCCGATGCCGGTGTTGGAGACGGCGGCCGGCGAGAAGGTCTGCTCGGTCTCGGTGTGCGACAGCAGCACTTCGCCGTAGGCCTGCAGGTTGCCGAAGTTGGCCGCGCCGCGGACGAAGCCGTTGACGCGCTCGGTGCCGGGCATCAGCTCGGTGTACGGCGCCAGGTTGAAGGCGCATACGTCACCGGTCAGGTTGGTGCCGGTGTACGGGTTGCTGAAGTTCGAGGCCGGCATCTTCACCGTGCCGTTCGGGCAGGTGGCGAAGGCCTGACGGCTGGTCGCGGCCACGCGGTAGGTGCCGCCCGAGGCCGACCAGCCGAACAGGCCGCCCGGATAGGCGCGGAAATCCTGGTCCTTGGTGAAGTCGCGCTCGGTGGCCTTGAGGCTGTCGCGCTTGAAATAGTCGAACGAAGCCAGCACGTTGAAGCGGTCTTCGTCGAGGTTGCCGATGCCGCCGGTGGCGGTCACGCGGTATTCGTTGAGGCCGCCCTCGGTCGAGGTGCCGGCGCTGGCCGAGGCTTCGAGGCCGGTGAAGTCCTTGCGCAGGATGATGTTGACCACGCCGGCGATGGCGTCGGAGCCGTACACCGCCGAGGCGCCGTCCTTGAGGATCTCGACGCGCTGGATGGCCGAGGCCGGGATGCTGTTCAGGTCGAAGAAGGCGTCGGACAGGTTCTGCGCGAAGCCGTAGTTGGCGACGCGGCGGCCGTTCAGCAACACCAGCGTCGACTTCTGGCCCAGGCCGCGCAGCGACAGGCCGGACGCGCCCGGCGCGAAGGAATTGGAGAAGGTTTCGTTGTAGCTGTTGGCATTGTTGGCGCTGACCGAGCGCAGCACTTCGGCCACCGTGGCCTTGCCGCTCTGTTCGATCTCCTTGCGCGTCACCACGGTGATCGGCGACGGCGTTTCGGACGAAATGCGCTTGATGCGGGAGCCGGTTACTTCAATTTTATCGACCTTGTCGCCCTCGGCGGCAAAGACGGAAGTGGCTGCACCCATGACACCCACGGTAGCGAGCGCCAGAGCGAGACGATTCATTTTCATCATGCTTTCAAACTCCTCGGAGGTTATCGCGCGTAGTCCGCCAAACCAGCCTGCATGCGCCACGTAGGCGAAGTTGCCGTTTCGGCGCAAAACCATACCGGTTAGTATGTGTTCTCTGTCTCGCGCGGACCGTAGTCTCTTCCAAGCGCCTGCGCTACTGCAACATATACCTACATTTATATTTCTGGATGTATCCTGAGCACGAAATATTCTATTTAGTCAACATGACTATCAAAAACATTGATTACGCGATCCGCCCCGCACGGAACCCGGCCGGGCGATCATCGACTCATCCCCATCCCCGCCTTCTGCAGGAGCCCAGAACATGACCAATCCGCTGCTCGATTTCTCCGCCCTGCCCCATTTCGACCAGGTCCGCCCGAGCACGTCGCGCCGGCGATCGACCGGCTGCTGGACGAGGCGCGTGCCGCCATGCGCGCGGCCGAGACCGTCGCGCCGGTCGACTGGGACCACTTCGTCACGCCGTTCGACGACGCCAGCGAACGCCTGTCGCGCGCCTGGAACCAGGTCGCCCACCTCAACGCGGTGGTCAACACGCCGGCGCTGCGCGAGGCCTACAACGCCGCGCTGCCCAAGCTCAGCCAGTTCGGCGCCGAGGTATCGCAGAACCTGGCGCTGTACCGGCAGTACAAGCGGCTCGCCGAACGGCTCGCCGAATCGGGCGACGACGCCGGCTATCCGCCGGCGCGGCGCAAGATCGTCGAGAACGCGCTGCGCGACTTCCGCCTCGGCGGCGCCGAACTGCCCGAGGCCGACAAGGCGCGCTTCGCCGCGATCAAGGAGGAGCTGGCGCAACTGGCCGCGCGCTTCGAGCAGAACCTGCTCGACGCCACCGACGCCTACGCCCACTACGTCGAGGACGAGGCCGAGCTGGCCGGCCTGCCCGACGACGTCAAGGCGCAGTGCCGCGCCGCGGCCGAGAAGGACGGCCGCGCCGGCTACAAGCTGACGCTGCACATGCCGGTCTACCTGCCGGTGCAGAACTACTGCGACAACCGCGCGCTGCGCGAGACGCTGTACCGCGCCTACGCTACCCGCGCCTCCGAGCTCGGCGTGGCCGAATTCGACAACAGCGAGGCGATCGGCCGCATCCTGGCGTTGCGCGCCGAGATGGCCGGTCTCTTGGGCTTCGCCAACTACGCCGAGTATTCGGTCGCCACCAAGATGGCCGACACGCCCGACGAGGTGCTCGGCTTCCTGCGCGACCTGGCGCGGCGCGCGCGCATCCATGCGCGGCAGGACCGCGACGAGCTCGAAGCGTTCGCCGCGCGCGAACTCGGCCTCGACACGCTCGAATCGTGGGACCTGGGCTACGTCAGCGAAAAGCTCAAGGAGGCGCGCTACAGCTTCTCCGAGCAGGAGGTGAAGCAGTACTTCACCGAGCCGCGCGTGCTGGCCGGCCTGTTCGATGTGATCCACGCGCTGTACGGCCTGCGCGCCGAGCCCGACCAGGCGCCGGTCTGGCACGAGGACGTGCGCTTCTACCGCCTGGTCGACGGCGAGGGCCGGCTGGTCGGCCAGTTCTACCTCGACCTGTATGCGCGCGAAGGCAAGCGCGGCGGCGCCTGGATGGACGACTGCCGCAACCGCCGCGAGCTGGCCGACGGCCGGGTGCAGACGCCGATCACCTACCTGACCTGCAACTTCGGCCGCGGCCACGGCGGCAAGCCGGCCACCTTCAGCCACGACGAGGTGATCACGCTGTTCCACGAGATGGGCCACGGCCTGCACCAGTTGCTGACCGAGGTCGGCGAACTCGGCGTGGCCGGCATCAACGGCGTGGAATGGGACGCGGTCGAGCTGCCGAGCCAGTTCATGGAGAACTTCTGCTGGGAATGGCCGCGGGTCGAGGCGATGACCGCCCACGTCGACAGCGGCGAGCCGCTGCCGCGCGCGCTGTTCGACAAGATGCTGGCGGCCAAGAACTACCAGGCCGGCATGATCACGGTGCGCCAGCTCGAATTCGGCCTGTTCGACATGGAGCTGCACAGCCGCTTCGACGCCGGCGGAGAGACGGTGCTGCAGCTGCTCGAACGCATCCGCGACGAGGTGGCGGTCAACCGGCCGCCGGCCTGGAACCGCTTCCCCAACGCCTTCTCGCACGTGTTCGCCGGCGGCTACGCGGCCGGCTACTACAGCTACAAGTGGGCCGAGGTGCTGAGCGCCGACGCCTACGCGGCGTTCGAGGAGGCGCCGGCCGATTTCGCCGAGACCGGCGCGCGCTTCCGCCGCGAGGTGCTGGCGGTCGGCGGCAGCCGGCCGGCGATGGACAGCTTCAAGGCCTTCCGCGGCCGCGCGCCGAGCATCGACGCGCTGCTGCGGCATAGCGGGATGGCGGGCTGAAGGTCTGGCCGGCGGAATGGCAAATTGAACGACTGACCGCTGAGGACGCCGAGGACGCGGAGGCAAGGCCACTGCGTTCCGGTGCCCACAGGCGGCTGGCCTGGCACCCTGTAGGAGCGGCTTCAGCCGCGAATCGGTGCGGTGCCACTGCCGCCATTCGCGGCTGAAGCCGCTCCTACCCAGTAGAAGGGCATGAAAAAACCCGGCCGAGGCCGGGTTTTTTCATGTGCTGCCGTGCTGGATACAACTGTCGCTTCCATGAAAAACGAACGAGCGGCGGCGAGGGCGGGGGGAGTCGGGTTGAATCAGGGAGCGCCGCTCCCCGAACCTGCTCCGCCCTCGAACGCCCGGCTTGGCCGGGCGCCGCTCTGAACATCCGCCATTCACCGACGCCGATCAGCCCATCAAGGCGCGTCAGAAGCCGGCCTGCAGGCCCAAGGCGATCGAACGGCGCTTCTCGTCCTTGATGCCGGCGGTGTGGCTGTAGCTCAGGTAGCCCGACACGCCCGGCGCGAACTCGGCGCGGGCGCCGACGTTGAGCACGGCGTAGCTCGGATCGGGCGTGAACACCGACGTCTCGAAGGTGGTCGGCTGGCCGACCAGGCCGGCCTCGACGGTGCGGTCCTTGTCCTTGCTGTCGCGATAGACCATCACCGAGCCGAACGGCGTGACCTTGCCCAGCTTGACCTCCGCGCGGGCGCCGGCGCCGGCCAGCAGCGAATCGACGCGCTGCGTGCCGTAGCGCATCGAGGTGCTGCAGAACGATGCGTTGGCGACGTCGCCGCACTTTTCCGAGTAGCCGCTGATCTTGTTCTCGCGGAAGGCCAGGCTGACGGTCGGGGTGACCGAGGCGCTGCCGAAGGACAGCGTGTAGCCGCCGACCACCCGCAGGCCGACCTGGTTGCCGCGCGCATCGGCGCGCTCGACGCGCTTGAGCGCGCCCAGCGTGATGTTGCGCTCGATGTCGGAGAAGCGGGTCGAGCCGAACACCAGGTCGCCGCCGATCGAGATCGGGCCGTTGTCGTAGCGGCCGTAGAAGGCCACCGCGCGGTTGGTGGCCGAGAACGAGCCGGCCTGGTTGGCGAAGTCGGTGTCGTTCTTCACCTGGGTGAAGTTCACGCCGACCACGCTGTGGGCGCCGAACTGGTTGTCGACGCCGACCGTCGCGGCGGTGTTCTTGGCATCGCTCTTGAGGCTGTCGACGCCGCCTTCGGTGTCGTGGTCGAGCCGGCTGACGCGGGTGTAGACCTCGACGTCGTTGACCGAACGGGCGCGCACGCCGCGCTCGTCGATGGCGGCCTGGGCCGCGGCCACCACGGCCGGCTGGTTGTTGACCAGCTGGGCGGCGTAGTAGGGCGCGTCGAGCACCGAGCCGATGTACTGGGCCAGCACGGCGTGGGTCTGCGGCGTCGGGTGGCGGTCGTCGGCGAACAGGTAGCCGGAGCCGGCCAGCTGGGCGCTGGTGCAGACCAGCGAGCTGGTGCCGACCGGGCAGGCCTGGCCCGCCACGTTGCTGAAGCCGAAGGCGGTCGGGTTGGCCAGCACTTCGTTGAGGAAGCGCTGCACGTCGATCACCACCACGTCCTGGCCGACCAGGCCGCCGGCCAGCGCGGTGTTGAACAGGCCGGACAGCTGGGTCGCGCCGCTGCGCACCGACAGGTAGGCGCCCGAGGCGTTGGTGGTCGACAGCTGGCTGGCCAGCGTGTCGTTCAGCGTCTGGGTCGAGCCGCTGACGGCCGCGAAGGCCGAGGCCAGCGTGGCGTTGAGCTGGGCGGCGACGGCCGGGGTGACCTGGCCCATGATGGTCGGCAGCGCGGCGCTGACGTTGGTCACCACCTGGCTCTGGGCAGCGGCCAGCTGGGCCTTCAGCGTCGGGCCGACCGCGGCCAGCGCCGGGTTGGCGGCCACCACCGCGTCGACCGCGGCGTTGACGGCGTTGACGTAGGTGGCGTTGATCGCGCCGATGGTGGCGGCGCCGGCGTTGGCGCTCAGGTTGCCGCCGATCTGGCTTTGCAGGGTGTTGCCGACGTTGGTCTGCAGCGTGGCCAGCTGGCCGGCCACGGCGTTGACGATGGCTTGGCGGGCGGCGTTGAGGCCGTTGGCGGTGGCGTTCTGGCCGCCGGCGTTGACCTGGGCGTTGGCGGCGACCACCGCCTGGCCGGTGACGCCGCCGATGGTGCCGGCCGAGTTCAGGTTGGTCACCGTGGTGTTCAGCACGCCGCCGACCGAGGCCGGCAGGTTCAGCGAGGCCATGCCGGTGTTCAGGTTGGCGGTCAGCTGGGTCGACAGCGAACCCGACCAGGCGGTGTTGAAGGCGGTCTGGAAGCCGGAGGCGACGGCGGCCGCAGTGGCCGCGCCGAGCGCCGGGGTCAGGCTGGCCTGCACGTTCTGCGCCAGCGTGGCGCTGGTCTGCGCGGCAACGCCGCTGCCGACCTGGGCGCCGACGCCGGTGGCGACCGTGCCCGGCACGCTGGCCAGGAGGCCCTGCACCTGGGCGCTCGAGCCGAAGGCGGTCAGGTTGCTGCCGACCTGCGGCAGCGCGCCCTGCACCACCAGGCCGATGGCGCTCTGCATCACGCTCGGCGTCGCGCCGAAGTCGGGCAGGTTGTTGACGATGATGCGCTTGGCGCCGGCGGCGCGCAGCTTCTGCACCTGGGCGACGGTGGAGGCGACGGCGGCGCCCACCACGGCCTGGCCGGCGGCCGAACCGCCGGTCTGGGCGGCGGCCAGCGCCACCGGGATGTCGTTGCCGCCGACCCACAGCGAGTAGATCGCGTTCGGATCGGCCTTGCCGCCCGAACGGGCCAGGAAGTCGGCCACCTGGGTCGGCAGGTCGCGGATCTCGAGGCCGCCGGGACCGGCGTTGGTCACTTCGGTGGCGCGCGCGCCGCCCTGGGCGAAGTCGCTGCCGCCGGCCGCCAGCGCGGCGTTGGCCGTATTGGCCGCCTTGATCTGGATGCCGTACTTCTTGGCCAGCAGGGTGGCGTAGATGTCGGCGTTGTCCACCGTCCAGCGCGCGCCCTGCGGCAGGCCGGCGACGCCGCCGAAGGCGCCGATGTCGGTCAGGCTGTCGCCGAAGAAGTAGGCGTTCGAATACTGGCCCGCGGCCGACGCGGCCCCGGACAAGGCGATCGCGACCGCGGCGGCGGCCAGGGTCGGACGTACAAGGCCAAATCGTTTCATCTTTTGTCTCTCTCCGGAGGAAGGGGGCTTATAGAATTCGGGAGCCGTCGGGGCCACGCCGGTCAAGCGCTTGGCCGACTCCTGGGGCGCAATCGGGCCATATCGCCGGAAGCCGCATGAAACCTGGCTTTGGCGGGTGGTCGGCGGTTCGCCGCAACTATAAACATTTCAGAGTTTTTACACTAGGTGACTAAACATTCCATCGACGTGGTGGTCATCGGCGCCGGCGCGGCCGGCATGATGGCGGCAGCCGGCGCAGGCCAGCGCGGACGCGGCGTGGCCTTGATCGACCACAGCGAGCGCTTGGCCGAGAAGATCCGCATTTCCGGCGGCGGACGTTGCAATTTCACCAACTTCCAGGCGGCGGCCGATCGCTACCTGTCGCGAAATCCCCACTACTGCAAATCGGCGCTGGCCCAGTACGGCGCCCGCGACTTCATCGGGCTGGTCGACCGCCACGGCGTGAAATGGCACGAGAAGAAGCTCGGCCAGCTGTTCTGCGACGACAGCGCGCAGGACATCATCGACCTGCTGCGCGCGGAGTGCGACGCCGGCGCCGTGCAATGGCGCATGGGCACCGCGGTGAAGTCGGTCGAGCCGGGGCCGGACGGCAGCGGCTTCGTGGTGCACACCACGCGCGAAAGCTGGCATTGCCAGAGCCTGGTGATCGCCAGCGGCGGCCTGTCGATCCCGCCGATCGGCGCCACCGGCTTCGGCTACGAGCTGGCCAGGCAGTTCGGCCTGCCGGTGACCGCGCTGGCGCCGGCGCTGGTGCCGCTGACCTTCGAGCCGCGCGACCTCTACGGCGAGCTGGCCGGCGTGTCGCTCGACTGCGAGGCGAATGGCGGCGACGGGCCGAGCTTCCGCGAGAACGTGCTGTTCACCCATCGCGGCGTGTCGGGCCCGGCCATCCTGCAGATCTCCTCGTTCTGGCAGCCGGGCCGCGAGATCAGCCTCGACCTCTTGCCGGGCCGCGACGCCGGCCAGTTGTTCGAGGAGGCCGCGCGCAGCGACGCGCTGCTGCCCAACGTGCTGGCGACCTGGCTGCCCAAGCGCTTCGCCCAGGCCTTCTGCGCCGCCCATCTCGACATCCGGCCGATGAAGCAATACCGCCCGGCCGAGCTGGCCCAGCTGGCGCAGCGGCTGCACGACTGGCGGGTGAAGCCGAGCGGCAGCGAGGGCTACAAGAAGGCCGAGGTGACGCGCGGCGGGGTCGACACCGACGCGCTGTCGAGCAAGACCATGATGGCGCGCAAGGTGCCGGGGCTGTTCTTCGTCGGCGAGGTGGTCGACGTGACCGGCTGGCTCGGCGGCTACAACTTCCAGTGGGCGTGGTCGTCCGGCTGGGTGGCAGGAGAGCATGCCTAGGGGGTTGCTCCGCCTGATGTGCTGACTCGGCAGGCAGTGCGGCGCCCGGCAAAGCCGGGCGTTGGGGGTCAGTGAGTACTCAACGCTCCGGCATGCCCTGATCCACCCCTGCTCCCCCGCCCTCGCCGCCGCAAGGGCGCCTCGCTTCGCTCGTTAGCGACTCGAATACAGGTCACCATCTACCCCACGGCCGCCACGCTCCACCGTAGGAGCGGCTTCAGCCGCGAATCGTCGGGATTCCACAGCACCGAGCTTCGAACACGATTCGCGGCTGAAGCCGCTCCTACAAACCCGGCGCTCCAGCGCCGGATTTCGCCATCGGCGTCGCCGCCTCAGGTCGAGAACGCCAGGCAGTAGACCGGCGGCAGCTCGGCCGACACGCGCTGCCAGTTGTCGCCGCCGTCGTCGCTGGTCCACAGCGAGCCGGTGGTCGAGGCCATCGCGAGGCCGTCGCCCGTGCCGTCCACCGCCAGTCCGTGGCGGTAGACCAGGTGGAAGGCCGGCGCCGGCGGCAGGCCGGCCTTGAGCTTGTCGAAACCCTGGCCGCCGTCGCGCGTGCGCAGCACGTAGAAATCGCCCTCGTGCGGGATGCGCCGCTCGTCGACTTCGGCCGGCACGAACCAGGCGGTGCCGGGATCGCGCGGATGGGCCGCCACCGCGAAACCGAAGTTGCTCAGCGGCGGTGCCGGCCAGATCTCGTTCCAGCGCTCCAGCCCGTCGCGGCTGACGAACTGGCCGTTGTGGTGCTGGCACCAGAAGATGTCGGGCGCCTCGCGGCACTGCACCAGCCGGTGCGGGTCCTGGATGTCCGGGTCTTCCTTGGCGTCGGGCGGCATATAGGCGGCCCACATGCCGCCGCAGCGCGTCTCCCAGTTTTTCCCACCGTCGTGGCTGCGCCAGACGCCGCCGCAGGAGATGCCGAGCACGATGCGGTCCGGATCGCGCGGATCGAGCAGGATCGAATGGATGCCGGCGTCGTCGAAGCCGCCACCGAACCACTTGGCGCGCTCCGGCCGGTTCCACAGCGATTCGACCAGGCTCCAGCTGCGGCCGCCGTCGGCCGAGCGGAACAGCCCGGCCGGGATGCAGCCGGCCCACAGCGTGCCGTCCGGCGCGGCGGCCAGGCTCCAGACCTGGTCGACCACCGGCTTGCCGTCGAGCTCGGCCGGGAAGGCCGGCGCGGCGCGCTCGCTCCAGCTGGCGCCGCCGTCCTCGCTGACGTGCAGCTTGGGGCCGAAGTGGCCGTTGCGCAGCGCCGCGTACCAGCGCGGCCCGTCGGCCAGCAGCATGCTGACCTGCACGCCGGCGAAGTGATGCCCGGCCAGCGACCAGCCGTCGGCCGCGCGGCGGTAGACCAGCAAACCCTTGCGGCTGCCGACCAGCAGCGTATCGCTCATGTCGTCCCCTCCGTTCCGATGGCGCCAAGCGCGCCGCATGCTGGTTTATAGGCGATCGCGCCGCCGCGCCGCGCGGCATAATGGGCGCCCGCCACTCCGCCGTCCGTCCGATGCCCCGCCTCTTCCGCCTGCTACCGGGCGCCGCCGCGCTGCCGCTGCTCGCCCTGCCCGTCCATGCCGCCCCGCGCGCCGCCGAGCAGGTCGCCTGCCGGGTCGACTACGGCGGCGAGACCCGGATCCTGCGCGCCGCGCCGGTGACCTCGCCCTACGGCGTCGCGCCGGTCGCGATCGGCTCCTACTTCCTGTTCCGCATCGTGTTCGAGGCCCAGCCGGCCGAGCACGCCGCGATCAAGCTCTACACCTACGCCGACCGCGACGAGGGCGCCGTGCCCATCCAGCAGGCGACCTACCCCTACCCGCCGCCGCGCGGCGGCCGCTACGGCTTCACCGGCCTGCAGACGGTGTACGAGCCGGTGCGCGACGGCGAACTGCAATACTGGTGCGCGCTCGAACGCGCCGGGAGCCGGCCATGAAGCGCGCCTTCGGACCGATCGCCGCCCTGCTGCTGAGCCTGACCGCCCAGGCCGGGCCGGTGCGGCTGGTGTTCGCCGGCGACCTGATGCTCGACGACGGGCCCGGCCGCACCATCGCGGCCGGCGGCGACCCGCTGGCGCCGTTCGACGCCTTCCTGCGCGATGCCGACTACACCATCGGCAACCTCGAATGCCCGGTCGCCACCACCGGCACGCCGCTGGCCAACAAGATCTACACCTTCCGCGCCCATCCGCGCGTGCTCGACAAGCTGCAAGGCCGCTTCGACGCGGTGGCGGTGGCCAACAACCACTCGGGCGACTACGGCCGCGAAGCCTTGCTGGAGACGCTGGGCCTGCTCGACCGCGCCGGCATCCGCCATTTCGGCGGCGGCCGCGACCTGGCCGAGGCGCATGCGCCGCTGTGGATCGAACAGAAGGGGCTGCGCATCGCGGTGCTCGGCTACGACGAGTTCAAGCCGCGCAGCTTCGAGGCCGGCGCCAGTTGGGCCGGCGTGGCCTGGAGCGAAGACAGCCACGTGGTGCGCGACATCCGCGCCGCCCGCGCGGCCGGCGCCGACCTGGTGATCCCCTTCATGCACTGGGGCTGGGAGCGCGAGCCGCAACCGAGCGAGCGCCAGCGCGCGCTGGCCCGGCTGATGATCGACGCCGGCGCCGACGCGGTGGTCGGCGGCCATCCGCACGTGACCCAGGGCGCCGACCTCTACCGCGGCAAGCCCATCGTCTGGAGCCTCGGCAATTTCGTGTTCGACGGCTTCGGCGAAGGGCCGGGCCGGGTCGGCTGGCTGCTGCGCCTGACGGTCGACCGCCAGGGCGTGCTGGCCTGGGACACGCTCGAGGCGCATATGGACGAGGACGGCACGCCGCACCCGGTACCGGGCGCGCGCACGCCGTGCGGCAAGCGCGGCGACCGCGCGGTCGGGCTGTGCGCCAATCCCTGAGCAGGCTCGCCGCCGCGGCCATCGACCGCACCGAACGCCCCTTGTAGGTCGGGCTTATGCCCGACAGCGCCGCCTATCAAGATCGCTGTCGGGCATAAAGCCCGACCTACGGGAAACCAGGCCATCCGGTTCGCCGACTGCGCGTCGTTCGGCCGAACGCCGTCGCGCAAGGCGACGGCCGATCCGTTCCGTGGGCATCCCCGCCCTCACCCGCCCGACAAAGCCTGCATCACATAGATCGACGCCCCCGCCGCCACCGGCGCATCGAGCGCGTCGCGCCTGAGCTCGCCGTCGACGAACAGCGCGACGTGGCGGCGCAGCCCGCCCTGCTCGTCGAGCACGTAGCCGCGCAGCGCCGGATGCAGCGCGAACACGGCCTCCAGCGCCGCCCGCGGCGTGTCCGCCGCGACCTCGAGCGGCTCGGCCGGCGCGTGGCGGCGCAGATGATGGGTAAAAGCGATGCGAGGCATAGGGAACTATTCCAGGACGTCGTCACGTCACACAGGAGGTTATGATGCAGTGCAAAATGTTAACGTCATAACAGCCGTGGCATTCGCCCGAGTGCCGCGGTCATAAACCTTGCTACCCAGCATGGCACTTAGGAGAACTCAATGAAACGTTTGACCCGATTGGCCATCGGCCTCGCCCTCGGCCTGTGCACCGTCGCCCATGCCCAGGACAGCCGGCTCTACTACGAGAACACCGGCGCGATGTGGGACACCTCGCAATTCCTGCTGTCGGCGGTCACCGGCGGCGCCAATCCGGCCGCGCCGCAGCTCAAGCTCGACTTCGAACAGTGGGGCGCCGGCACCGCCTGGCAGAACGACTGGATCCGGGTGCAGCAGCACTGGGTGCGGTTCAGCTTCACCGACAATCCGCGCCAGGCCTATCCGCGCAATACGCTGCCGGCCGCCGTGCCGTGGACGGCCGGCGGCCCGGCCGCGCGCGACGCGCTGTTCGGCCGCGGCGTGCTGGCCGAGGTGAACCCGCCCGGCGGCGCGCGCTACCTGGTGCTGCACAGCCTGTCGCCGCTGGTGGCGGCCGGCCTGACGATCTACAACCGCAAGAGCCCGAACTGCAACGACCTGCTGCCGGTGAAGCTCTACGCCGGCGACAACCTGCAGGTGGCCCGCGCGGTCGAGAACCGCCTGGTGCCGGCCACGCTGGGACCGGGTTGCGCCGACCAGCAGGGCCGGGTCGACCTGGCCGTCGCGCTGGCCAGGCAGGACGGCCGGGCGCTGACCAACAGCTTCCACTGGGCGGTGATCGACCTCGGCAGCAAGCAGCAGGACCTGGCGATCGACAATCTGGTGCTGCACTTCAAGCCTTGATGGGCGCTCTGCCCTCTGAGGCTGCTCGAACGTAGGATCGGCGCCCGGCAAAGCCGGGCGCTTGCGTTGGGTGAGTGCTCGACCCTCCGGCTTCCCTGTTCCACCTCGACTCCCCCGCCCTCGCCGCCGCGAGGGAGCCTCGCTGACGCTCGTCCGCTCTCCGTTGCACCTGCTGCTAGGCATATCGCTACGCTCATGCCACGACCGCCGCCTTTGTAGGAGCGGCTTCAGCCGCGAATCAGCGGCAGCATGCGATCAATTTATCTCGCCGCGCTTTTAGCCCCTCTCCCGCGCGCGGGAGAGGGGCCCGTTTCTGCCTTGCAGAAACGGGGAGGGTGAGGGCTGCCAATTCAGATCGCTGATCTGGATCGACCTGCCGCAAGCGCTCCGAACAGCGTCCGGCGCTATCATTCGGGCTTCCGCCTTTACCCCACCCGCCATGGCCTACCTGCCCGAACCCGCCTTCCGTCACGACCAGCCGCGCCGCGTCGGCATCCTGCTGATCAATCTCGGCACGCCGGAAGCGCCGACGGCGCAGGCGCTGCGGCCCTATCTCAAGCAGTTCCTGTCCGATCCGCGCGTGGTCGAGATCCCGCGGCTGGCCTGGTGGCCGATCCTCAACCTGATCATCCTCAACACCCGGCCGAAGAAATCCGCCGCCAAGTACGCCAGCATCTGGACCCGCGACGGTTCGCCGCTGGCCGTGCATACCCGCGCCCAGGCCAAGCTGCTGCAGGGCTACCTCGGCAACCAGGGCCAGCAGGTGGTGGTCGACTGGGCCATGCGCTACGGCCAGCCCTCGGTGGCCGACCGGCTCGCGGCGCTCAAGGCCGCCGGCTGCGACCGGGTGCTGGCGCTACCGCTCTACCCGCAGTACGCCGCCTCGAGCAGCGGCAGCGCGATCGACGCCGTCGCGGCCGCGCTGTCGGCCCAGCGCAATCCGCCCGAGCTGCGCATCGTCAAGCACTTCCACGATCACCCGGCCTATATCGAGACGCTGGCGCAGCGCGTGCGCGCCCACTGGCAGCGCAACGGTCGCGGCGACCACCTGCTGATGAGCTTCCACGGCGTGCCGCGCTACACGCTCGACCGCGGCGACCCCTACCACTGCGAATGCCAGAAGACCGGCCGGCTGCTGGCCGAGGCGCTCGAGCTGCCGGCCGACGGCTACACCGTCGCCTTCCAGTCGCGCTTCGGCAAGGCGGAATGGCTCAAGCCCTATACCGTCGACGTGCTGCACCAGCTCGGCAAGCGCAAGACCGGCAAGCTCGACGTGATCTGCCCCGGCTTCGTCGCCGACTGCCTGGAGACGCTCGAGGAGATCGCCATCGAGGGCAAGGCCGACTTCATGACCGCCGGCGGCGGCGAGTACCGCTACCTGCCGGCCCTCAACGCCGAGCCCGACTGGATCGCGGCACTGGCGCGCATCGCCCTGCCCCACCTGGGCGGCTGGCTCGAGGCCGCCGAGACGCCGGCCGACCGCACCCAGCGGCTGGCCCGCGCCGAGGCGCTGGGCTGCCCGCGCAAGAAATGAGACCCACCTCCACCGCGGAGGACGGCAGATACAGCTCGATCTCCCTTGCTTGTCCCTCGGTGTCCTCCGCGTCCTCTGCGGTAAAGCTTTCGACGATCCGACCACGCATCCCGCCATGCCCCTGACCCGCCGCCACCTGCTCGCCACCGGCCTCGCCCTCGCCGCCACCCCGCTGTTCGCCGGCGCCGCCAGGCGCGCGCCGGTGCTGCTGGCCGCCAGCTGGCGCGGTCCGGAGAACTGGCGCGCCGGCAGCCTCGAGCGCCAGGACGCCGCGCTGCCCGCGCGCGGCCACGTGCTGGTGCCCGATCCGCTGCGCTACGGCGAAGCCATCGTGGTGGCGCGCCGGCCCGGCTACTTCCTGGCCCGCATCGACTGGCGCCGCGGCAAGCTGCTCAAGACCTTCCGGCTCGAGGACGAACGCAACCTGGTCGGCCACGCGGTGTTCAGCCACGACGGCCGCCGGCTGATCACCGCCGAGACCGACGAGCGCAACGGCGCCGGCCGGCTGGCGATCCGCGACGCCAGGACCTTCAGGCGGCTCGAAGACCGGCCCAGCCACGGCGTCGGCCCGCACGAGCTGCTGTGGCTCGACCGCGATACGCTGGCGGTCGCCAACGGCGGCATCCTCACCCTGCCCGAGACCGGCCGCTACAAGCGCAACATCGACCGCATGGACCCGTCGCTGGTGCTGATCGACGGCCGCGATGGCGGCCTCCGGGCCGAGTACCGGCTCGACGACAGCCGGCAGTCGATCCGCCACCTGGCGGTGACGCGCGACGGCACGCTCGGCGCCGCGCTGCAGAACGAGGGCACGCGCACCTCGCCGATGTTGGCGATCCTGCGCGACGGCGAATTCCGCTATGCCGAGACGCCCGACGCGCTGCGCCAGGGCATGGCCGGCTACGCCGCCAGCCTGGCCGCGCTCGACGACCGCTTCCTGATGCCCTGCCCGACCGGCAACCTGCTGACCGAATGGGACAGCCAGGGCCGGCCGACCGCCCAGCAAGCGCTGCCGCGCGTGTTCGGCGCCGCGGCGGTGAACGGCGAATGGTGGGCCAGCGGCGAAGGCGGCGAGCTGTGGCGGCTGGCGCCGGGCACGCTCGACCTGCGCGAGACGCGCAAGGCCGACGGCATCGCCTGGGACAATCATCTGACGGTGGTTTGAGGCGACCATCCGTTCAGTTCACGGCGGCAGGTTTTACCGCTGAGGACGCTGAGGAAAGGCGGTGTAGGCCGATCTCCAATGTCCTCGGCGTCCTCGGCGGTGAAGCAATTCATTTGGAAACCCTATGCCCTCGCCCAGACCTTCGTCCTCTACCTGCTCACCGCCCTGGCCGAGCTGGTCGGCTGCTACCTGCCCATGCTGTGGCTGAGCAAGCGCGGCCCGGCCTGGCTGCTGCTGCCGGCCGCCGCCAGCCTCGCCGCCTTCGTCTGGCTGCTGAGCCTGCATCCGGCGGCCAGCGGCCGGGTCTACGCGGCCTATGGCGGCGTCTACGTGGCGGCGGCGCTCGGCTGGCTGTGGGCGGTCGACGGCATCCGCCCGGGCGGCTGGGATCTGGCCGGCGTCGCGCTGGTGCTGGCCGGCGCGGCCGTGATCGTGCTGGCGCCGAGGAGCTGAGCGTGCTGCCCGTCCTCCATCTCGACGACCACCTGGTCGCGCTGCACAAGCCCTCGGGCCTGCTGGTCCACCGCAGCATGCTCGACCGCCACGAGACCCGCTTCGCGCTGCAGGAAGCGCGCGACCAGCTGGGCCGCCATGTCCACGCGATCCACCGGCTCGACCGCGGCACCTCGGGCGTGCTGCTGTTCGGCCTCGATCCGGACAGCGCCCGCGCCGTGTCGCAGCAGTTCGAGGCCGGCACGGTCGGCAAGCGCTACCTGGCGGTGGTGCGCGGCTGGCCGCCGGCCGCCGGCGAGATCGACCACCCGCTGAGCCGCCAGTACGACGACTACGAGCGCGCGCCCGACGTCGCCGCCGAGCCGCAGGCGGCCCACACCCGCTACCGCACGCTGGCCACCGTCGAGCTGCCGCATGGCGTCGACCGCTACCCGACCAGCCGCTACGCGCTGGTCGAGCTCGAGCCGCTGACCGGCCGCCGCCACCAGCTGCGCCGCCACCTCAAGCACCTGTCGCACCCGATCATCGGCGATGCCACCCACGGCAAGGGCCGCCACAACCGGCTGTTCACCGAGCTGTTCGGCAGCCAGCGCATGCTGCTGGCCTGCACGCGGCTGGCCTTCGACCATCCGCACGGCGGCAGCCGCATCGTGGTGGACTGTCCGCCGAGCGAGGATTTCGCCGCGGTCTGCCGCGCGCTCGGCTGGGGCGCGCGGGCCGGCTGAAAACCGCCCTGCCCGATTTTTGGGCAGGCCGGATTTCGTGCGTCGCAGCAAGGGCTTGGCGCGCTTCTCCACAGCCTGCCCACATGCTTATGCCGGCCGGGCTGTGCATAGCCGTGATGCTGTGCACAAGGCCGCCGGCGGCATGCCGGACGCGGTCGCGGCGGACTTGGCCGCCTGTTTTTTAGGCAATGCGGATTGGCCGTCTCGGCTCAAGCACTTGCCGCAGTTGTCCACAGGCGGCCCACAGCCTTGTCCGGCCTCCGGTGTGGAAAGCCTGCGGGCGCTGCCCGATTTTTGAGCAGCGCGCGCATTCCCTTTCGGATCAAACGCCTGGACGACTTATCCACGGCGGGTGCACAGGCTTTCCCGGCGATTCGTGTGGATGAGCCCAGCGGCGCGTAGAACGGCCGCCCGTAGCTCGGGCTCTACGCCCGGCCACGCTCTCGGCCCGCAGCCATGTCGGGCGTAGAGCCCGGCCTACGCCAAGCGGCCGTCCGCCGCCTCATTCGACGGCGATGTCGGCGGCAGCGTCGGCGCGCGCCGTCGAATCGGGCCAGTTGAACACCGTGCGCTTGCCGCCGCCGGCGACGATGCGCTGGCTGCGCGTATTGCCGCCATGGTCGGCCGCCACGGTGTAGCGGCCGCCGGCCGGCAGTTGCAGCAGGCAGCTCGGGCCGCCGGCGACGAAGGTCAGCGGCTGGGCCAGGCCCGGGCCGTTCACCGTCACGTTGACGTCGGCCAGGTAGGCGCCGCGGCCGCCCTGGGTGAACAGCAGCTCGGCCTGGGCCTCGCCGCGATGCGCCTGCAGCGCGGCCATGCTCTCGTCGCCGACGCCGCCGCACAGGTAGCGCGCGCGGCCTTCGCCCTGCCAGTCGTAGCGCTGGGCCAGGGCGCCGGTCGAAATCAGGGCCAGCATGAGTAGAAACGGGCGTGTCGGCATGATCAGTCCTTTCCTGCAAGAGAGTGGAAGCGACCCCTCCAGGTCGGGGCGCGAACGGCGCCTCTCCATGCTTGACCCCGGTAGCGGCCATGCAGTTGCAGAAATATTGCCGATACGGATTCGCCATCCGCGGACGGCGCCGCAGGAGCGGCTTCAGCCGCGAATCGCCGAGGTCCGCCAATCGCGGCTGAAGCCGCTCCTGCAGGGAATCCGGGCAGCGCGGGTTCAAGGGCGGAACGCCGCCACCGTCCGTCGCAGCTCGGCCAGCGCGTCGACGCCGCCGTAGCGCGTGGCGAGGTAGGCGGCCAGCACCGCCTCGATCTGCGCCGCCCGGTGCGGCAGCGCCGCGGCCGCCCGCCGCGCCAGGTCGCTCGGCCCCTCGGCCGGCGCGGCCTCGACGCCGGCGCGCGCCAGCCGCGCGCAGAAACGGTCCCAGGCCTGCCGCGCCGGATCGCGCGCCGGCGGCCGCATGCGCCACAGCAGCCAGCCGGCCAGCGCCGCCACCAGGCCGGCCAGGCCGCCGAGGAACCAGGCAGCGAAGTTCAGCGAAGCCAGGTCGTCGATGCCGAGCCGCCTCAGCAGCGCGCGCTGGCGTTCCGGCGTATAGCCGATCACCCACTGGTTCCAGCCGTTCACCGCGCTGTCCAGCATCAGCCGCACCCGCTTGACCAGGTTGCCGTCCAGCCGCATCAGGTAGGGCAGCTCGCCGGCGTCGACCGCCGAGGCGAGGCCCTCGCGGATGCGGCCGGTGCCACCGCGAAGGTCGGGTCGACCCGGCGCCAGCCCTCGCCCTCGAGCCAGACCTCGGCCCAGGCGTGGGCATCGGCCTGGCGCACGATCAGGTAGCCGCCGTTGTCCTCGCCGCCCTGGTAGCCGCCGACCACCCGGGCCGGCAGGCCGGCCGCCCGCAGCATGAAGACGAAGGCGCCGGCGAAGTGCTCGCAGAAACCCTGGCGGCCGTCGAACACGAAATCGTCGACCGCGTCGCGGCCGTACAGCGGCGGCGCCAGCGTGTACTGCAGGCCCTGGCGGCCGAAGAAGCGCAGCGCCTCGTCGATGCGGGCGGCCGGCGCCAGCGTGCGCCAGCGCTCGGCGACGGCGCGGGCGCGCGGATTGAAACCGTCCGGCAGCGCCAGCGCGCGCTCGAGCCGCTCGGGCTCCTCCTGCCGTGCCGCGCGGTAGGCGGTGGTCGATTCGAGCTCGAGCCGCAGCCGCTTGTCGACCACCCGCCGGCCGATCAACTGCAGCCGCTCGGTCAGGCGGGTCTCGGGCGGCAGCGCCAGCGGCAGGTCGAGCGCCAGCAGCCAGGGCCGCTGGTGCGGCTCCAGCATGATCGAATAACGCACCGAGGCGCCGCCGCCGGCGCGCTCGACCCGCGGCGACGGCCCGCCGCCCGGCGGCGCCTGGGTCCAGCTCACGCCGTCGTAGTCGTCGAACACCGGGCCGCGCCAGTACAGCAGCGACTGCTCGGGCCGGTCGCCGTCGAACTCGACGCGGAAGGCCACCTCGTCGTTCTTCGACATATTGGAGAAGCTGCCCGGCGACATGCTGTCGGCCAGGCCCGAGCGCGCCGCGGCGCGATCCTGCGGCAGCCGCCACAGCGGCCCTCGATGCGCGGGAAGAACACGAACAGCAGCGCCATCAGCGGCAGCGCCTGCAGCATCAGCACGCCGGCGAAGCGCAGCTGGGCGAGCGCCGCGCGCCAGCGGCCGGTCCAGCCGCCCAGCGTGTTCCAGCCCACCAGCAGCGCGGTGACCAGCGCCACCATGGCGAACAGGTAGATCGCCAGCGCCACCGTCTGGTCGAACAGGAAGTTGGTGACCACCAGGAAGTAGCCGAGGTTGACCAGCATCAGCGCGTCGCGCCGGCTGCGCGTCTCCAGCAGCTTGGCGCCGACCAGCAGGGCCAGCAGCGCCACGCCGCCGCCGCGGCCCAGCAGCGTGCGGTATTCGAACAGCACGCCGGCCGCCAGCCCGAAGGTGATCGGCAGCAGCAGCCACTTGGGCGGCAGCCGGCGCTGGCCGCGCGCCAGCCACAGCCGCCAGCCGAACAGCAGCGCCAGCGCGCCGCCGAGCCACAGCGGCAGCCGCATCAGGTGCGGCGCCAGCAGGCCGGCCAGCACCGCCAGCAGGGCGAACAGCTGGTTGCGGTCGAGCTGCGGGGTTGTGGCCGGGACGCCGGACACCGCCGGCACGCCGGACACGGATGCAGCCGGGGCTTTGGCGGTGGCCGGGATACCGGACGCCATATCAGGCATCTCCTGCCGGGCGGCCGGCCAGGCCGTGCAGCGCCAGCGCCGCCAGGCAGGCGTCGCGGTGCGCTTCGCCGTGGGCCGGCGCCAGGCTGCGCTCGGGCAGCGCCAGCCCGTAGGCATGGCCGGCCGCGTGCGCCGCCAGTACCCAGGCCGCCAGCCGCGACAGCCGCGCCTCGACGTCCAGCCCCGGCGGCAGCGCCTCCCACTGCAGCCACAGCGCGCGCGCCGCCTGGCCATGGAATTCCTTGACCATCAGGCCGTCGTCGCGCGCGGCCGCCTTCCAGGCCACGTGGCGCGGCGAATCGCCGCGGTGGAACGGCCTGAGGCCGGCGAAATCGTCGAGCCCGCGCGGCGTGGCCACGCCCTCGCCGATGCCCTCGGCCGCCATGGGCAGCGGCGGCGGCAGCGCCTCGGGCCGCGGATAGACCAGCGCGCGCTGCTCGAAATAGGCATAGGACCAGCAGCGGAACACGCCGAGCGGCCAGTGCGTCTCGATGGTCAGCCGCGGCGCCACGCACCAGCCGCGGGTCGGCGCCGGCAGGCTGAGCCACAGCCGCACGCCGTCGCCGGCCGCCACGTCGGCGGCCACCGGCGGATCGTCGCCGTAGCGCAGCTCGACGTTGCGGCGCGGCAGCCGGCCCGGGTTGTCCAGGGCGATCTCGAAGCGCGCCGCCTCGCCGGCGAAGCAGGGCTCGGCGCGGCCCGGCGCCAGCTCCAGGCCGAGCAGGTTGCGGAAGGTGTGGAAGATCGAGGCCAGCGCCATGGCCGCCAGCAGGAACACCAGCAGGTAGGCCAGCGCCAGGTCGTAGTTGATCGCGCCGCCCAGCATCGCCAGCAGCGTGGCGACGAAGATCAGGCCGCTGCGGCTGAGGAAGATGTAGAGCCGCTGCTGCGCCAGCCGCAGCGTGCGCGGGCCGAGCGGATGGCGGCGGCGCAGCCAGCCCTGCCAGTAGTCGAGCAGCGGCGCGGCGAGCAGCGAGAAGAAGCGCTTCATGGAACGGGCGCCGCGGCGCTCAGGGAATCGCCACCTCGGCCAGCAGCCGCGCCACCAGCTCGGGCTGGGGCCGGTTGCTGGCGCGGGCCAGCAGGCGGTGGACCGCGACCGGCGCGAACACCGCCTGCACGTCCTCGGGGATCACCATGTCGCGGCCGGCCAGCAGCGCCCAGGCGCGCGCGGCGGCCAGGAGGCCGAGCGCGGCGCGCGGCGACAGGCCGTTGTGGAATTCGGTCGAGTCGCGGGTGGTACGCGCCAACGCCTGCACATAGTCGACCAGCGCCGGCGCCACGTGCACGCGCCGCACCGCGGCCTGGAAATCGGCCAGCTCGGCGGCGCCGATCACCGGCCGCGCGTCCTTGAGCATGTCGCGGCGGTCCTCGCCCAGCAGCATGGCGCGCTCGGCCGCGGCGTCGGGATAGCCGAGCGTGATGCGCATCAGGAAGCGGTCGAGCTGCGACTCGGGCAGCGGGAAGGTGCCGATCTGGCTGGCCGGGTTCTGGGTGGCGATGACGAAGAACGGGTCGGGCAGCGGCCGGGTGGCGCCGTCGAGCGTCACCTGGCGCTCCTCCATCGCCTCGAGCAGCGCCGACTGGGTCTTGGGCGTGGCGCGGTTGATCTCGTCGGCCAGCACCACCTGGCTGAAGATCGGCCCGGCATGGAAGCGGAAGGACTGGCTGTCGCGGTCGTAGATCGACACCCCGATCAGGTCGGCCGGCAGCATGTCGCTGGTGAACTGCACGCGCTGGAAGGCGAGCCCGAGCGTGGCGGCCAGCGCGTGCGCCAGCGTGGTCTTGCCGACGCCGGGCACGTCCTCGATCAGCAGGTGGCCGCGACCGAGCAGGCAGGCCAGCGCCAGCCGCGTCTCGCGCGGCTTGCCGAGGATGAAGGCGTCGAGCTGGGCCAGCACCGCGTGCAGCGGCTCGAGCGAAAGGCGGGCGGGGAGACGGCGTTCATGCGGGCGGGAAATCCGGCGGGTGTCGATGCATGGAGTGGGGCCGGGCACGGGCGGTTCCGGCCGCTGCGGGCCATTCGCGCATTCCAACGCGGCCTGCGCGGCGCGACCGGAACAAGCTCGGCCAGGATAGGCCCGGCTGGACAGGCCCGGCGTTTCCTATAGGTTTATACCACCGGGCCGCACCGGCCCAAATCGCATTAAACTGCCTGGCCGCCCCGCCCCACGCGCGGGACGCCGCCCACGGGAGACCCATCTTGCTCAACTGGCTGGCCCGCAAGTTCGCGGGCGACCTCCCCACCGCCTACCTGACCCATGCCGACTGCGCGCTGCACGACATGGGCGCCCATCA
Source organism: Chitinimonas koreensis (assembly GCF_014353015.1). Classification (NCBI taxonomy): domain Bacteria; kingdom Pseudomonadati; phylum Pseudomonadota; class Betaproteobacteria; order Neisseriales; family Chitinibacteraceae; genus Chitinimonas; species Chitinimonas koreensis. The sequence continues at coordinate 4,812,238 of NZ_CP060704.1, forward strand.
TCCCGAATCGCCCGACCGGCTGGCGGCGATCCAGGACCGGCTGATCGCCGCCGGGCTGTGGGACCACCTCTTGCACGTCGAAGCGCCGCTGGTCACGCGCGAGCAGCTGGCGCTGGTGCACCCGCCGCGCTACGTCGAGGCGCTCGAGCAGGTCTCGCCGAGCCACGGCATCGTCCACGTCGACCCCGATACCGCGCTGTGCCCGCATACGCTGCGCGCCGCGCTGCGCGCCGCCGGCGCGGTGGTGCGGGCGGCCGACCTGGTGCTCGACGGCGAGGCAGCCAACGCCTTCTGCGCGGTGCGGCCGCCGGGCCACCATGCCGAATCGCGTCGCGCCATGGGCTTCTGCTTCTTCAACAACCTCGGCGTCGGCGTGGCGCATGCGCTGGCGCGCGGCGTGCAGCGGGTGGCGGTGGCCGATTTCGACGTGCACCACGGCAACGGCACCGAGGAGCTGTTCCACGACAACCCGCGCGTGCTGATGGTGTCGACCTTCCAGTCGCCGTTCTACCCCTATTCGGGCGAACGGGCGCTCGGGCCGAACATGCACAACGTGCCGCTCAAGGCCGGCAGCCGCGGCGACGCCTTCCGCGCCGCGGTCGAGCGCGACTGGCTGCCGGCGCTGGCGGCCTTCGCGCCCGAGATGATCTTCGTCTCGGCCGGCTTCGACGCCCACCGCGAGGACGAGATGGCCTCGCTGGCGCTGGTCGAGGACGACTACGCCTGGGTGACGCAGCAGCTGATGGACGTGGCGCAGACGCACGCCGGCGGGCGCATCGTGTCGGTGCTCGAGGGCGGCTACGACCTGTCGGCGCTCGGCCGCAGCGTGGCGGCCCACGTCCGCACGCTGGCCGGCCTATGAGCGCGCGGCGCGCCTCGCCCGCGCTGGCCTACCTGCTGCTCACGCTGACCAGCCTGTTCTGGTCGGGCAATTTCGTGATCGCACGCGCCACCCACGCCGCCATCCCGCCGCTGGCGCTGAGCTTCGGCCGCTGGCTGGTCGCGCTGGCGCTGCTGCTGCCGTTCGCGTTCAGGCCGGCCTGGCGCGACCGCGCGCTGCTGGCGGCGCAGTGGCGCCGCATCGCCCTGCTCGGCGCGATCGGCGTGGCCGGCTTCAATTCGCTGGCCTACGCCGGCCTGCACCTGACCAGCGCCACCAACGGCGTGCTGACCAACAGCTTCATCCCGATCCTGATCCTGCTGCTGGGCGCGATCTTCCTGCACGCGCCGCTGTCGCGCCGCCAGGTGGCCGGCGTGGCGCTGAGCTTCGCCGGCGTGGTCACGCTGTTCAGCCACGGCGAGCCGGCCCGGCTGGCGGCGCTGGATCTGAACCACGGTGACCTGCTGCTGCTCTTGGCCGCGCTCGACTGGGCGGTCTACACCCTGCTGCTGCGCGGCCTCGATCCGCGCATCGACCGGCTCGGCCTGCTGCTGGTGCAGGTGGTGGTCGGCCTGCTGTGCATCGCGCCGTTCTACCTGTGGGAAGCCAGCCGCGCGGCGGCGGTGGCGCCGACCTGGGGCAATGCCGCGACCTTCCTCTACGTCGGCATCTTCCCCTCGGTGCTGGCCTACCTGTTCTACAACTACGGCGTGCAGCAGGTCGGCCCGGCGCGCGCCGGCGGCTTCATCCACCTGATGCCGGTGTTCGGCACGCTGCTGGCGATCGCCTTCCTCGGCGAGCGTTTCGAGGGTTTCCACGCGATCGGCATGGCGGCGATCTTCGCCGGCCTGTGGCTGTCCGGGCGCGGCGCGCCGGCGCAGCGCGGCGCGAACCCGTAGGTCGGAATTCATTCCGGCAGCGATCTTGTCCGGCGTCGCCGTCGGAACGAATTCCGGCCTGCGGCCCCCATGACCGGCGCAAGCAGCCGGAACGGCATCGGGCGGAACCAAGCGCGCACGGCGCAATCAACCCGGCTCCACCCCAGGTCCAATCCGTGCCGGCCGGCAAGGCGGCGCGCTCCCGCAAACCGTCCACCGCGAGGCCAGAACCATGACCGAAGAAGAAGCGCTGCACCCCGACGCCATCCCCTTCACTCCGCGCACCGCCTTCAACCGGCGCGAATTCGTGGTCGGGTCGCTGGCCGCCGGCTTCGCGCTGGCGGTACTGCCCGATGCCTCGGCCGAACCGATCGTCACCGATGCCGACGGCCTGGTCGCCGGCGAGGTGCGCATCCCGGTCGAGGGCGGCGAGGTAGCGGCCTACCGCGCCATGCCGGCCGGCAAGGGCCCGTTCCCGATCGTGCTGGTGGTGCAGGAGATCTTCGGCGTGCACGAGCACATCCGCGACGTCTGCCGCCGGCTGGCCAAGCAGGGCTACCTGGCGGTGGCGACCGAGCTGTACGCGCGCCAGGGCGACGTGTCCAAGCTGGCCGAGATCAAGGACATCATGGAGAAGGTGGTCTCCAAGGTGCCCGACGCCCAGGTGCTCGACGACCTCGACCGCACCGCCGCCTGGGCCGGCGCCCACGGCGGCGACAGCGACCGGCTGGCGATCACCGGCTTCTGCTGGGGCGGCCGCATCACCTGGCTCTACAGCGCCCACAACCCGCGCGTGAAGGCCGGCGTGGCCTGGTACGGCCGGCTGGTCGGCCAGCCGAGCGCGACCACGCCGCGCCACCCGATCGACGTGGTCGACCAGTTGAAGGCGCCGGTGCTCGGCCTCTACGGCGACGCCGACAACGGCATCCCGAACGACACGGTGGAGAAGATGCGCAGCGCGCTGAAGGCGGCCGGGAAGCCGAGCGAGATCGTGCTGTTCCACGGCGTCGGCCACGCCTTCAACGCCGACTACCGGCCGAGCTACCGGCGCGACGCCGCGCTGGACGGCTGGCAGCGGATGCTGGCGTGGTTCCGCCGCAACGGGGTCTGACGCGCGCCCTCGCAAACGCGGCATCGAACGAAGAAGGCCCGGCATCCGCCGGGCCTTTTCTCATTGCATCGCAGCCATCGCACCGCGACCGTTCAGCCGCCGGCCCCCGGCTGCGCCGCCCCGCCCACGCCCTCGGCGGCCAGCAGGTCGAGCAGCCCTTCGGCGATATCGGCCACGCCGGCCTCGGCCAGGTTGACCAGCAGCACCACGCTGAGACTGCCGTCGCGGCGGCGCGAAAGATAGCTCTCGAAGCCCTGCCAGGCGCCGTCGTGCCACACGCGCGGATGGCCGCCGCGGCTGTCCAGCTCCCAGCCCAGGCCGTATTCGCTGAGACGGCCGTCGGCCAGCCGCATCGGCTGCCACAGCTGCGCCAGGCTGTCCGGCCGCAGCGGCCAGCCCTTGCCGAGCGCGGCATCCCAGGCGATCCAGTCGGCCAGGCCCAGGTAGAGCGAGCCGTCGGCGGTGCGGTTGAGGCTGGGCGACACCCATTCCTGGTTCTTCAGCCGGCCGCCGTCCAGGCGATAACCGGCCGCGCGGCCCGGCACGATGTCGGCTTCGTCGATCACCCGGGCGGTGGCCATGCCGAGCGGGCCGAACAGCCGCTCCTGCAGCAGGTCGCCGTAGAAGCGGCCGCTCGCCTTGCCGACCAGCATGCCCAGCAGCACGTAGCCGGGATTGCTGTAGCGGTAGCGCGCACCGGGCGCGGCGTCGAGCGGCATGGCCAGGATGCGGCGGGTCAGCTCGGCATCGGCGTAGTCGCGCCGCAGGTCGAAACCGGCCGGCCAATCGTCGGGCAGGCCGGCGGTATGGCTCAGCAGGTGGCGCACGGTCACGCGGCGCCAGGCCGGCGGCGCGGCCGGGAAGAAGCGCCGCACCGGGTCGTCCAGCCCGAGCTTGCCGTCCTGCACCAGCAGCATGACGGCGGCGGCGGTGAACTGCTTGCCGACCGAACCGGACTGGAACACGGTGTCGACGCCGACCGGCACCCGGTGCTCGACGTTTGCCAGGCCATAGCCCTTGACCAGCATCGGCCGGCCATGCGCGATCACGGCCAGCGCGGCACCGGGGATACGGCGCTGCTGCAGTTGCGCGTCCATGTAGGCATCGATGCGGGCGGCCGGCAGTTCGCCGGCCAGCGGGGAGAACGACAGGACCGCGCCGGCGAGCAGGGCCAGGCAACGGGACAGGAGGAGGCGCATGGAAGGAATCCGTGGAGGCATGCGCAGCCAGCCACCGGGCCGGCCGTCGCGGAGCGCGCACGGTACGCGCCGCCTCCCGCGCCGGCAAGCCCGGCCGGGCCGCCGGCGATGCGCCGGCCGAAGCATGTCCGGACCGGCCTTATCCAGCGACCATCGCGGCCGCCGGCAGGTTCATGGGCGTGCAGCGATCAGATGCGCGCAGCGCCGGCCATGCTGCGGCCACCGGCCAGCACGGCCCGTGCGGCCAGGCCGGCGACCATGCTGTCGGCGTTCACCGCGGTGCGCGCGTCGGCCAGCGCGCAATCGCCGACGCGGCGCAGCTGCTCGCCGCGGAAGCGGGCTGCCTGGGCGCGGAAAGCGGCGGCCTGGCGGCGATAGTGGGCCAGCATGTCGCGCGCTTCCTGCGGCAGCATCAGCCGGGCCGGCTGGTCGGCCAGCGCGGCGGCCAGCTTGTCGATCGCGGCGGCCTGCGCTTCGTAGCCGTCGGCGCGCATCTCCATCGTCTGGTTGTACCAGAGGTTGGGCACCAGCACGGTTTCCAGGGTATCGAGGTAACGGTATTTCAGCTGTCCGCAACGGGACGGATCGGCGCCTTCCGGCAGCAGCTCGTGTGGACGACTGCGATCCAGGGTGGGCCGAAATAACGGGGTGTCCATCTAATGCTCTCCATTGATTGAAACTCGCTCGGACGCGAGCGACATAGACGCAAAACGCGCGAGACGGGGCGTAGTTGACCGCGTGCTACATGAACGAATGCTGAAGCAGCTTGTCGGGAATCGGCGACAAGCGATTTGCGCTCGCCGGGCGCGGCTCTCAGAATGCCGCCAGAACCGCCTCGAACCGCCTTTCCAGGGAATCCCCGCCATGACCGAGCCCGCGCTGGCGCTGCTCAATCTCCGCAAGACCTTCGGCGACCGCGCCGCCGTCGACGACCTGTCGCTGACCATCGCCGCCGGCCGTTTCTACGCGCTGCTGGGCCACAACGGCGCCGGCAAGACCACCACCCTGCGCATGATCGCCGGCCTGACCCGGCCCGATTTCGGCAACGTGCGCATCTTCGGCCGCGACCTGGCCATCGAGCCCGAGGAGGCCAAGCGGCCGCTGGCCTACCTGCCCGACGAGCCGCTGCTGTACGGCAAGCTCCGGCCGCTCGAATACCTCGAATACGTGGCCGGCCTGTGGGGCATCGACGCGCGCACGGCCGAGACGCGCGCGCGTGAGCTGCTCGAATGGACCGGTCTGTGGAAGCATCGCGGCGAATACGCCGAGGGCTTCTCGCGCGGCATGCAGCAGAAGCTGTCGCTGTGCGGCGCGCTGATCCACGAGCCGCGCCTCCTGCTGCTCGACGAGCCGCTGACCGGCCTCGACGTGCAGGCCGCGCGCGAGGTGAAGGACCTGCTGCAGGCGCGCGTGCGCGCCGGCTGCACCGTGGTGCTGACCACCCACATCCTGGAGGTGGCCGAGAAGCTGGCCGAGGAGATCGGCGTGATCCGCGCCGGCCGGCTGGTGGCCGAAGGCACGCTCGAGCAACTGCGTGCCCGCGTCGGCCGCGGCGACGCCAGCCTCGAGGACGTGTTCCTGTCGCTGACCGCCGAGACCGCCGCATGAAGCCCGGCTCGCTGCCCTGGCTGCTGCGGTGGGAGCTGAAGCTCAACTGGCGCGAGCTGCGCGGCGGCCAGAACATCGCCATGCCGCGCTGGCTCGGCATCGGCCTGAGCGGGCTGATGCTGCTGTTGCTGCATGCGCTGCCGGCGCTGCTGTTCTGGCTCGATCGCGCCAAGCCGGCCAACCCGGCCAAGTTCGAGCAGGCGCTGCTGCCGCTGCTCGGCGGCCTCTTGCTGGTCATGCTGCTGGCCGCCGCCATCATGGCCATGCAGCGCGCGGTGTCGGTGCTGTACGAGCGGCACGACATCGACCTGCTGCTGTCGGCGCCGATCGATACCGCCTGGCTGCTGGCCAGCCGCGCGCTCGGGCTGGCGCTGTCGTCGGCCGCGCTGGTCGGCTTGATCGCACTGCCGTTCGCCCACGTCGGCTGGCTGTTCGGCCACTGGAACACGCTGCTGCTCTATCCGCTCACGCTGTCGGTCGGCCTCCTGGCCACCGCGCCGGCGCTGTGGCTGGTGTTCGTGCTGGTGCGCCTGCTCGGCCCGCGCCGCGCGCGCAGCGTGGGCCAGTGGCTGATGATGGGCATCGGCCTGACGGTGATGGTCGCCAGCCAGCTGCTGGGCCGGCTGGACTCGCATCTGCCGGCCGGCGCCAGCTTCATGGAACGCGCCGGCGGCGTGCTGCGCTGGCTCGGCCGCGCGGTGGCCGGCGAGCCGCTGCCGGTGCTGGCCATCTGCGCCGTCGCGCTGCTGCTGTTCGGCCTGACCGTGTGGGCCGGCCGCCGCCGCTTCGTCGAGATCAGCCAGGCCGACGCGACCCGCCAGGCGGCGCGCGGCCGCCCGGCCGGCGAGATCCGCTTCGGCCGCTCGCTCGGCTGGCTGATCGTGCGCAAGGAATGGCGGCTGATCCTGCGCCAGCCGAGCGTGGTCAGCATGCTGGCGATGCCGGCCATCCTGCTGGCCGCCATGGTGTTCGGCCAGGTCGGCGGCCGCGGCGGCGACGGCGTGCAATCGCTGCACCTGTTCATGCTCGGCATGCTGTACGCCAGCACCGCCTCCAATCTGTGCTGGCTGGCCATGTCGCTCGACGAGGCGGCGCCGCTGCTGTACGGCGCGCCGGTCGAGGTCGAGCGCATCCGCCGCTGGCAGGTGGCGGCGGTGCTGTTCCCGCTGCTGCTGACCCTGCCGCTGCCGCTCGGCGTGATCGCGGCGCATGCGCCGCTGCAGGCGGCGATCCTGGCGCCGCTGGTGGTCATGGCCACGCTGGCCGGCGCGCTGGTGGCGCGCTGGCGTTTCCGCCCGGTTGCGCGCAGCCTGATGAAAAAGGCCTTCGGCCGCACCACCCGCGAGACCGTGCTCGACGCCGTCCACACGGCGCTGTGGGGCGGCGCGGCGATGGCGGCCGGCGGCAGCGGCTTCGGCTACCTGTGCCTGCCGCTGGCCCTGCTCTTCCCTTTCCTGGTCTGGATGAAGACCGAAGAACGCGAGTACCTGTATGACTGAGCCGACCTTCTTCTGGCACGACTACGAGACCTTCGGCGCGGTGCCGCGGCGCGACCGGCCGGCCCAGTTCGCCGGCCTGCGCACCGACCTGGAGCTCAATCCGATCGGCGAGCCGGTGTCGTTCCACTGCAAGCCGAGCGACGACTTCCTGCCCGATCCGGTGTCGGTGCTGATCACCGGCATCACGCCGCAGCGCGCGGACGAGCTCGGCGTCGGCGAAGCCGAGTTCGTCGGCCGCATCCACGCCGAACTGGCCGCGCCGGGCACCTGCGGCGTCGGCTACAACACGCTGCGCTTCGACGACGAGCTGACCCGCCACCTGTTCTGGCGCAACCTGTACGACCCGTATGCGCGCGAATGGCAGCACGGCGGCTCGCGCTGGGACCTGCTCGACTGCGTGCGCGCCACCTACGCCTTCCGGCCCGACGGCATCGCCTGGCCGCGGCGCGCCGACAGCGAGCTGCCCTCGTTCAAGCTGGAGCACCTGACCGCCGCCAACGGCCTCGCCCACGCCGCCGCGCACGACGCGCTGAGCGACGTGCAGGCCACGGTCGAATTCGCCCGCCTGCTGCGCCGGCTGCAGCCGCGGCTGTTCGACTTCTGCTTCCGCCTGCGCAAGAAGGACGCGGTGGCGGCCGAGATCGGCGCGCTCGACGGCCATGCCTTCCTGCACGTGTCCGGCATGTACCCGGCCGCGCAAGGCTGCCTGGCGCCGGTCGCCGCGATCGGCTGGCACCCGGTCAACAAGAACGAGCTGGCGGTGTGGGACCTGCAATACGACCCGGCCGAGCTGTTCGAGCTCGACGCCGAGCGGATCCGCGCGCGGCTGTTCGTGCGCAGCGAAGCGCTGGCCGAGGGCGAGACACGGCTGCCGATCAAGACCATCCACCTGAACAAGTCGCCGGTGGTGGTCTCCAACCTGCGCACCTTGAGCGAGCCGCGCGCCGCCGAGCTGCAGCTCGACATGGCGCAGGCGCAGCGCCACTCGGCGCGGCTGGCCGAGCTGCTGGCGCGGCACGGCAAGACGCTGGCCGCCACGCTGCGCGAGGTCTACCGCCGCGACGAGGCGGCCGCCGTGCCGCGCGATGTCGACGAGGCGCTCTACGACGGCTTCGTCGGCGACGCCGACCGCCGCCGGCTCGACCGCCTGCGCGCCGCCACGCCGCTCGAGCTGGCCCGCAGCGCCTCCGCCTTCGACGATGGCCGGCTGGCCGAACTGCTGTTCCGCTACCGCGCCCGCAACTGGCCCGACAGCCTCGATGCGAACGAACGGGCGCGCTGGCAGGCCCACCGCGCCGAACGGCTGATCGACGGCGGCTACGGCGGCTACGGCGGCCTGTCGCTGGCCGCGCTGCGCGAGCAGCTGACGCTGCTGCGCGCCGAACGCGCCGACGACGCGGCCGCGCTGGCGCTGCTCGATGAGGTCGAGGCCTTCGCCGCGGCGCAGACGGCCGGGCTGGGTTAGGGTGGACACGTATTGGTGCCCATGCGGAAAGGTCGCCTGAATCAAGGGCGCGGGACTGGAAACGACCGCGTGGGCAGCGAGCTGCCCACCCTACGTGCCGCTTTTCACCTCATGGTGAAAGCAATCCGTCCGATCGCATGCAACACGCAGGAGCGGCTACAGCCGCGAATGGCCATAGTGGACACGGACACGATTCGCGGCTGAAGCCGCTCCTACCGCCCTCCAATTCGCAAGGAGAACGCGACCATGACCCTCCGCATCGTCCGCCTCGGCAGCCCGCGCGCCGCCGGCGAAGGCCTGCGCATCGGCACCGTGCGGCGGCCGCCGCGCGGCGTGCCCAAGGCCGAATTCGCCAGTCGCGACTACTACGACACCTGGCTGCCCAACCTGGCGCCGAGCCTCGAATTGATGAAGTTCGCCAAGGCCGCCGAGGACGAACGCGACTGGGCCGAATTCGTGCGCAAGTTCCAGGCCGAGATGAAGCAGCCCGAGGCCGCCCACCTGCTCGACCTGCTGGCGGCGCTGTCACACACGAGCGATTTCGCCATCGGCTGCTATTGCGAGGACGAGGCGCGCTGCCACCGCTCGGTGCTGCGGCAGTTGCTGGCCGAGCGCGACGCGAGGCTGGCCGACTGAACGCCGTGGAACCGACCCCGCACTGCAGGGTGGGCACGCCCTTGTGCCCACGCGGTGGCGATCGGATGAACGCAGAAAACGTGTCCGCGCCATATCCAACGCGTGGGCACGAAAGACGTGCCCACCCTACGTAACCGACCCGCCGCGCCTGCCAAGCCGCCGAGGCCGGGCCGCGCTTGCGATTACAATCGCGCCATTCCCATCCAAGCCGCGCCGCGGCCATCGTCCCCATGCACACCATCCTGCTCACCGGCGTGAACGGCCAGGTCGGCCACGAACTCAAGCGCAGCCTGCAAGGCCTCGGCACCATCCACGCGCCGGACCGCGCCGGCCTCGACCTCGCCGATCCCGATGCGTTGCGCGCCGCAGTACGCGCGCTCAAGCCCACCCTGATCGTCAACCCGGCCGCCTATACCGCGGTCGACAAGGCCGAGAGCGAAGCCGACGCCGCCCACGCGATCAACGCCTCCGCACCGGCCGTGCTGGCCGAGGAAGCGCGCCGGCTTGGCATCCCGCTGATCCACTACTCGACCGACTACGTCTATTCGGGCGAAGGCACGGCGGCCTGGCGCGAGGACGACCCGGTCGCGCCGCCCAACGTCTACGGCGCCAGCAAGCTGGCCGGCGAGGAGGCGATCCGCGCCAGCGGCTGCGACCACCTGATCCTGCGCACCAGCTGGGTCTACGGCGCACGCGGCAAGAACTTCCTCTTGACCATGCTCAAGCTCGGCCGCGAGCGCGAGGCGCTGAACGTGGTGGCCGACCAGGTCGGCGCGCCGACCTGGTGCCGCAGCATCGCCGATCTGACCGCTCACATCGTCGCCGGCCGGCCGGACTGGGCCGGCGTCAGCGGCGTCTATCACCTGGTGAACGGTGGCGAGACCAGCTGGCACGGCTTCGCCGCCGCGATCTTCGCACTGGCCGCGGCACGCGGCGACAAGGTGCCGGCCACGCTCGGCGCGATCGCCACCGAGGCCTACCCGACGCCGGCACGGCGGCCGAAGAACTCGCGGCTGCAATTGGACAAGCTGCGCGACACCTTCGGCCTGGTGCCGCCGAGCTGGCAGGATGCGTTGGGGATGTGTTTCGAGGACGTACGCTGAGACTGGATGCCGCAGCGGCAAGCCGGCGCTAGTAGCCGGCTTCGCGCTGATGGCGTACCGCCAGGATCAGCGCGGTTTTGCCGTCGTAGCGGTACAGCGCGATGTAGCCGCTGTCGCCGAAGTCGATCAGCCACTCGCGGTATTCGGGTTCCATCTCCTCGGCCGGGCGGCCGACGCCGGGCTGCGAGGCGAGCAGTTTGACGCCGTCGCGGATCGCCTTGACGGCGCGGCGGGCCGCATCGGCATTGTTCGCCGCCAGGAAACGATAAAGGCGCTGCACATCGTGCAGCGCCTGCGGCGACCAGATCAGCCGTGGCATTCAGGCGGCTCGACGTCGCGGCCGGCTTCCAGCTCGGCGAGCCAGGCATCGGCCTCGTCGGCGGTGGCATGCAGCCCGTTGGCGTGGTACGCGTTCCAGGCCATGATGCCGTCCTGCCGCAACGCTTCGCGCTTCTCCTCGCGCTCGACGTACTGGCTGATCGCCTCGCGCATGATCCAGTGCGGCGTGCGGTCGCGCGCAGCCGCCAGACGCTTGATGCGCTCCCGGGTCTCGGGATCGATCTTGATCGCCACCGGATGAGTCATCGCAATCTCCGACTGGGTATTAAAGAGTATTACCTGCAGGTAATACCTTGCCACGCCAGGCAGTGCGCAGCAAGTTGGACGACCCGCAGACTAGACAAACGAAGGGCCGCCCCACGGCGGCCCCTCGTTCCGGCCCTTCCGCGCTCAGGCGGTGGCCGCTCCCCCGTCGGCGGGTGCCGCAGGTGTGGTGAACTTGGCCAGGAAGGCGTCGATGCCCTGCTGGACCAGCTCGTAGGTCTTGTCGATATTGCCGGCGATGTCGCCTTCGAGCACCTTGAGGCCGCTGAGGATGTCGCGCGCCTCGCCGAAGCCCTTGTCGACGCCGCCGCGGATCAGCTCGGCGAAGCGCTTGGCCTGCTCGGCCGGCTCGAGATCGGGATGCTGGGCCGCGTAGGCGTCGAACATGCCGGTCGACAACGCGACGATGCGCCCGGCGGTGCCGGCCGGCGAGTTGTCCTGGCTCGCCGCGGCCTGGATCGCGTCGGGGCCGAACTCCGGCCCGAGCGCTTCGTTGAGCTTGTCGATCGCGTTGCGGAACAGCAGTTGCTGCGAATCGCTGCCGGCGCTGATCGAGACGTCCAGCGAGGCCTGCAGGATCTGCACGTTGAGCTGCTTGCGGCTCGACTCGACGCGCGAGCCGGATTCGGCGGCAGGACGAGTGGCGGCGGCGGCCTGGGCGGCGTTGCCGCCGGAGATCGGGGTGGTCATGGGCGTGCTCCCGGCAAGTGGGCGGCCTGGGACAGGCCGGCGGATAACCGTGTTATCGGCCCGGCGGCGGCGCGCTCCAGTTTTTCTCAGGGTCTTCCGATGTACGGCCGGTGCGGGCACGGTCGGTTCCCCCGGCGCGGGCAGGCGAAAAAAACGGCGCGATCGACGCGCCGTTTTCCTTTGCGCCGCGGCCGCGGCTACCAGACGCCCAGATAGGCCAGCATGCCCTCGGCCGCCTGGCGGCCTTCGAACACCGCGCGCACCACCAGGTCGGCGCCGCGCACCTGGTCGCCGCCGGCGAACACCTTGGGATTGCTGGTCTGGTGCTTGAAGTCCTGCCGCTCCGGCGCCAGCGTGCGGCCGCGCTCGTCGGTGCGGATCGCGTTGGCCTCGAACCACGCTTCGGGCCGGACCTGGAAGCCGAAGGCGACGATCACGTGATCGCACTCGATCGTCTCCTCCGAGCCCTCGACCACCACCGGCGCACGGCGGCCCTTGGCGTCGGGCTCGCCGAGCCGGGTGGTGACCAGCTTGACGCCGAGCTTGCCGCCGGCCAGCGACGCGATGCCGACCGGCTGGCGGTTCCACAGGAACTCGACGCCCTCCTCCTTGGCATTGGCCACCTCGCGCTTGGAGCCCGGCATATTGGCCTCGTCGCGGCGGTAGGCGCAGATCACCTTGTCGGCGCCCTGGCGGATGCTGGTGCGGTTGCAGTCCATCGCGGTATCGCCGCCGCCGAGCACCACCACCCGCTTGCCGGCCATGCTCTGGTGCGGCTCGCCCTCAGGCAGGGTTTCCATGCGGTGGCGGATGTTGTTGACCAGGAAGGGCAGCGCCTCGATCACGCCGGGCAGGTCCTCGCCGGGGAAGCCGCCCTTGAGGTACTGGTAGGCGCCCATGCCCATGAACACCGCGTCGTAGTCGGCCAGCAGCGACTCGAACTCGACGTCGCGGCCGATCTCGGTATTGAGGCGGAACTCGACGCCCATTTCCTCGAGGATGCTGCGGCGGCGCCGCACGATGTCCTTCTCGAGCTTGAACTCGGGGATGCCGAAGGTCAGCAGGCCGCCGATCTCCTCGTAGCGGTCGAACACCACCGGCTTGACGCCGTTACGCACCAGCACGTCGGCACAGGCGAGGCCGGCCGGGCCGGCGCCGATCACGGCGACCTTCTTGTCGGTCTTCACCACGTTCGACATATCGGGCCGCCAGCCCTGCTTGTAGGCCTCGTCGGTGATGTACTTCTCGACCGAGCCGATGGTGACCGCGCCGAAGCCGCCCTGGTTCAGCGTGCAGGCGCCTTCGCACAGCCGGTCCTGCGGGCAGACGCGGCCGCAGATCTCGGGCAGCGAGTTGGTCTTGTGGCTCAGCTCGGCCGCCTCGAACAACTTGCCTTCCTGCACCAGCTTGAGCCAGTTCGGGATGTAGTTGTGGACCGGGCATTCCCATTCGCAATAGGGATTGCCGCAACTGAGGCAGCGGCCGGCCTGGTCGGCCGCGTCGCTCTTGGCGAGCGGCGCGTAGATCTCGATGAAGCGGCTACGGCGGAACTCCGACTCGAACTTCTGGCCGGGATCGCGCGGCAGGTTCAGGAACTTGAATACGTCGCCCATGCTGGGCTCCTTGCGAGGTGTTAGGCGTGAGGGGTGAGGGGTAAAACCCCGCGCCGCTCACGCTTCAGCTTGATCTCTCATCGGCGTGGGATCGAAGAGCGGGTTTTCCACCTCACTCCTCACCCCTCACGCCTCACTAGTCCTTCAGCAGGCTATCGAGCTTCGCCGCCTTCGGCTTCACCAGCCAGAAGTAATCGACGTAGTCGTCGAAGTCTTCCAGGATCTGGCTGCCGATCACCGAGCCGGTGAGCGCCACGTGCTGCTCGATCTTGTCCTTCAGGAAGGCGCGGTACTGGCCCACGGCTTCGCTGTTGATCAGGTGGATGTCGATCAGCTCGTTGTTGTAGCGGTAGGCGAATTTCTCGTCGCGGTCGTAGACGAAGGCGAAGCCGCCGGTCATGCCGGCGCCGAAGTTGAGGCCGGTCTGGCCCAGCACGATCACGCAGCCGCCGGTCATGTACTCGCAGCCGTGGTCGCCCACCCCCTCGACCACCGCGGTGGCACCCGAATTGCGCACCGCGAAGCGCTCGCCGGCCAGGCCCGCGGCGAACAGCTCGCCGCCGGTGGCGCCGTAGAGGCAGGTGTTGCCGATGATGGTGCCCTCGTGCGGCTGGTACATCACGCCCTTGGGCGGATACACCACCAGGCGGCCGCCGTTCATGCCCTTGCCGACGTAGTCGTTGGCGTCGCCTTCGAGCGTCAGGTTCAGGCCCTTGGCGTTCCACACGCCGAAGCTCTGGCCGGCCGAACCCTTGAGGCGGACGTCCAGCGTGCCGGCCGGCAGGCCGTCGGCGCCGTGGGCGCGGGCGATCTCGCCCGACAGCCGCGCGCCGATCGAACGGTTGATGTTGCGCACCGCGTATTCGAGCGTGATCGGCGTGCGCGCGGCGATCGCCGCGGCGGCGTCCTTGACCATCTTCTCGGCCAGCTCGCCCTTGTCGAAGCTCGGGTTGCCCTCGCTCACGCAGAAGCGCGGCTCGTCCTCGGGGATGCCGCCCTGGCTCAGCAGCACGCCGAGGTCGAGCTGGCCCTGGCGGCCGGTCTCGCCCTGCAACAGTTCGAGCAGGTCGGTGCGGCCGATCAGCTCGGCCATCGAGCGCACGCCGAGCTTGGCCATCCACTCGCGCGTCTCGCGGGCGATGAAGGTGAAGTAGTTCACCACCATCTCGGGCAGGCCGGTGAAGTACTTCGAGCGCAGCTTGATCTCCTGCGTGGCCACGCCGGTCGCGCAGTTGTTCAGGTGGCAGATGCGCAGGAACTTGCAGCCCAGCGCCACCATCGGGCCGGTGCCGAAGCCGAAGCTCTCGGCGCCCATGATGGCGGCCTTGATCACATCCAGGCCGGTCTTGAGGCCGCCGTCGGTCTGCACCCGCACCCGGCCGCGCAGGCCGTTGGCGCGCAGCACCTGCTGCGCCTCGGTCAGGCCCAGCTCCCACGGCGAGCCGGCGTACTTCACGCTGGTCAGCGGCGAGGCGCCGGTGCCGCCGTCGTAGCCGGAGATGGTGATCAGGTCGGCATAGGCCTTGGCCACGCCAGCCGCCACCGTGCCCACGCCCGGCTCGGCCACCAGCTTGACCGACACCAGCGCCTGCGGGTTGACCTGCTTGAGGTCGAAGATCAGCTGGGCCAGATCCTCGATCGAGTAGATGTCGTGGTGCGGCGGCGGCGAGATCAGGCTGATGCCTTCCTTGGCATGGCGCAGCCGCGCGATCAGGCCGCTGACCTTGTCGCCGGGCAGCTGGCCGCCCTCGCCGGGCTTGGCGCCCTGCGCCACCTTGATCTGCAGCACCTCGGCGTTGACCAGGTAGTGCGGCGTCACGCCGAAGCGGCCGGAGGCGACCTGCTTGATCTTGGACATCCGCACCGTGCCGTAGCGCGCCGGGTCCTCGCCGCCTTCGCCCGAGTTGGAGCGGCCGCCCAGGCGGTTCATGCCCTCGGCCAGCGCCTCGTGCGCCTCGGGGCTCAACGCGCCGAGCGACATGCCGGCCGAGTCGAAGCGCTTGAGCACCGCGTCGAGCGGCTCGACCTCGTCGAGCGGAATGCCCTGGCCTTCGCCGATCTTCACCCGCATCAGGTCGCGCAGCATGGCCACCGGCCGGCTGTTCACCAGGTCGGCGTACTTGCAGTACTCGGCGTAATCGCCGTTCTGCACCGCCTTCTGCAGCTGCATCACCACGTCGGGGTTGTAGGCGTGGTACTCCTCGCCGAACACGTACTTGAGCAGGCCGCCCTGCGAGATCGGCCGCATCGGGTTGAAGGCGAACTTGGCCAGCGCCTTCATGTCGGCTTCGAAATCGGCGAAGTTGGCGCCGCCGATCCGGCTCACCGTGAACGGCATGCAGGTCTCGACCACCTCGTCAGCGATGCCGACCGCCTCGAACAACTGGGCGCCGCGGTAGGACGCCACGGTCGAGATGCCCATCTTCGACAGCACCTTGAGCAGGCCCTTGTTGATGCCCTTGCGGTACTTGCTCATCGCTTCCGACGGCTTCTCGTCGACCATGCCGGCCGCGATCAGGTCGGAGATCACCTCGTAGGCGAGGTAGGGATGCACGGCGGTGGCGCCGTAGCCGATCAGGCAGGCGAAGTGGTGCGGATCGCGCGCGGTGGCGGTGTCGACCAGCAGGTTGGTCTTGCAGCGCAGGCCGGCGTTGACCAGCGCGGTATGCACCGCGCCGGTGGCGAACAGCGCATGGATCGGCAGCCGGTCGCGCGCGATGTTGCGGTCGCTCAGCACGGCGATCGAGACGCCGGCCTTCGAGGCCTCGACCACCGCGGCGCACAGCGCGGCCAGCGCGGCCTTGAGGTCGGTCGCGGCCGGGTCGTAGCTGATGTCGAAAGTCTGCGACCTGAACTGCGCGTCTTCCTGGGTGGTCAGGATCTGGAACTTCGAATAGCTCAGCACCGGGCTGCGCACCTCGATGCGCTTGGCGTGGTCGGCGGTCTCTTCGAAGATGTTCTTCTCCGAGCCGAACACGGTGTTGAGCGACATCACCACCGCCTCGCGGATCGGATCGATCGGCGGGTTGGTCACCTGGGCGAACTGCTGGCGCAGGAAGTCGTAGGGCGAACGCACCTTGCGGCTGAGCACTGCCATCGGCGTGTCGTCGCCCATCGAGCCGACCGCTTCCTGGCCGTCCTCGGCCAGCACGCGGATCACCGCGTCGCGCTCTTCGAAGCTGACCTGGAAGTGCTTCTGGTAGATCGCCAGCTGTTCCTTGCTGAGCTCGGGCCGGCCGCTGTCCTCGTCCATCGACAGCTCGAGGTGGGTGGCGTACTGCTTGATCCAGCGCCGGTACGGGTGGGCCGACTTGAGCTTGATGTCGATCTCGTGCGGCAGCAGCAGCTGGCCCGACTGCAGGTCGACCGCCAGGATCTGGCCGGGCCGCACGCGGCCCTTCTTCACCACGTCCTCGGGCTTGTAGTTCCACACGCCGATCTCGGACGAGATGGTCAGGTGGCGGTCGCGCGTCAGCACGTAGCGGGCCGGGCGCAGGCCGTTGCGGTCGAGCATGCAGCCGGCGTAGCGGCCGTTGGTCAGCACGATGCCGGCCGGGCCGTCCCACGGCTCCATGTGCATCGAGTTGTATTCGTAGAAGGCGCGCAGCTCCTTGTCGGTGCTGTCGACGTTCTGCCAGGCCGGCGGCACCAGCAGGCGCAGCGCGCGGAAGAAGTCGATGCCGCCCATCAGGAGGCCTTCGAGCATGTTGTCGAGGCTCATCGAATCGGAGCCGTCGCACTGCACGATCGGGCGGATCGCGTCCATGTCGGGGATCAGCGGCGAGGCCATGATCGCCTCGCGCGCCCGCGCCCAGGAGCGGTTGCCCGAGATGGTGTTGATCTCGCCGTTGTGGGCGACGTAGCGGAACGGCTGCGCCAGCTTCCACTGCGGCCAGGTATTGGTGCTGAAGCGCTGGTGGAACACCGCCAGCGAGGCGGCGAAGCGCTCGTCCTGCAGGTCGGGGTAGAACACCGGCAGGTTTTCCGGCGTCACCAGGCCCTTGTAGGAGATCGTATGGGCCGACAGCGTCGGCAGGTAGAAGCTGGCGTCGCCGGCATTGGCCTTCTCGGCCAGCCGGCGGCCGATGTAGAGGCGGCGCTCGAAGCTGGCCGCGTCCATGTTCGGCGGGCAGTTGACGAAGACCTGCGCGATCGCCGGCAGCGTCTTCAGCGCGTATTCGCCGCAGGCGCGGGTATCGGTCGGCACGGTGCGGAAACCGGCGACTTCGAGGCCCTGCTCTTCCAGCTGGGCCTTCAGGACGGCCAGCGACTGCTTGCCCAGCTCGAGGTCGGCGCTGTGGAACACCAGGCCGGCGGCGTAGTGCTGGCGCAGCTCCAGGCCTTTTTCCTTGGCGACGGTGCGCAGGAAGCTGTCCGGCTTGCGGAACAGGAGGCCGCAGCCGTCGCCCGACTTGCCGTCGGCGGCGACCGCGCCGCGGTGGGTCAGGTTGGCCAGCGAGGAGATGGCGGTCGAGACGAGCCAGTGCGACGGCTTGTCGTCCATGTTCGCGATCAGCCCGAAGCCGCAGGAATCCTGCTCGAAGCTCGGGCGGTAGAGCGTGCCTTCGAGGCGGCGCTGTCTGTCATCCATTGCGATTACCCGTGTACGTGCGAGACGGCGTTCGGCGTGTAGGCCGCTTGTGGCGGCGGCATGTCGACGCGGCCCCTTTTTCTGGGGAGAGTGGCGCTCGGTTCCGGCCGGCGTGGGGACACGCGGGGCGTTGCAGCCGGCCTGGCGAGGGTCGCTCGTGCGGGGCGGCGTGTATCGCGCGGGTGTCGCGACACGGGAAGGCAACTGCGGGAGGGATGGCGGAAACAGCCGTCCAAGCGCTTCGAAAACAAAGCCTGCTGACCCTCAGGGGCGGTTTGCGCACACCCTCGGGTTTTCAGCAGGCTTGATCGATTCTAGCGGAGCGAAGCGTCGCGACGCAATCGTTTTGTGCGGCGCAAGAACCATTAAAAATCAATGACTTGATCACTTATGACTGTCAAAGATTTTCAACAGGGTGACAGATTATTACGGAATCGCGACGTGGCCGACTACATACGGCACAGCGGCCGGCCGGGCGACGGCAAGCGACGACGCGAACCATCGGGCATCCCAACCGGCCGCGGCTTTTGGCAGGAGCGGCTTCAGCCGCGATCGGCGGCGGCAGCGCCGGACCCATTCGCGGCTGAAGCCGCTCCTGCAAGGTGCATCACGCATCCACCGGCTGCGGACGAACATCGCCGGCCAGCACGTGCGACGAAGGCCCGTCTCCTAGGCGCCGAAGCTCAGCGCCAGCCCGATCGGCACGAAGACCAGGCTGGCGATATTGCCCAGCAGCACGATCGACGCCACCTTGTCGGGCTCCTGGCCGTGGCGCTCGGCGATCAGGAAGTTGAGCACCGCCGGCGGCAGGCTGGCGTAGACGAACAGCTGCGCCCGCTCGTTCGGCGCCAGCGGCAGCACCGCGACCGCGACGAAGGCCAGCGCGATGCCGGCCAACGGGCACAGCAGCGCGCCGGCCACGCCGATGCGCCAGCCGGCCAGGTTGACGTCGAGCATGCGCGCGCCGAGCGAGAACAGCATCAGCGGGATCGCCGCGTCGCCGAGCAGCTTGAGCGGCAGCGCCAGCCACTCGGGCAGCGCGACGCCGGCCAGGTTGCAGCCGATGCCGGCCAGCGAGGCGACGATCATCGGGCTCTTCAGCACGCCCAGCAGCGAGGCCGAGTGATTGACCAGCCGGGCACCGAGCGTGAAGTGCAGCAGGTTGGTCGCCACGAACAGCGCCACCGCCGGCGGCAGCGCGGCCGGGCCGAAGGCCAGCACCGCCAGCGGCAGGCCCATGTTGCCGGTATTGCCGAACATCACCGGCGGCACGAAGGTGCGCGTATCCCAGCCGCGCCAGCGCGCCACCGCCCAGCCGATCAGGCCCGAGCCGAGGATCACCGCCACGGCGCCGGCGATCAGCCAGCGGTTGGCCAGCAGGTCGAAGCCGCGCGCGGTCAGCGCCGAGAACACCAAGAGCGGCGACAGCAGGTCGACCGTCAGCGTGTTCATCGCGGCGAGGTCGGGCCGGTGGCGGCGCGCGTACAGGTAGCCGATCAGCACGATCAGCAGCACCGGCGTGACGATGGCGAGGATGCGCAGCAGCATGGGGCGGGTCCGGCTATCGGGCGGCCTGGCCGAGCCAGTCGCGGCCGACCAGGAAGTCGCTCAGCAGCGCGGCCTCGGCGCTGCCGGGCTCGGGCCGGTAGTCGTAGCGCCAGTTCACGATCGGCGGCAGCGACATCAGGATCGATTCGGTGCGGCCGCCCGACTGCAGGCCGAACAGCGTGCCGCGGTCCCACACCAGGTTGAATTCGACGTAGCGGCCGCGGCGGTAGGCCTGCCAGTCGCGCTGCGCCTCGCCGTAGGCCATGCCGCGGCGACGCTCGACGATGGGCAGGTAGGCCGGCAGGAAGGCGTCGCCGACCGCGCGGACCATGGCGAAGCTGTCCTCGGCGCCGAGCTCGCAGAAGTCGTCGAAGAAGATGCCGCCGACGCCGCGCGGCTCGTTGCGGTGCTTGAGGAAGAAATACTCGTCGCACCAGCGCTTGAAGCGCGGGTACTTGTCGGCGCCGGCCGGCGCCAGCGCGTCGCTGCAGGCGCGATGGAAATGCACCGCGTCGTCCTCGAAGCCGTAGTACGGCGTCAGGTCCATCCCGCCGCCGAACCACACCACGTCGTCACTGCCGCTTCGCGGCACCTCCCCTGCGGACTCACCCCTTCCCCGGCCCTCTTCCCCGGTTGGGGAAGAGGGGGCCTCCCCTGCAGGCAAGGGGCGCGTGCCGGCTTCGCCAATATTCGATGCTGCATCGGGCCGGACAAAGGCACGGAACATCCGCACGTTCATGTGCACCGTCGGCACGTAGGGATTGCGCGGGTGGAACACCAGCGACACGCCCATCGCCTCCCAGGCGCGGCCGGCCAGCTCGGGCCGGTGGGCGCTGGCCGAAGGCGGCAGCTGGTCGCCCATCACGTGGCTGAAGCCGACGCCGCCGCGCTCGAGCAGCTCGCCGCCTTCGATGATGCGGGTGATGCCGCCGCCGCCGGCCGGCCGCTGCCATTCGTCGCGGCGGAACCGGCCGCCGTCGGCGGCCTCGAGGGCGGCCACGATGCGGGCCTGCAGGTCGAGGAAATAGGCTTTGATCGGTTCGGTATGCATGGACTGGACGCAGGAAATGGACGGGCAGGTCGAGGCGGCGATTGAAAATGCCGGCGGCATCATGGATAAAGCATTACGCCATCCGACCGGGTGGTTCGACCAAGGGGAGTGTCATGTCGAATCTGATTCAACTGGCGATCATTGTCGCCGTCATCGCCGGCTTGTGGAAAGTGTTCGAGAAGGCCGGCAAGCCCGGCTGGGCGGCGCTGATCCCGATCTACAACCTGATCGTGCTGCTGCAGATCGCCGGCAAGCCGATCTGGTGGATCGTGCTGTGCCTGATCCCGCTGGTGAACATCGTGATCGCCTTCATCGTCGGCATCGAGATCGCCAAGCGCTTCGGCCAGAGTGCGCTGTTCGGCGTCGGCCTGACGCTGCTGGGCTTCATCTTCTACCCGATCCTGGGCTTCGGCGACGCGCGCTACCAGGGCACGGCCGGCGAATAAGCCGCAAAGCCCCGACGCGAACAGGCCCGGGCGACGCCGCCCGGGCCTTGTCGTATCGCGGGTCAGCCGGCCGGCAGGCGACGGCCCGGATGGCGGTAGCGCACGTCGGCGCAGCCTTCCTCGTTGCCGCGGCCATCGGTCCACTCGACCGCGGCGAAGCCCTGCCGTTCGTAGAAACGCCGCGCCGGCCCGTTACCGGCGAAGCACCACAGCTGGCGCGGCCGGCCGTCGGCCAGCGCGCAATCCAGCAGCGCAGCGCCGATGCCCTGGCCGCGCGCGGCGGGCGCGAGGTAGAGGTGGTCGATCCAGCCGGCGTCGAAGGCGACGAAGCCCAGCAGCACGCCGGCCGCGTCGCGCGCCAGCCGGAACTGGTGGCTGGCGGCCAGCCCGGCGAAGAAGGCCGCCGTGTCGTCGAGGCCGTGCAGCACCGGCAACCAGGGCATGGCCGCGCGGCGGCTGGCGTCGAACAGCGCGGCGATCTCGCCGAACGCCCATCCGTCGCCGGTCTCGAGCGGCCGCGGCGTGCAGCCGGCCTCAGCCAAGATCCACTTCGAGGTTGTCGATCAGCCGCGGCTTGCCCAGCCGCGCCGCGGCCAGCACCACCATGCGGCGATCGCCGGCGCGCGCATGCTCGAGCCGGTCCTGGTCGCGGATCTCGACGTAGTCGACGCGCCAGCCATGGTTCTCCAGGTCGGCCCGCGCGGTCTCGGTCAGCTTGACGAAATCGGTCTCGCCGCCTTCGAGCGCGGCCTTGATCGCGTTCAGGTTGCGGTACAGCCGCGGCGCCTCGGCGCGCTCCTCCGCCGTCAGGTAGCCGTTGCGCGAGGACAGCGCCAGGCCGTCGTCGGCACGGCCGGTGTCGACCGGCACGATCTCGATCGGCATGTCGAGGTCAGCCACCATGCCCTCGATCACCTTGAGCTGCTGGTAGTCCTTCTTGCCGAACATCGCCGCATCGGGCTGGACGATGTTGAACAGCTTGGTCACCACCGTGGCCACGCCGCGGAAGTGGCCGGGCCGGAACTGGCCGCACAGCTCGTTCTGGATCGCCGGCGGCTCGACCTTGTACTGCTGCTCGACGCGCGGGTAGAGCTGGTCGACGGTCGGGTGGAACAGCGCGTCGACGCCGGCGGCGACCAGCTTGTCGCAATCGGCCTCGAAGGTGCGCGGATAGGTATTGAAATCCTCGCCCTGGCCGAACTGCAGCGGGTTGACGAAGATCGACACCACCACCTTGCCGCCGCGCGCCTTGGCGGCGCGGCACAGCGAGATATGGCCCTCGTGCAGGTTGCCCATGGTCGGGACGAAGGCGACGAAGCCGGCCGTCTTGCGCCAGGCGCGCAGCTCGGCGACGGTATTGAAGATGTGCATGGCGGAATCCTATCGGGTCGGATGCGGGACGGGCGCGGGCAGCGGCATGCGCAACCTGAGCGCGGCGTGGCGCCGGCCGGCGAATTCGCGCGGCTCGCCGGCCTCGTCCGCAATGGTAAAGCCGAGCCGCTGCGCCAGGGCGATGGCGGCGCGGTTGGCGGCCAGGGTATCGGCCACCAGCTCGCGGCAGCCGAGACGGGCGGCAAAATCGAACAGCGCCTGCGCAGCTTCGGCGGCATAGCCGTGGCCCCACCAGGCCTCGCCCAGCTCGCAGCCGAACGACATGCGGCCCGGCTCGACCGTACGGATGCCGCAGGAGCCGAGCAGCGTGCCGTCGTCGCGCCGCGTGACGGCCAGTTGCCAGTGGCAGCGCGGCACGGCCGCCTGCTGCTCGACGAACAGCGCGAGCAGCCGGTGGCTGAACGCTTCGCGGGTCTCCTCGGCCGGGTAGAGCCGGCCGAACTCCGCGCCCTGGCGCAGCGCCGCGTAGGCTGCCGCGTCGGCGGCGACGAAGTCGCGCAGCGCCAGGCGTTCGGTGAACAGCGGCAGCATGCTCAGAAGCTGTGCTCGGGCGTCGGGAAGCTGCGCGCCTTGACCGCCTGCACATAGCTCTCGATCGCGCCCTGGATGCTGGCTGCGCCCTGCATGAAGTTCTTCACGAAGCGCGCCTTCTTGCCCGGGTAGACGCCGAGCATGTCGTACACCACCAGCACCTGGCCGTCGACGTCGAGGCCGGCGCCGATGCCGATGGTCGGCACCGTGAGACTCTCGGTGATGTCGCGCGCCAGCGTGGCCGGCACCATCTCCATCAGCACCAGCGCGGCGCCGGCGGCCTCGAGCGCGAGCGCGTCGCGACGCAGCTTGTCGGCGCCGTCCTCGCTCTTGCCCTGCACCTTGAAGCCGCCGAACACGTGCACCGACTGCGGCGTGAGGCCGATATGGGCGCACACCGGGATGCCGCGCTCGACCAGGAAGGACACCGTGTCGGCCATGAAGGCGCCGCCCTCGAGCTTGACCATCTCGGCGCCGGCCGCCATCAGCCGGGCCGAGGCCTCGAAGGCCTGCTGCGGGCTCTGCTGGTAGGCGCCGAACGGCAGGTCGGCCAGCACCATGGCCTGCTTGGCCTGCCGCGCCACGCAGCGGGTGTGGTAGACCATCTGGTCGAGCGTGACCGGCAGCGTCGAGCTCTCGCCCTGGATGACCATGCCGGCCGAATCGCCGACCAGCAGGACGTCCACGCCGGCATCGGCCATCAGGCTGGCGAAGCTCGCGTCGTAGCAGGTCAGCATGGCGATCTTCTGGCCGTCCTGCTTGAGCTTCTGGAGGGTGGAGACAGTGATTTTCATGGCGGGGGTCCGTTCTGCCTGCGCCTGCCGGCGGCCAGCGGCGGATCGCACCGGCACGGCCTCGGAAGGAACAAGTCGAGCGCTTGCTTTGTTGTGGGAAGTGGGCGAAGGATGCGCGCATCCGCGCACGGGATCAACCGTACCGGCAGCCGGCGGACCACTGCCGCTCCGACGCGGCGCAACGATAGCCCAAACCCGGCGCCGCGCTCAACCGGGGAGGCGCGTCCGTCGGGCTTCGCTGCGCTCGGGCCAAGCTACGGCGCATCACCACTCGGTAGATGGGTAGACCAATCGGCAGAAGCAGCTTCAGCCGCGAATCGTCGGCAGCGACAGCTCGGCCATTCGCGGCTGAAGCCGCTCCTACATGTGGTCGCACTCGCGACATAAGCGCAACGCCGCGCCTGGCTGCAGAGACCACGGAGAGCTGACGAGCGTCAGCGAGGCCCTCCTCGCCGCAGGCGAGGGGGAGGAAGAAATCAAGGGTCGCCGCTGTACGAGCCCCCTCGAGCCAGGAACGCCCGGCTCCGCCGGGCGCCGCACCACCGCCCATCCCATGTGTCGAAGGCCGGGACATCGTCAAAAGCGATCACGAGCGTCAGCGAGGCTCCCTCGCCTCAGGCGAGGGCGGGGGAGTGGGAAGAAATCAGGGATCGCCGTTGTACGAGCCCCACGGACGACAAACGCCCGGCTTTGCCGGGCGCCGCTCCGCACTCCGCCCCCACACCGAAGGCCGAGCTCTCTCAAAGGCGATACACAGCCACCACCTGCTGCATCGCACCGGCCAGCTTCTGCAGCTCGGCCGACAGCGCCGTGCCGCGTTCGGCGGCGCGGCTGTTCTCCTCGGCCATCTGCGCCACCCGCTCGACCTGGCCGGCGATGGCATTGCTGGCGGTGCTCTGCTCGCGCAGCGCGGCAGCGATCTCGCCGACCAGGGTGCTGCTCTGCTCGGCGCTGCCGGCGATGCGCTCGATCGCGTCGCGCGTGCCGACGCCCTCGCTCACGCCGCTGCGCACCGAATCGACCACCCGCGCCATGCGCGCCGACACCTGGGCCGAGCGCTGCTGGATCACCTCGACCATGCCGGCGATCTCGACCGTCGAGCCGGCGGTGCGCTCGGCCAGCTTGCGCACTTCATCGGCCACCACCGCAAAGCCGCGGCCCTGCTCGCCGGCCCGGGCCGCCTCGATGGCGGCATTGAGCGCCAGCAGGTTGGTCTGATCGGCCACCTCCTTGATCACGCCGACCACCGCGCCGATCTGGCGGCCGCTGGCCTCGAGCTGTTCGAGCTCGCCGGCGGCCTCGTCGACGATGGCGGCGATCGACTCGATGCGGCGTACCGTGCCGACCACCGAGTCGCGCCCGGCCAGCGCCAGCGAGCCGGCCTCGGAAGTGAGCTGCTTGGCCTCGCCGGTGCGATCCGACACGTGGTTGATGCTGACGGTGACCTGCTCGACGCTGGCCGCCATGGTCGAGGAGGCATCGCTCTGCGCCTGCGAGCCTTCCGACACCTGCTGCGACGAGCCGGCCAGCTCGACCGAGGCGTTGGCCAGCCGCTCGGCGTCGCCGCGGATGGTGCCGAGCCCTTCGCGCAGCCGCTCGATCAGGCCGTTGAAGGCGCGCAGCAGGTCGGACAATTCATCCTGGCCCTTGACCGCGATGGTGCGCGACAGGTCGAGCTCGCGCGCCACCCGGCTCACCTCGCGGCTGGCCAGGCGGGTGGTGCCGATCACCTTGGCGTAGGTGGTGAAGGCGACCCAGGCCAGCACCACGGTGGTCAGCACCACCAGCGAGACCGTCAGCGCCAGCGCCGAGCGGTAGTCGGCGGCGGCCTGCCGGGTGTACTGCTCGGTCCACTTGTGGTTGTACTCGGTGTGCGCGGCCAGCGTTCCGAGCGCCTTGGCGGCGATCGGCTTGAGCGTCTTGGCCGAGAATTCGAGCGCCTCGGCCTGGCCGCCGCGCGACAGCTCGAACATGCGCGGCAGCAGCGCGAAGTAGGCGCCCACCGCCTCGCGGTCGGCCGCCAGCAGGCGGCGATCCTCTTCTTCGTCGGCCCAGGCCTCGTAGTCCTTGAACGCCTGGTCGACCTGCGCCCGCTTGGCGGCGATGTCCTGCTCCATCTCGCCCTTGGCCGCCGCGTCGGTATTGAGGATGTGGTAGAGCACGTCGGTACGGATCAGCATGAACGACTGCTGGGCTCGCTCGAGCGCGAGCAGGCTGGGCACCACGTTGTCGCCCATGTCCTCGATCACCTCGCGCGACTTGAGCAGCTGCCACAGGCCGTTGGCGCTGGCCAGCCACATGCCGGCCAGGGCGACGACGATCAGCAGGACGAGTCGATGGGATATACGCTGCAGCATGATGAGGCTCCATCCGGTTCTGGTGCACAGCTGATTAGCTGAACGAAAATTCGAGAATATAAAGCTCAGCTTCCATGTGGAGGAGCGCGTCCACGGATACCGCGGGCCCTTCCCTTGCAGGTCGGCCGACCTTGCCTCCTATCCTCCTGCCCAATCCCGCTCGGAGCGTGACGCCAGGCGCCGGCGACGCCGCCGACGAATGGCCGCCCTGTTCTAATCCTTGCTGGGCGCTGGATCATTCTAGAAGAGCGCGTACCCAAGATGGGGAAAGCTATATTCCTACCGATGCTGCGTGGCAATACCCCCCTGGCGACCGAGGGCAGGCTCGGTAGGCCGCACGGTAAGCCCCATCCTCCTCCCAGCCTCCCCCTTGAAGGGGGAGGAGCCGATCCGCTGAGACTTGCGCGTAGAAAGTCCGGGATAAAACACGAATCGATTTAAAACCACGAGCGAGCGACAGCGAGGCTCCCTCGCCCCAGGCGAGGGCGGGGGAGTGGGGAGAAATCAGGGATGAAGCCGAGGTCGAGCACTCACGGAAAGCAAACGCCCGGCTTCGCCGGGCGCCGCACCACTGATTCAATCGAGCTCGGAGGGCCGAGCAAACCCCTCAGGCTTTATTAAAGTACTCGCGCGAACCCCGCATCCCCTCGATGCGGCGCAGCAGCAGCCGGAAATCGTCCTCGTTCTCCACCAGGTTCAGGTGCTCGGTGTTGACGATCAGCAGCGGCGCCTCGGTGTAGTCGTAGAAGAAGCGGCTGTAGCGGTCGGCCAGGCTGCGCAGGTAGGGCTCGCCGATGCGCGACTCGTAGTCGCGGCTGCGCTGGCGCACGCGGTCGATCAGGGTGTCGAGGTCGGCCTGCAGGTAGATCACCAGGTCCGGCGTCGGCGCGCGCACGCGCAGGTGGCGGTAGATGTCGGAATAGAGCCGGAATTCGTCGTCGCCGAGCGTCATCTCGGCGAACAGCGGATCCTTGTCGAACAGGAAGTCGGCCACCGTCTGGCCGCCGAACAGGTCGATCTGGGTCAGGCTCTCGACCTGCTCGACGCGCTGGAACAGGAAGGACAATTGAGTCGGCAGCGCGTAGCGCGACATGTCCTGGTAGAACTTGGGCAGGAAGGGGATCGCGTCAGGATTCTCGAGCAGCAGGTTGGCCGCCAGGTGTTCGCCGAGCTTCCTCGCCAGCGTGGTCTTGCCGACCCCGATCGGACCTTCGACGACGATATAACGGTAACGCTCCAAGCCCATCGAACCACTCCGTTTCAGCGCACGCGCGGCGGCGCAGGTGTCGATCGTACGGTCCGGGCAGGCCGGACCTCAGTCATTGCGGAAGCCGGGCCAGGTCGTCGGCCGCCAGCCGCGCCGCCAGCGCCGCGACCAGGCCACGGCCGGGCAGTGCCAGCCCGGGCGCGATCTCGGCCAGCGGCACCAGCACGAAGGCGCGTTCGTGCATGCGCGGATGCGGCACGGTCAGGCGGTCGTCATGAATCTCGACCTGGCCGTACAGCAGCAGGTCCAGGTCGAGCGTACGCGGCGCGTTGCGGAAGCTGCGCTGGCGGCCGAACTCGTGCTCGATCGCCAGCAGGCCGTCGAGCACTTCATGTGGCGCCAGCTCGGTATCGATGGCCGCCACCGCGTTGACGAAATCGGGCTGGTCGAGATAGCCGACCGGCGCGCTGCGGTACAGCGCCGAGCAGGCCGCCAGCGTGGTGCCGGGCAGGCCGGCCAGCGCCGCCATGGCGGCCGTCACGGTCGCGCCGGCGTCGCCGAGGTTGGCGCCGAGGCCGATATAGGCGCGCACGCTCACTGGCCGTCGTCCGCCGCGGACGCGTCGCCCTGCTTGGCGCCGCTGCGGCGACGGCGGCGCTTCTTGGTGGCGTCGCCGGCCTGCGGCCGCAGCAGCATCGCTTCGCGCGCCTGGCTGTCGGCATCCTGGAAGGCGGTCCACCAGTCGGCCAGCTCCTGCTCGCATTCGCCCACGCTGGCGCGCAGGCAGAGGAAGTCGTAGCCGGCGCGGAAGCGCGGATGCTCGAGCAGGCGGAACGGCTTGATCCCGCTGCGCTGCTCGAAGCGCGGCTGCAGGGTCCAGATTTCCTTCATCGCGGTGCCGTAGCGGCGCGGGATGGCGAGCTTCTCCTCCTGCACCGCCTCGACCTCGTCGATCGCCGAGAACAGCGCCAGCATCGGCTTCTCGCCGGCCGCCTTGCGCTTGTCCCAGTTGTCGAGCACCTCGAGCCACAGCAGCGCGGCGAACACGTAGCCGGCCGAGACCGGCTTGTCCTCGCGGATGCGGCGGTCGGTGTTCTCCAGCGCGGTACGCAGGAAGGCCTCGCCGTGCGGCGCCTTCATCATCTTGTCCAAGAGCGGGAAGAAGCCGTGGTGCAGGCCCTCGTCGCGCAGCTGCATCAGGCAGGCCCAGCTCTGGCCGCTGAACAGCAGCTTGAGCATCTCGTCGAACAGCCGCGCGGCCGGCACGTTCTCGAGCAGCTTGGCCAGCTCGCGGATCGGCTTGCGCGTCTCGCTCTCGATGGCGAGGCCGAGCTTGGCCGCCAGCCGCACCGCGCGCAGCATGCGCACCGGGTCTTCGCGGTAGCGGGTGATCGGCGCGCCGATCATCGCCAGGCGCTTCTTCTCGATGTCCTCGACGCCGCCGTGATAGTCGATGATCTCTTCGCGCGCCGGGTCGTAGAACAGCGCGTTGACGGTGAAGTCGCGCCGCTTGGCGTCGTCTTCCTGGCTGCCCCAGGTGTTGTCGCGGATGATGCGGCCCGACTCGTCGGTCAGCGCCTCGCCCGAGCCGCGGAAGGTCGACACCTCGACCACTTCCTCGCCGTACAGCACGTGGACCAGGCGGAAGCGCCGGCCGATGATGCGCGAGCGGCGGAACACCTTGTGCACGTCCTCGGGCGTGGCGTTGGTGGCCACGTCGAAGTCCTTGGGATGCTTGCCGAGCAAGAGGTCGCGCACCGCGCCGCCGACGATGAAGGCCTCGAAACCGGCCTCCTGCAGGCGGTCGGTGGTCTTGAGCGCGAAGGAAGGCAGTTGCGAGCGGCTGATGCCGTGACGCTTGGCCGGGATCACCACGCGGCCGCCGCCGTGGCGCTTCTTGAGCTTGAGCACGCGGCCGATCAGTTTGCGAATCATGTTCTTAGGCGGGAAGTTTGCTGCTGAGGAAGCGCCGATTATAGCCGCATGCGCCCGCCGATATCGCACCGGCGGTGGTCGGCAGGGGAACTTCCCGTCGCCGGCGCGCGTCACGCTGGTTCCGGCCGCATCGCCAGGGGCGGCGGCCGTCCCGTTAAAATGGTCCGGACAAGCCATCCGATCCATATCAAAATCCGGCCCGAGCCGGAACAACCGGCCGGACCCGGCCAGCCGCCGACAGCTGGACCGGGATCCAAGCCCGCATAAGTTCGATCCATTCCCGGAGGAATACCCATGCCCCTGATCCGCTATCGACTCTTGAACGTATTCGCCGAGGAAACCTTCGGCGGCAACCCGCTGGCCGTGATCGAGGACGGCTCGATGCTGTCCGACGCCGAGATGCAGCTGGTGGCGCGCCAGTTCAACCTGTCCGAGACCACCTTCCTGCTGCCCTCGGAGGAGGCCGCCGCACGCGTGCGCATCTTCACGCCGGGCTACGAGATGCCGTTCGCCGGCCATCCCACGCTGGGCAGCGCCCAGGTGGTGCGCGACCTGCTCGAGGCCGGCGACCGCTTCAAGCTCGAGATGCAGGCCGGCCTGATCCCGGTGGCCGCCGACGGCGACCGCTGGACGCTGGCCGCCAACCCGCCCGAGCACCGGCCGATGGAGGCCGCGCCGGCCGAGCTGGCCGCCATGCTGGGCCTGCCGGCCGAGGCGATCGCCGGCCAGCCGCTGTGGGTCAGCTGCGGCAACGAGCAGGCGATGATCCCGCTGGCCAGCGTCGAGCAGGTGCACGCCTGCCGGCCCGACCCGGCGCTGCTCAAGCGCTACGCGGTCAACCACACCGGCAAGCCCAAGGCCTATGTGTTCGCGCGGACCGACGAAGGCTTCGAGGCGCGCTTCTTCTGGACGCCCGACGCCGGCCTCGGCGAGGACCCGGGCACCGGTTCGGCCGCCGCCAACCTGGGCGGCTGGTGGCTGGCGACGCAGGCCGAGAAGCCGCTCGACGCGGTGATCCGCCAGGGCACGGCGATGGGCCGGCCCAATGTGCTGAGCCTGCGCGTGGACGGCAGCGGCATCCGCGTCGGCGGCCGGGTGGTCGAACTGGGCCGCGGCGTGCTGCGCTGGTAGGAAACGTTCGGCCGCCAATATGGCGGCCGAATCACACAGGCTTTGTAGGTCGGGCTTTATGCCCGACAGCGACCTCGATCAGCGGCGCTGTCGGGCATAAAGCCCGACCTACGATCGCTTCCGGATCTCAATCCGCCAGCCGGCGCCGGAACACCAGCCGGTTCTCGTCCCGGCCGACTCGTCGAGCCGATAGCCCTCCAGATCGAAGCCGCGCAGGCCGTCGACCGTGTCGATGCGCCGCGTCAGCGCGTAGCGCGCCATCAGGCCGCGGGCGCGCTTGGCGAAGAAGCTGATGATCTTGTAGCGGCCGCCCTTCCAGTCCTCGAACGCGCACTCCACCAGCCGGGCCTCGAGCTTC
Source organism: Chitinimonas koreensis (assembly GCF_014353015.1). Classification (NCBI taxonomy): domain Bacteria; kingdom Pseudomonadati; phylum Pseudomonadota; class Betaproteobacteria; order Neisseriales; family Chitinibacteraceae; genus Chitinimonas; species Chitinimonas koreensis. Next base: position 4,842,864 of record NZ_CP060704.1, read on the forward strand.
TTCGGCTTCACCGCCTTGAAGTATTCGTCGCTGGCCAGGTTGACCAGCACCGGCGGCCGCTTGCGCGCCAGCTCGGCGTTGAGCGCCGCGGTGATGCTGTCGCCCCAGAAAGCGTACAGGCTGGCGCCGGCCGGGTTCTCCAGTCGGGTGCCCATCTCGAGCCGGTAGGGCTGCATGCGGTCGAGCGGCCGCAGCACGCCGTAGAGGCCGGACAGGATGCGCAGGTGCTCCTGCGCGTAGTCGAGCGTGGCGGCATCGAGGCTGGCGGCGTCGAGCCCCTCGTAGACATCGCCCATGAAGGCCAGCACCGCCTGCTTGCTGTTGGCCGCGGTGAAGCGCGGCGACCAGTGCTGATAGCGCGAGACGTTGAGCGCAGCCAGCGGCTCGGAGATCGACATCAGGCTGCCGATCTCGGCCGGGCTCTTGCGCTTGAGGATCTCGATCAGCTCGGCCGAGCGCTCGACGAAGGCCGGCCGGGTATGGCGCTCGACGTGGGGCGGGGTGTCGTAGTCGAGGGTCTTGGCGGGGGACAGGACGAACAGCATGGGGCGACTCGTGGCGGAAACGGCCGCGATTCTACCGCGCCGCCGGCCGCGATCCGCTCCGCTATAACTATCGAGAAAGCGGCTCGACATCCAACTCCGCGATCCGCCCGGCTGAGCCGGGCGCTTTGGTGCGATGCACATCGACGACTCATCGCCGATTAATTCCACTGCCCCGCACTGGCCGCCACCGGGGTTCCCGCGAAGTCGCAGGGGGGGTGGTCCAGAGGGGATCTCGCTGACGCGAGATGCGTACCTTTTTCCAACAGCCGGGCAGGAAGGCGTGCGTAAGCGCCGCTCCGTCCGGCCGACCAAGCATCCATCCCACCCTGTCCTCCGGAGCATCCCATGGCCCGCCCTGCCCTCGTCGAACCGCTGCTCAAGAGCCTCTACGTGATGGCGGCCATGGTGGAGGCGCGCGACCCGTACACCGGCGGCCACCTGTGGCGGGTGTCGCAGTTCTCGCGGCTGCTGGCGCTCGACCTGGGCCTGCCGGCCGCCGACGTGGCGCGCATCGCGCTCGGCGGCTTCCTGCACGACCTGGGCAAGATCGGCGTGCCCGACGCGGTGCTCAACAAGCGCGACAAGCTCGACGACGCCGAGTACGCGGTGATCCGCACCCATCCCGAGATCGGCATGCGGCTGCTGGCCGGCCATCCACTGGCCCGCCTGGTCGAGGCCGCGGTGGCGATGCACCACGAGACGCCGGACGGCCGCGGCTATCCGGCCGGCCTCCAGGGCGAGGCGATTCCGCTCGACGCGCGCATCGTCGGCCTGACCGATGCCTTCGACGCGATGACCAGCAACCGGCCCTACCGCCGCGGCATGCCGATCGAGCGCGCGCTGGCGATCATCGGCGAGAACCTGGGCAGCCAGTTCGATCGCGCGCTGGGCGAGCGCTTCATCGCGCTCGGCGGCCGCGGCGCGCTGGAACACATCGTCGGCCATACCGAACCCGGCATCCCGCTGTTCGAATGCCCGATGTGCGGCCCGACCATCGTGGTGCGGCGCGGCCAGGCGGCCGGCGAGACGGTGTACTGCCGCGCCTGCGGCAACGAGGCCGAGGTCGAGCGCAGCGGCGGCACGGTGAATGTGCACGGCACCGGCCGGATGGGCGACGCGCGTGCGCTCGAGCCGGAGATCGACGAATTGCTGATCGACGAACTGTCGGCCGAGGCGGGCCGCTACCTGGCCGTCGCCCGGCCGCCGCGCGGGCCGCTGGGGTGGTTGCGCGGAGCGTTGGGCGGGGGCTGACGGGCATTCGCCGTTTGCAGGCTAGAGGGGAGCGGCTTTCCGTCCCGTCTCCCGCGCGCGAAGACTCAACGGCTGCGCTTCCAATAGCTGGTACCCACCCTGAACCACCGCTCCCTCACCCTACCCTCTCCCGGAGGGAGAGGGTGGCGCAGTGAAATGTCGCGGCCAGTCGTCATGCCTGCCTTGCCCGCCGAATTCAAACCGTGTCCCTGCGAGACCGCCCTGTCGTCCCCTCCTCCCGCCGGGAGAGGGTTAGGGTAAGGGAGCGCCCGTCGAACGCCACATAACCGGTCGAGCGTTCTCGCCACGCACGGGAGAGGGGGCTACCAGTGCCAGGCGCCGCCAGGGTGTAGGGACGAGTCCCAAAAAATAGGGCGCGATTCGCATCGCGCCCCTCGGAGTGAGACCCTGATATTCGCTGCCGGGGCAGCGGCGGCATCAGCACCGCCTGCGGAACCGGCCATCCGGCCGGCCCCCGCATTCCTTTCGCCTTCTCGGGCGATTCCGCCCGCTCAGGCGATGCGGTTCTCGCTGGCCGGATCGAACAGCAGCGTGCGCATCGGATCGAGCACCAGCTGCACCTGCTGGCCCGGCAGGCCGGCGCCCTGCGGGTGGCAGCGCGCCACCGCCTTGACGCCGTTGAGCATCACCGTCGCCAGCGTGTCCGGACCGGTCGGCTCGACGATCTCGATCTTCGCTGCGATGGTCTGCAGGTCGGGCTGGTCGCGGTTGGCGCTGGCCGGGTCGGTCAGCTGCTCGGGCCGCACGCCGAGGATCACCTGCTTGCCGACGAAGCCGCGCTGCGCCTCGCTCAGGGGCCGAGCAGCACCTTCTGGCCGTCGAGCGTCACCGTCGCGCGGCCGCCCTCCTCGCCCAGCGTGCAGGGGATGAAGTTCATCGACGGCGAGCCGATGAAGCCGGCGACGTAGAGATTGGCCGGCGTGTCGTAGATCTGCTGCGGCGAGCCGAACTGCTTCACCTCGCCGTCCTTCATCACGGCGATGCGGTCGCCCAGCGTCATCGCCTCGATCTGGTCGTGGGTGACGTAGACGATGGTGGTGCCGAGGCGCTGGTGCAGCAGTTTGATCTCGGTGCGCATCTCGACGCGCAGCTTGGCGTCGAGGTTGGACAAGGGCTCGTCGAACAGGAACAGCGTCGGGTTGCGCGCCAAGGCCCGGCCCATCGCCACGCGCTGGCGCTGGCCGCCCGACAGCTGGCTCGGCTTGCGGTCGAGCAGGTGTTCGATCTGCAGCGTCTTGGCGACGCGGCCGATGATCTCCTCCTGCTCCTTCTTCGGCACCTTGCGGATGTCGAGGCCGAAGGCGATGTTCTTCTTCACGCTCATGTTCGGATAGAGCGCGTAGCTCTGGAACACCATGGCGATGTCGCGATCCTTGGGCGACAGCTTGTTGACCACCTGGTCGCCGATCACGATGTCGCCCGAGCTGATGTCGTCGAGGCCGGCGATCATGTTGAGCAGCGTCGACTTGCCGCAGCCCGACGGCCCGACCAGGATCAGGAACTGGCCCTTGTCGATCTCGATGTCGATGCCCTTGAGGATGTGGGTGTCGCCGTAGCTTTTCTTGACGTTGCGGATGCTGAGTGCGCCCATGTGTCTCTCCTGTTAGGTGTGAGGCGTGAGGGGTGAGGTGCTGACCCCATCCCCCACCCGGCCTCCCCCTTGAAGGGGGAGGAGCGGGGCGCGCCAATTTCGTTCGTCAGTGATCGTCTTTCGTCTCGCGATGCGGCTCCCTCCCCTTCAAGGGGAGGGCTGGGGCGGGGATGGGGTCGACACCTCACCCCTCACGCCTCACCCCTCACACGCCGTCAGCCCTTGACGGCCCCAGCCGTCAGCCCGCGCACGAAATACTTGCCGCCGACCACGTAGACGAACAGCGTCGGCAGCGCCGCGATGATCGCGGCCGCCATGTCCACGTTGTATTGCTTGACCCCGGTGCTGGTGTTGACCAGGTTGTTGAGCGCCACCGTCATCGGCTGGCCCTCGCCCGAGCTGAACACCACGCCGAACAGGAAGTCGTTCCAGATCTGGGTGGTCTGCCAGATGATGCAGACGCCCACCGTGGGGATCGAGATCGGCAGCAGGATCTTGAAGAAGATGCGGAAGAAGCCGGCGCCGTCGATGCGCGCCGCCTTCACCAGTTCGTCCGGCACCGTCACGTAGTAGTTGCGGAAGAACAGCGTGGTGAACTGCAGGCCGTAGATCACGTGCACCAGCACCAGCCGGCCGGTACTGCTCTCGATGCCGGCCATGCCCAGCACCTGGGCCATCGGCAGGATCACCACCTGGAACGGCAGGAAGGTGCCGATCAGCAGCGCCATGAAGAAGGCGTCGGAGCCGCGGAAGCGCCACTTGGACAGCACGTAGCCGTTGAAGGCGCCGACCAGGGTCGAGATCAGCACCGCCGGGATCACCATCTTCAGGCTGTTGGAGAAGTAGCCGCCGACGCCGTTGCAGTCGACCCCGGTGCAGGCCGAACCCCAGGCGGTGCGCCAGGCGTCGAGGTTGAACGCGCCGGGCAGCGACAGCAGGTTGCCGGCGCGGATCTCGTCGAGCGTCTTGAAGCTGGTCGACAACATCACGTACAGCGGCGCGAGATACCACAGCGCCATCAGCACCAGGATCGCGTAGATCACATAGCGGCCGAAGCCGGCGCCGCCGCGCGCGGACGAGGCATGGGCGAGATCAGCCACGGCGCTCCCTCCTCAGTTCGGAATACAGGAAAGGCATCACCACCGCGCAGGCGGTGAACAGCATCATCATCGCACTGGCGGCGCCGAGGCCGAGCTGGCCGCGGGTGAAGCTGTGCTGGTACATGAAGATCGACGGCAGGTCGGTGGCGAAGCCGGGGCCGCCGCCGGTCAGGGCCATCACGAGGTCGAAGCTCTTCACCGCGATGTGGGCCAGGATCATGAAGGCGCTCAGGAACACCGGGCGCAGGCTGGGCACGATGATGCGGGCGTAGATGGTCGGCAGCGAGGCGCCGTCGACCTGGGCCGCCTTGATGATCGAGTCGTCGATGCCGCGCAGGCCGGCCAGGAACAGCGCCATCACAAAGCCCGAAGACTGCCACACGCCGGCGATCACCACCGTGTAGATGGCGTAGTCCGGGTTGACGATCCAGTCGAACACGAAGCCCGAGAAGCCCCAGTCGTGGGCCAGTTTCTCGATGCCGAGGCCGGGATTGAGGATCCACTTCCAGGCGGTGCCGGTGACGATGAAGCTCAGTGCCATCGGGTAGAGGTAGATGGTGCGCAGCGCACCTTCGAAGCGGATCTTCTGATCGAGCAGCACGGCCATGATCAGGCCGACGGCGAGGCTGACGAAGATGAACAGCAGGCCGAACACGGCCAGGTTCTGCATCGAGGCCCACCAGCGCTCGTTGGCGAACAGCGCCTGGTACTGCACCAGGCCGGCCCATTCGTACTTGGGCAGCATGCGCGATTCGGTGAACGAGAGCCAGGCGGTCCAGCCGATGAAGCCGTAGAAGCCGACCAGGCAGGCGATCACCGTGGGGGTGATGACCAGCTTGGGCAGGATCACGTCGGCGAAACGGCCGAGCGAAAATCCCGGCGCGCCTTGACGGGCAGCGGTCATGGCGAATCCTTTGGACGGGGTTGGAATACAGGCGTTATAGACGCCGTGTGACGGACGATACGTCTGGATGCCCGCCGCGGCGCACCGCGGCGGTGCATGGCTGCCGGCATCGAACGATGCCGGCAGCCGTTCACTCCTCGCTGGCGCGAGTGATTGTCATTATTTGGCCTTGGCGGCGGCGAGCAGCTTCTTCACCGCTTCCTGGCTGGTCATGTTGGAGTTCATGAACGAGGCGATCACGTCCTGGGTCGCGCCCTGCACCGCCGGCGGCATGGCCATCTGGTGCGCGAACGAGGGGACCAGGCCGCCCGACTTGTTGGAGGCGACGAAGTCGGCAGCCGACTTCTTGGCGCAGTCGTCGAACTTGCTCATGTCGTGGCCCAGGCGGACCGGGATCGAGCCCTTGTTCTGGTTGAACACTTCCTGGAAGGCCGGCGACATCACCGTCGAGGCGAAGTCGTTGGTGGCCTTCTGGTCCTTGTTCTTCTGGGCGAACACGATGAACGAGTCGATGTTGAAGGTGTAGGCCTTGTCGGTGCCCGGCGCGGCGACGCACAGGTAGTCGGTGCCCGGCTTCTTGCCGGCGGCGGCGAATTCGCCCTTGGCCCAGTCGCCCATGAACTGCATGGCGGCCTTGCCGTTGATGACCATCGCGGTGGCGAGGTTCCAGTCGCGGCCCGGCGCGTCCTTGTCGATGTGCTTGCGCACCATGCGCAGGGTGTCGAAGGCCTTGATGGTGGTCGGGCTGTCGATGGCCTTCGGATCGAGCTGGATGAAGGCCTTCTTGAAGTAGTCGGCGCCGCCGACGCCGAGGGCGACCGATTCGAACACGGTCGCGTCCTGCCACGGCTGGCCGCCGTGGGCGACGGCGATGAAGCCGGCCTTCTCGATCTTGGTGGCGGCCTCGTCGAACTCGGCCCAGGTGGTCGGCACCTTGGCGCCGGCCTTCTTGAACACTTCGGGGTTCACCCACATCCAGTTGACGCGGTGCACGTTGACCGGCACGGCGACGTAGTGGCCCTTGTACTTCATCACGTTGGCGACCACCGGCGGCAACAGGCTGTCCCACTTCTCGGCGTTGGCGACCGGGTCGAGCCAGGCCAGCACGCCTTCGCCGCCCCATTCCTGGATCGCCGGACCCTTGACCTGGGCGGCGGTGGGCGGGTTGCCGGACACGACGCGGGTCTTGAGCACCGTCATCGCGTTGTCGCCGGCGCCGCCGGCCACGGCGAAGTCCTTCCAGGTATGGCCCTTGGCCGACATCATCTTCTTGAGTTCGGCCACCGACTTGGCTTCGCCGCCGGAAGTCCACCAGTGCAGCACTTCGACTTCGCCGGCGACGGCATTGAGGGAGAACGCGCAGGCGGCAGCCAGCGCAAGGGTAAGGCGACGCGGTTTCATCTTGTCTCGCTCCGTTATGGAATGGGCCCCTGCATCGATGCAGTGGGGCGGAGCGAAATATAGTCAGCCTTGTAAGCCTTGTGAAGGCTTTTTGTAAGTTTTCAGTAAGTTTTCATCGTGCAATGCACCATGAAAATGCAGAGCCTCGTTTGCATGCCTCGTTTCGATGCGATGCTGCGCAGCAGCACGAAATGGAAAGGGCGATGTAAGAAAACGACAAACGGCTCGGCCAGCGAGTTGGCAGAGACGGGGCCCAAGGGTTTCGTAGGTCGGGCTTTATGCCCGACAGCGGCCTCGATCGGCGGCGCTGTCGGGCATAAAGCCCGACCTACGGCCACCGGTCATCGCTCGTCAACACCATGGGATCGCCACGATTCGCGGCTGAAGCCGCTCCTACAGGGATGCGACGGCGCGGCTAGCCGCTCAGCCGGAACCGCACCGTCACCGCCAGCCCCTGCGGCTCGGCGTCGGCCAGCGTCACCGCGGCGTGATGGCGGCGGGCGATCTCCTGCACGATGGCGAGGCCCAGGCCGCAGCCCTTGCCCTGCCCTTCCATGCGGCCGCGGTAGAAGCGCTCGAACACCCGCGCGCGTTCCGAGGCCGGGATGCCGGGACCGGTGTCGCGCACCTCGACCATCGCCATGCCGCCCTCGTCGCGCACCCGCACGCCGATCTCGCCACCCTCGGGGTGTACTGGATCGCGTTGTCGACCAGGTTGGCCAGCAATTCGCGCAGCAGCGACTCGTGGCCGGCGATCACCAGCTTGTCGGGCGCCTCGTCAAGGCCGAGGTCGAGCCCGCGGGCCAGCGCGCGCGGCACCGCTTCGGCGGTCACCTCGCGCGCCAGCCGGGCCAGGTCGATCGGCGCCAGCGCGAGGCCGGCGTCGGGCTCGGCGCGCGCCAGCGCCAAGAGCTGGTTCACCAGCCGGATCGCCCTCGCCACGCTGGTCTCGACCTGCTCGAGCCTGCGGGTGACGGCCTGCGCGTCGGGCTCGGGCCGCGCCAGCTCGACCCGTGCCAGTTCGGTCTGCGACTTGAGGCCGGCCAGCGGCGTACGCAACTGGTGGGCCGCGTCGGCGATGAAGCGGCGCTGGCCGGCCACCTGGGTGTTCACCTCGGCCAGCAGGGTGTTGATGGCCGAGGCCAGCGCACGCACCTCGGACGGCGCGTTCTCGACCTCGAGCGGCGCCAGGTCGCGCGGCGAACGGTTCTCGACCAGCCGGCGCAGGTGGCGCAGCGGCGACAGGCCGCGGCTGATGCCGGCCCACACCAGCACGCTGGTCAGCGCCATCAGCAGCGACAGCGGCGCCACCGTGTCGACCAGGATGCTGCGCGCCAGCTCGGCGCGCAGCGCGGTGCTCTTGGCCACCTGCACCAGCATGGTCTGCGGCCGTTCCTCGGTGCCGGCGCGCAGGTAGAGCGCCGCCACCCGCACCGGCCGGCCGCGCATGGCGCCGTCGTAGAACATCGGCCGGTTGTAGGCGCGCGGCAGGCTGCCGGGGGTGATCGGCAGGTCCTTCTCGCCGAGGATGAAGGCGCCGGGCGGGGTGCTGACCATGTAGTAGAGCCGGTCGGCCGGATCCTCCTCGAGGATCTCGCGCGCCGCGCGCGGGAAATCGATGTAGAAGCCGTCGCCGAACGGCTTCACCTGCCGCGCCAGCGCGCGCGTCGATTGCGCCAGGCTGCGGTCGATCACCTCGTTGGCGTAGCGCAGCGCGACCGAGTAGGCGACGAAGGCGGCGGCCAGCCAGAGCACCAGTTGGGGCAGCAGCAGCCAGACCAGCAGCTGGCGGCGGAGGGAGAGTTTGCGGGGGCGGGCATGGGCTGGTGGAGAGCGGGGCGTGAAATGTAATGGGAAGGGGGAAGAGAGAAGGGGGAAGAGTAACCCCATCCCCACCCCAACCCTCCCCTTGAAGGGGAGGGAGTCGGGCAGCGACGGTGATGGCGATCGCTGACGGTTGGAGCCGATGCGCTCCGCTCCTCCCCTTCAAGGGGAGGCTGGGAGGGGGATGGGGTTACTCTTCCCCCTTCTCTCTTCCCCTTCCCGCTACTAAAGCTGCTTCACCACCCACTTCAAGCTCGCATCCTCATGATGCGCCCGCACGTCGAACCCCAGCTTGCGCATCAAGCCCAGCATGGCGGTGTTGGAACCGAGGATGTCGCCCTCGATGGTCGACAGCCCGGCGTCGCGTGCGGCGTTGAACAGCGCTTCCATCAGCTGCGAGCCGAGTCCCATGCCCTGCCAGCGGTCGCCGATCGAAATGGCGAACTCGCAGCTGGCCGCGTCCGGGTTGGCGGTGTAGCGCGCCACCCCGGCGATGCGCTCGGCGCCGGCCTCCTCCACCGTCGCCACCAGCGCCATCTCGCGCGCATAGTCGAGCTGGGTGAAGCGCACCAGCATGCCGGGCGACAGCTGCTTGAGCGTGTTCATGAAGCGGTTGAACCGGCTCTGCTCCGACAACTCCTCGCCGACGAAGCGCTGCAGCTCGTCGGCGTCCTCGGGCCGGATCGGCCGGAAGACGCAGGCGGCGCCCGACTTGAGCCGGCCGCGCGCCAGCAGGTGGGCCGGATAAGGGTGCACCGCCATGTGGTCGTAGCGGCGGAAGCCGGCCGGCAGCGGCGCCACCACGATGCTGGCGTCGACCGCCAGCGCGCCGTGCTCGTCGGCCACCAGCGGGTTGAGGTCGAGCGACACCATCTCGGGCAGCTCGCACACCAGCTCGGACACCCGCAGCAGCACCGCCTTCACCGCCTCGACGTCGGCCGCCGGATGGTTGCGGAAGGCGGCCAGGCCGCGCGCGACGTGGGTGCGGCGGATCAGGCTGGCGGCGATCATGTCGTTCAGGGGCGGCAGCGTCACCGCCACGTCGCCGAACACGTCGACCATCAGGCCGCCGGCGCCGAAGGCGATGGTCGGGCCGAACACCGCGTCGCGCGCCACCCCGACCATCAGCTCGCGGCCGTAGCGCTTGCCGTGCATCTTCTGCACCACCAGGCCGCGCACGCTGCCGGCGGGCAGCCGCGCCTGGGCGTTGTCGAGCATGGCGCCGGCCGCCTCGGCCACCTGGCCCAGCGTGTGCAGGTCCAGCACCACGCCGCCGATGTCGCTCTTGTGGATCAGGCCGTCGGCGTCGATCTTCAGCGCCACCGGCAGGCCGATGCGGCAGGCCGCCGCCACCGCCTCGTTGACGGTGGCGGCCGGCAGCGTCGGCGGATGCGGGATGTGGAAGGCGTCGAGCACTTCCAGCGTCTCGGCGGTGTTGAGCAGGCTGCGGCCGGCCGCCAGCGCCTGCCGCACCACCGCGCGGGCGCGGGCCACGTCGGGCTCGCCGCGGCTGGCCAGCGGGCCGGGCGTCTGCAGAGACAGTTCCTGGATGTAGCTCCAGGCCGCCAGGCTGGCGAAGGCCTCGACCGCGTGCTCGGGCGAGAAGAAATAGGCCATGCGGGCGCGGTCGAGCAGCTTGCGCGACAGCGCGATCTTCTTGTCGCCGAGCCAGGCCAGCATCAGCAGTTTGCCGTGGCGGCGGCGCAATTCGATCATGCGCTCGGCGGTGGCCAGGTGATCGGTGCCGGCCTGCGGCGTCAGGATCACCAGCACGCCGTCGCAGCCGGGATCCTCGAGGCAGGCCTCGGTCGCCGCCACGAAGCGCTCGGGCGGCGCGTCGCCGAGGATGTCGACCGGGTTGTCGTGGCGGCCCAGCGGCGGCAACGCCTGGTCCAGCCGCGCCACGGTGGCCGGCGCCAGCCGCGGCAGCTCGATGTTGAGCCGCTGCGCATGGTCGACCGCCATGCGGCCGGCGCCGTAGCCGTTCGAGATCACCGCCAGCCGGCGGCCCCTGGCGCGAAAGTCGGCCGCCAGCATGCGCGCGGCGATGCTGAGCTGGACCATGTTCTGCACCCGCAGCACGCCGACCCGGCGCAGCGCGGCGTCGAAGGCCTCGTCGCCGCCGAGCAGCCGCTCCGAATGGGTGCGCACGGCATGGCCGATCTCGTCGGCCGGGCTGCGCTCGATCGGCTCGCGGCCGACCTTGAGGCAGACCACCGGCTTCTGCCGCGCCACCGCGCGCAGCGCGCTCATGAAGCCGCGCGCCTCGCCGACGTCCTCGAGGTAGAGCAGGATGCCGTGGGTCTGGCCGTCCTGCGCCAGGAAGTCGAGGATCTCGCCGAAGTTCACGTCGGCGGCGGCGCCGAGCGAGATCACGCTGGAAAAGCCGACCTCGTGCGCCTCGGCCCAGTCGAGGATGGCGCTGGCCACCGAGCTCGACTGCGCCACCAGCGCCAGGTTGCCGGGCTTGACGTGGCCCTGGTAGTTGGCCGCGATCAGGCCCTGCGCCGGCCGCATCATGCCCAGGAGGTTGGGGCCCAGCAGGCGCAGGCCGTGGCGTGCGGCGATCGCCACCGCCTCGTCGAGCAGCTCGCGGTTGCTGCGGTCGACCGCCAGGAAGTCGCGCGACAGCACCAGCGCGGTCTTCACGCCGCGCCCGCCGCATTCGCGCACCAGCCCGGGCAGCGTGCGCGCCGGGGTGGCGATCACGGCGAGATCGATCGCGCCCTCGGGCACGTCGGCGATGCGGGCGTAGACCTGCTCGCCGAACACCGCGGCGTGGCGCAGGTTGACGCCGTGCAGCCGGCCCTTGAACGGCGCGTCGAGCAGGTTGCGGAACACCCGCGCGCCGACCGAGCCCTCGGTCTCGGACGCGCCGATCACCACCACGCTGCTCGGCATGAACAGCGGGGTGAGGTAGTGGGCTTTCATCGCCAGCCAGCGATCCATGGGACGGGCCTGTGCCTTGGTCGATCGATGCAGGGAGCTTAGACCAGCCGGACCGGGCGCCTGCTGACGCCGGTCAAGCGGTCACCGTGTAGCCGGCGTCCTCGATCGCGGCGCGGATGCGCGCCAGGTCGACCAGGCCGGGGTCGAAGCGCACTCGCGCGCTGCCTTCGGCCAGCTCGACCGCCACGCTTTCCACCCCGGGCAGCGCCTTGAGCGCGCGCTCGACCGACGCCGCGCAACCGCCGCAGCTCATGCCTTCGATGCCGAATCGCTGTTCCATGTATTCCGCTCCAGATCGTCCGATGCTGCGCACTATACCCGCCGCGGCGGCCGGCCGTCGGCAGCGGGGCAAGGCCCGGCCGCGGGCCCCGTCGCGGCCGCGGCGATGCCGTGCCGGCATGAACGGCATGATTACGCCGGCCCGCGGTTATAATTCCGCGGTTTCGTTTCCCCACCTTTTGGACAGATAGGACCCCGATCATGATCCTCGACCGCGTTCCCGCCGGCCGCGACGTGCCGAACGACTTCAACGTCGTCATCGAAATCCCCGCCAACGCCGCGCCGATCAAGTACGAGCTGGACAAGGAAACCGGCGCGATGTTCGTCGACCGCTTCATGGGCACGGCGATGTTCTACCCTGCAACTACGGCTACGTGCCGCAGACGCTGAGCGAAGACGGCGATCCGGTCGACGTGCTGGTGGTGACGCCGTTCCCGCTGAGCCTGGGCGTGGTGGTGCGCTGCCGCGCGCTGGGCGTGCTGAAGATGGAAGACGAGTCGGGCATCGACGCCAAGCTGATCGCCGTGCCGGTCGACAAGCTGTGCCCGATGTACAAGGACGTGCGCAGCACCTCCGACCTGCCGGCGCTGCTGCTGGAGCAGGTCAAGCACTTCTTCGAGCACTACAAGGACCTGGAGAAGGGCAAGTGGGTCAAGGTAACCGGCTGGGACGGCATCGAAGCCGCCCACAAGGAACTGGTCGACGGCGTCGGACGCTACAAGTAAAGCTGCTGGCGTCGCATTGCCCTTCGGCTGCAGTGCGACGCCCGGCACAGCCGGGCTGCAAGTGACTTCACAGCAGCTCGGCAGCTTTACTGTAGCTCCCTGATTCACCCCTACTCCCCCGCCCTCGCCGCTCCGGGGTCCCCGCAAAGTCGAAGACTTTGTGGGGTGGACCAGAGGGAGCCTCGCTGGCGCTCGTTCGCTCTCCGTAGCGCTCTACAGCTAGGCATGTCGCTGCGCTCATGCCGCGACCGTCGCCATTGCCGCTGCATCGGTTCGAGGCGTAGGAGCGGCTTCAGCTGCGAATGGCCGATGCTTCGCCACCGCCTTTCGTAGGTCGGGCTTTACGCCCGACAGCGGCGTCTCCATGCAGCGCAGTCGGGCATGAAGCCCGACCTACGGCTCGGCTCCTCCGCTTCCATTCGCCTGGGCGACATCAGTTCCATCTGTCGCGCCGACGCATCGAATTTATGCAGCCCATCCAGGCATGCGACGCTTCATCACATGCCGGTCGCGCAGCCGTGGCGATTGCCGCATAAGCTCCCGATCGCCGCGCCACCCCTTGCGGCGCAATCAGGGGACATCCACCGATGCAGCTCACACGTCTTGCCGGCGCCATCGCGCTGGCCCTTCCGCTTTGCGTCTTCGCCGCGCCCAAGTCGGGCATCGTGCGCGACAACTTCGATCCTTCGGTCCGCATCCAGGACGACCTCTACGCTGCCATCAACGGCGGCTGGGAGAAGCGCACCGAGATCCCGGCCGACCGCATCAGCTGGGGCGCCTTCCACGAGCTGCGCGACCTGTCCGAACAGCGCGTGCGCGAGATCGTCGAGCAGGCGGCCAGCGACCGCGACGACCCGGCCGCCCGCCAGATCGCCGATTTCTACGCCAGCTTCATGGACGAGGCGCGCGCCGACCAGCTCGGCGTGGCGCCGCTCAAGCCGCTGCTCGACCAGATCGCCGCCGCGCACGACCGCGCCGCCGTCGTCCGCCTGCTCGGCCAGCTGCAGCCGGCCGCCATCGGCCTGCCGCTGCGCGTCCGCGTCGACCAGGACAGCAAGGATTCGAGCCGCTACCTGCTCGAACTGCGCCAGGGCGGCCTGGGCCTGCCCGACCGCGACTACTACACCGAGAAGGACGCCCGCTTCGTCGCCGCGCGCGCGGCCTACCGCAACTACCTGGTCACCCTGTTCACGCTCGACGGCGACACCGCGGCGCAGGCGGCCAAGCGCGCCGACACGGTGTTCGCGCTCGAGGCGAAGATCGCCAAGGTGCAATGGAGCAAGGTCGACAACCGCGATCCGGAAAAGACCTACAACAAGCTCGACCGCGCCGGCCTCAAGCGGTTGACCGCCAAGTTCGACTGGGACGCCTTCCTGGCCGCCGCCGGCGCCGCCAAGGTCGCCGAGGCCAACCTGGCCCAGCCGAGCTACGCCCGCGCGCTGGCGACCCTGCTGGCCAGCGAGAAGCCGGCCGCCTGGCGCGACTACCTGCGCGCCCGCGCGCTCGACGGCTATGCGCCCTTCCTGTCCAAGCCCTTCGTCGACGCCAGCTTCGTCTTCCACGACCAGACCCTGACCGGCGCCAAGGAACTGCGTCCGCGCTGGAAGCGCGGCGTGGCCCTGGTCGAGGGCGGCCTGGGCGAGTCGGTCGGCAAGCGCTACGTCGCCAAGTACTTCCCGCCGGCGGCCAAGCAGAAGATGGAGACCCTGGTCGGCAACCTGCTCAAGGCCTACGCCCAGAGCATCGACAAGCTGGCCTGGATGAGCCCGGCCACGCGCGAGCAGGCGCACGCCAAGCTGGCCAACTACATGGTCAAGATCGGCTACCCCGAGCAATGGCGCGACTACGACGCGCTGACGGTGCAGGCCGGCGACCTGGTCGGCAACGTGCAGCGCAGCGCGCGCTTCGACTACGACTACGAGCTGGCGCGGCTGGGCCGGCCGGTCGACCGCGCCGAATGGGGCATGACGCCGCAGACGGTGAACGCCTACTACAACCCCTCGCTCAACGAGATCGTGTTCCCGGCCGCCATCCTGCAGCCGCCGTTCTTCGACGCCGAAGCCGACGACGCGGTCAACTACGGCGGCATCGGCGCGGTGATCGGCCACGAGATCAGCCATGGCTTCGACGACCAGGGCAGCAAGTTCGACGGCCGCGGCAATCTGCGCAACTGGTGGCAGGAGCAGGATCGCCAGGCCTTCGGCGGCCTGACCGCGCGGCTGGTGGCGCAGTACGGGCGCTACGAGCCGCTGCCGGGCCGCTTCGTCAACGGCAAGCTGACGCTGGGCGAGAACATCGCCGACCTGTCCGGCCTGCAGATCGCCTACAAGGCCTACCGCCTGAGCCTCGAAGGCAAGCCGGCGCAGACGATCGACGGCTTCGACGACGACCAGCGCTTCTTCATCGGCTTCGCCCAGGTCTGGCGCAGCAAGACCCGCGACGAGCGCGCCTTGCAGTTGCTGACCATCGATCCGCACTCGCCGTCGCACTTCCGCCCGATCGGCGCGGCGGTGAACTCGGACGCCTTCGCCGCCGCCTTCGGGGTGAAGCAGGGCGACCGCATGTACAAGCCGGAGAGCGAGCGCATCCGCATCTGGTAAGCCGGCAAGCCGCACCGGAGAACGGGCCATCCTCGGATGGCCCGTTTTGCATGACGCATCGGCATTTGCGGGCGTCGGTACAAATTCGATGCGAATCAACCACTTGCCGACCACCTTCACGGGCTCGTCATACAGCCGTGGCTAATATGCGGCTTTTCGCCAACCGGGAGGCCCGCATGATCCGCTACGAGAAGACCGCGCAGGGACGCGACGAGATCGACCGGCGCAGCCACGGCCTGCCCGCGCGGGCGCGCCGGCTGCTGCTGCTGATCGACGGCCGGAAGGATCTGACCGAACTGGCCAGCGTCACCGGCCTCGGACTCGACACCGACGAGCTGCTGGCGCAGCTGCAGGCCGGCGGTTTCATCGCGGTGGTCGGCGCCCCGCGGCCGATGCCGCCGACGCCGGCCGCCGTGGCCGCACCGATGCCGACCGTGGCGCCGCGGGCCGAGGGCGCGGCGGTCGACGCCGCGCCGGCCGACCCGGCGGACTGGATCGAGGTCAAGCAGCTGATGCTCGACAGCACGCGGCAATACCTGGGCCTGATGGGCGCCGACCTCGGCCGCCGCATCGAGGCCGCCCAGGACGCCGACGGCCTGCGCAGCTGCATGGCGCGCTGGAGCCTGGCGCTGCGCGAGAGCCGGCAGGGGCAGGCGGTGGCCGGGACCTACCTGGAACAGGCGCGGGCGGTGCTGGGCTGAGCGGCGTTACAGTTCATAGGCATGACGGTTCCAAGGCCCTGCCCTGCGACGTCACCCCGTCATCCAGCAACCACCGCCGCCTCATCCACCCAGGCCGGATAATCGATATACCCGCGCGCCCCGCCGCCGAACAGCGTGCCGCGATCCAGCTCCGCCAGCGGTAGCCCCTCGCGCAGCCGCCGCGGCAAATCCGGATTGGCGACGAAAAGCCGGCCGAAGGCGACCAGATCGGCCAGCCTCGCGTCGAGCACCCGCCGCGCCTTGGCCAGGTCGTAGCGTCCCGCATAGATCAGCGTGCCGCGGAAACGCCGGCGGAAATCCTCGCGCAAGGCCCAGGGGAAATCGGGCGCGCTGTCCCAGTCGTCCTCGACGATGTGCACATAGGCCACGCCGAGCGCATCGAGCCGGTCCAGCGCCGCGCCGAACAGCCCGGCCGGATCGGGATCGTGCATGTCCTTGAACGGCACGAACGGCGACAGCCGCACGCCGACGCGGTCGCGGCCGATCGCCGCGCTCACCGCCTCCACCACCTCGCTCATGAAACGCAGCCGATTCTCGATGGAACCGCCATAGGCGTCGTCGCGCCGATTGCTGCTCGACTGCAGGAACTGGTCGACCAGGTAGCCGTTGGCGCCGTGGATCTCGACCAGGTCGAAGCCGGCCTCGCGCGCGCAGCGGGCGGCGTGGGCGAACTGGCCGACGATGGCGCCGATCTCCTCGATCTCCAGTGCGCGCGGCATCGGCACTTCGGCCATGCCGCCGACGCCGTCGTCGCCGACCAGCCAGACCGCGGTATCGGCCGGCTTGATCGCCGACGGCCCGGCAGGCGGCCGGCCGCCGTGGAAGGCCGGGTGCGATACCCGGCCGGTGTGCCACAGCTGCACGGCGATGCGGCCGCCGGCCGCGTGCACCGCCTCGGTCACGCCGCGCCAGGCGGCGATCTGCGCCGCGGTGTAGAGGCCGGGCGAGCCGGAATAGCCCTGCGCGCCGGGGCCGACCTGAGTGGCCTCGGTCACGATCAGGCCGGCGCCGGCGCGCTGGGCGTAGTAGGCGACCGCCAGCGGCGACGGCAGCTCGGCCGCGTCGGCGCGCGAACGCGTCATCGGCGCCATCACGATGCGGTTGGGCAGGGTCAGCGGGCCGAGCGCGGCGGGGGTGAACAGGGGGTGGGTCATCGTGGCAGGCTCCTGGGCGAGAGATGTGGATTCAGGGGTGGCGATCGGGATTCACCGCGGAGGACGCCGAGGACGCGGAGGGAAGCACCCGAGGAATCGCGTAGTACGACATCTGCGCCGACGCACGCCTCCGCGTCCTCGGCGTCCTCCGCGGTCAAGCCGTTCAGCATCGAACGACCCCGCGCAGCAGCCCTCAATAGGTCTGCTCGCGGCCGAGCCGGCCGCCGGCGCGATCGGCCGGCGCATCGATCTCGAGCAGCAGGCCGCCCGGCAGCCGGGCGAACAGCTGGGCGGTGCGGCCGTCGGGCGAACGCGCCTGGTGCGCCAGCAGGCCGGCGGCGGCCAGCCGCGCGGCGACCCGGCTGCCGGGCGCCTCGACGCGGAAGGCCAGGTGGGCGAAGCGGGCCAGGCCGCAATCCGGCTCGGCCGCCTCGACCAGGTGCAGGCAGGCGCCGTCGGCGCCGTACAGCCAGTGGCCGGGAAAGCCGAAGTCGGGCCGCTCGCCGCGGCGCAGGCCAAGCAGGTCCTCGAACAAGGCGGCGCTGGCCGCGCTGTCGCGGCTCAGCAGCGCGACGTGGTCGAAGCGGGCCGCTGCGGCGTGGTTGCGCGCGCTCACAGCAGTCCCCCGCCCTCGACGTCGAGCACCGCGCCGGTCATGAAGCCGTTGCGCATCGCCAGCAGGTAAGCCGCCGCGATCTCCTCGGCGCGGCCGACCCGGCCGACCGGCAGTCCGCCGCCGATTCGCTCGAACAGCGCGTCGCGCGCCGGCCCGGCCAGGTGATGCCAGGCTTCGGTATCGGTCACGCCGGGCGACACCACGTTGACGCGCAACGGCGCCAGCTCGCGCGCCAGCGACTTGGCCAACGCCTCGGCGGCGGCGTTCATGGTGCTCTTGACCAGGCTGCCGGCCGAGAAGCGGCGCGACAAGAGGCCCGAGGTCAGCGTGATCGAGCCGCCCGGCCGCAGATGGCCGAGCGCGGCCTGGGCCGCTTCGAGCTGGCCCCAGAACTTGACGTCGAAGGCGGCGCGCGCGGCCGCGACATCGAGTTCGGCGAACACAGGCGAGCTGTTCGACGAGCCCTTGGGCGAGGCGAACTGCGGCCCGACCGTCAGCACCAGGTGATCGAAATCGCCGATACGGCCGAACAGCGCGTCGAGGCTGGCGCGCTCGGTCACATCGACGTGTTCGGCCCGCGCGCCGAGCCCGGCCGCCGCCGCGGCCAGCCGCTCGCCCTCGCGGCCGGCGACGATCACCGCGGCGCCGTCGGCACGGGCGGCGGCGGCCACCGCGCGGCCGATGCCGCTGCCGCCGCCGATGACGACGACGGTCTGTTCGCTGAGGGTGGATCGGGTCATGGCGCTGCTCCTTGCGGGTTGGAATGCGGCCATTGTCCGCAACCGAACACGGCGCGATAATCCGGTCGATATTTGTTTATTCATCAATCCATATTTGACAATGATCGCGCTCGACGACCTGCGCCTGCTGATCCGCATCGAGGAACTGGGCAATCTGTCGGCCGCCGCGCGCCAGCTCGGCTGGCTGCCGGCCTCGGCCAGCGCCGCGCTCAAGCGGGTCGAGGGCGAGCTCGGCGCGCGGCTGTTCGAACGCACCACCCGCAGCATGCGGGCGAGCCCGGCCGGCCGGCATTACCTGGCCGCCTGCCGCGAGGCGCTGGCGGCGCTCGAAGCCGGCGCCGAAGGGCTGGCGCAGGACCGCGCCGCGCTGGCCGGCACGGTGCGCATCGCCGCGCCGAGCGACCTCGGCCGCACCTTGCTGCGCGACTGGCTCGACCAGTTGCAGGCCGCCCATCCGCAGCTGCGCGTCACGGTGCGGCTCGGCGACCAGCTGAGCGACCTGCTGCGCGACGACGTCGACTTCGCGCTGCGCTACGGCCAGCTGGCCGATTCGGCGCTGCTGCGGCGGCCGCTGGCGAACGTGCGGCGGCTGGTGGTCGGCGCGCCGGCTTACTTCGCCCGCCGCGGCCGGCCCGCCTCGCCGGCCGAGCTGGCCGATCACAACTGCCTGGTGCTGCTGCGCGGCGATGCGGCGATCGACGGCTGGACGCTGCTGGCCGACGGCCGCGAGACGGTGGTGAACGTCGCCGGCGATCGCCAGTCCGACGACGGCGCGCTGCTGCGCGACTGGGCGCTGGCCGGCCACGGCCTCTGCTACAAGAGCTGGTTCGACGTGGCCGGGGACGTCGCCGCCGGCCGGCTGGAGGCGGCGCTGCCGGCCGCCAGCGCGCCCGAGGTCTCGCTGCAGCTGGTGAGCCTGGCGCGCCGCCACCGGCCGCGCCGGCTCGAAGCCTGCGCCGACTTCCTGGCCGAGCGCTGCGCCGAGTTCGCGGCGCGGCATCCGTTCCCGGCATAGCCGGGGCGGGTTCCAGGGCGGCGGCAGGTCGGAAGCCAGGGCCTGCCGCGCGCACCGGGCATTCCGACGGCGATCTCGGCCAAGGACGCTGCCGGAATGAATTCCGATCTACATTTTCAGGGCGCTCCCCCACTCCATCGGCCTGCCGGCGGCGTCACCCCATCGGCGGCGCTGCCGGAAATCGAATTCCGTCCCGCATCCGGTCACTGAACCACCCGATCCAACCACCTGGAATTCCCGCCATGCACACCACCCAGCTCGGCCGCAGCGACCTGCGCGTCTCGCGCCTCTGCCTCGGCACCATGACCTTCGGCGAGCAGAACAGCGAGGCCGAATCGCATCGCCTGCTCGATCTCGCCCGCGACCGCGGCATCGACTTCGTCGACGTCGCCGAGATGTACCCGGTGCCGGCCCGCGCCGAGACCCAGGGCCTGAGCGAGGCCTATGTCGGCAGCTGGCTGGCGCGCCAGCCGCGCGACAAGGTGATCGTCGCCAGCAAGGTGGCCGGCCCCGGCCGCGGCCTGCGCTGGCTGCGCGACCCGCTGACCTGCGACGGCGGCCAGATCGCCGCGGCGCTCGAAGCGAGCCTGCGCCGGCTGCGCACCGACTACATCGACCTGTACCAGATCCACTGGCCGGCCCGCAGCGTGCCGATGTTCGGCGCCAGCCAGTACGAGCCGGCCGACGAAAGCGGCCGGCCCGGCATCCACGAGCAGCTCGAAGCGCTCGGCCGGCTGGTGGCGGCCGGCAAGATCCGCTACGTCGGCGTGTCCAACGAGACGCCGTGGGGGGTGTCGGAATTCGTCCGGCTGGCCGATCTGCATGGCCTGCCGCGCATCGCCAGCATCCAGAACGCGTTCAGCCTGGTGAACCGGACTTTCGAGAACGGCCTGGCCGAGACCTGCCACCGCGAGCAGGTGAGCCTGCTCGGCTACAGCGCGCTGGCCTTCGGCCACCTGAGCGGCAAATACCTCGACGACCCGCAGGCGGACGGCCGGGTGCGGCGTTTTCCCGCCTTCGGCCAGCGCTACACCAAGGAATACCTGGCGCCGGCGGTGGCGGCCTATGTGCAGCTGGCGCGCGAGCATGGCCTCGCGCCCGCGCAGATGGCGCTGGCCTGGGTGGCGAACCGCTGGTACATGGGCAGCCTGATCCTCGGCGCGACCACGGCGGCGCAGCTGGAGGAGAACATCGCGGGGGCGGAGCTGAAGCTGTCGGACGAGGTGATGGCGGGGATCGAGGCGATCCATCGGCGCTGGCCGAATCCGGCGCCGTGAGGCGGTTTGCCGACTCCGCCCGATTGGCGTCGAACTCATGCGACAACCGTGATGACCACGGTTTTTTAAGCCCCGCTCCCTCCGGGAGAGGCACCCATTCCTGCGCAGCAGGAATGGGGAGGCGAGGGAGCGGCGGTTCAGGCAAACACTGCCGGCTCAAGGATGACGACGGTCAGCTATCACTCAACCGCCGCTCCCTCACCCTGCCCTCTCCCGGAGGAAGAGGGTGGGCCGCGTCACCTTCATACGGCACAGCAGAACGATTGCCGTATGAGATGGAGATCGATCAGGCCCAAGCCGATACTTCAATCGCGCCCCGCCTCGACGTAAAGGCTCTCCTGCTGCCGCATCGCCTGGTCGAGCGCCGCCAGCGCCGGATCGCCGCCTTCGCGGAACGCCCGCCGCACGATGCCGCCGGCCGGGAAGCCGGCCTGGCGCAGGGCGTGGGTGAGTTCGTCGAAGTCGTAGATCCAGCAATGCCCCCAGTAGAAGAACAGCTGGTTGAACATGAAGCTGCGCCGCGTCGGCACGTTGCGCGAGCCGTGTTCGGTCAGGTAGCGGTGCTGGGCCTGGAACAGCGTCTGCTCGGGATCGAGATAGCCGGCGATGTAGCGCGCCAGGTCCGGCGTGCTGATGCGGATGGTGCCGCCGGACCGCAGCAGCCGGCGCATCTCGGCCAGCCAGCGCAGGCCCTCGGGCCAGGGCAGGTGTTCGATGAAATGCTCGCTGTAGATCCAGCGCAGGCTGCCGTCGGGCAGCGGGAAAGGCTGGGCGGCGTCGTGCTGCAGGTAGTAGCGGTCGGCGCCGACACGGCACAGCCGGCCCGGCGCGCTGACGGCACCGTTGCTGCCCACCAGCTGCATCGCGTCGGTATTGAGCCAGCCCGCCTGCAGGTTGACGCCCGAGCCGCAGTGCAGGCCGGCCACCGGGTGGGCCGCCAGCCAGGCGGCGACCGCCTGCGGGCCGTCGGCCAGCGTGGCGATCTCGAGCGGAACGGCGACGCTATCGCTCATCTCAGGCTCCTTCCGTGGCGGCCAGCCACTGCGCCAGCGCCTGCCGGCCGCGCGCGGCCAGCTCGCGCTTCTTCGCTTGCCACCATTGGTAGACCTCTCTTTGCAATGCCTCGATACGCGCCGGCTCCTCGGCGCGCTGGCGGCGGAATTCGGCCAGCATCGCCGGCAGCTCGGACCAGTCGTCCAGCAGCGGGAACGGCACGCCGCCCATCGCCGCGGCGTCGAGCAGGAAGGCGTGCGGCCGGCTGATCGGGATGCAGCCCAGTTCCAGCGCGTCGTACAGCCGCAGCGTCTCCGGCGCGTTGCCGGCCGGGCACGGCGCGAACACGCAGTCTTCCATCATCGCGGCGTACATGCCGGGCTGCCAGCCGCGCGAGAAGCCGGCAGTGGCGTACAGCACGCAGTCGCCGCCGCACTCGGCGCCGGCCGCGGCGAAGTCGGCCCGCTCGTTGCCGTGCGCCGCGCCGTTGTCGAGCCAGCCGATGAAGGCCGCCAGGTTGCGCCGCAACGCCACCGGCTTGAGGCTGTCGGCCCGGCGCGGGCCGATGCCGGTGCGGTAGCCGAACGGCACCCATACGGTCGGCACCCGGCTCAGCGCGTCGGCGTGCGCCTCGGGCGTGTAGTAGGGCCGCAGCACCAGTTCGACGTGGGCATAGGCATCGCGCGCGTCGCTGCAGTGCTCGTCGCCCAGGTGCAACAGGGCGACGCGGTGGCCGCGCTGCTTGAGCCGCTCGAGCTGGCCCCACCACTCGTCGCGCAGCGACACCAGCAGCATGCGCGGCGGCGCGAGGAAGGGCTGGCCCTCGTGGGCGACCTGCACCGACAGCCGCCAGCGCGGATCGGCCAGCAGCGTGTCGTGGACGAAATGGCTTTCCAGCACGTAGTTGAGCGTGCGGGCGTTCCAGGCGACGTCGAGGGTCTGCATCACGGTCCTTCGTAGAACTCTTGCTGGTTCGGGCGCGGCCGGCGTGGTGGCTGCCATGTCCATCGATCGGCTACCCGCCCCGCAGGTCGGGCTATACGCCCGACGGCGACTTCGTTCGACAGCGCTGCCGGGCGTAAGGCCCGGCCTACGGCGGCGGCACGGTCGACGGCACGGTGGTGTAGGAGCGGTTTCAGCCGCGAATCGCGATCGTGCCCGCCCGGCCATTCGCGGCTGAAGCCGCTCCTACGGGGACTGCGGCATTCAGCTGGCCAGCAGCTTGCGGAAATACGCGATGGTCTCGCGCAGGCCGTCTTCCAGCGCCACCGTCGGCTGCCAGCCGAGCGCGGACTGGGCCAGCGCGATGTCGGGCTTGCGCTGCTTCGGATCGTCGGCCGGCAGCGGCTTGTGGACCAGCTTCGAGGCGCCGCCGACCTGCTTGAGGACCAGCTCGGCCAGCTCCAGCATGGTGAATTCGCCGGGGTTGCCGATGTTGACCGGGCCGGTGAAGCCGGCCGGGCTGTCCATCAGCCGCAGCATGCCCTCGATCAGGTCGTCGACGTAGCAGAACGAGCGCGTCTGGCTGCCGTCGCCGTAGATGGTCAGGTCCTCGCCCTTGAGCGCCTGCACGATGAAGTTGCTGACCACCCGGCCGTCGTTCGGATGCATGCGCGGGCCATAGGTATTGAAGATGCGCATCACCTTGATGTCGACGCGGTGCTGGCGGTGGTAGTCGAAGAACAGCGTCTCGGCGCAGCGCTTGCCCTCGTCGTAGCACGAGCGGATGCCGATCGGATTGACCCGGCCCCAGTAGCCCTCGGGCTGCGGATGCACCTCGGGATCGCCGTAGACCTCGCTGGTCGAGGCCTGCAGGATGCGCGCACCGGTGCGCTTGGCGAGGCCCAGCATGTTGATGGCGCCGTGCACGCTGGTCTTGGTGGTCTGCACCGGGTCGTACTGGTAGTGCACCGGGCTGGCCGGGCAGGCCAGGTTGAAGATGCGGTCGACCTCGACGAACAGCGGGAAGGTGACGTCGTGCCGCATCAGCTCGAAATGCGGCTGGCCGATCAGGTGGGCGACGTTGCGCTTGGAGCCGGTGAAGAAGTTGTCGACGCACAGCACGTCGCGGCCGGAGGCGACCAGCCGGTCGCACAGGTGGGAGCCGAGGAAGCCGGCGCCGCCGGTGACCAGGATTCTTGGATCGTCCATCATGATTGTTCTTCCCTTTTCGTCTCGTCCTTCGGAAATCCGTTTGTCTTGCCGGACCGGTATGCCGTCGTGCGATCGACCTGTCCCGACAACCGCCGGGGCCGCGCCAGGTAGGTCGGGGAGCGCCGTAGCAGCGGCTTCAGCCGCGAATGGCCGCAGCGCCGCCCCACCGGGTTCGCGGCTGAAGCCGCTCCTGCAGGTCCTGTCCCGCCTCAGCCGAAACGCAGCCCGACGATGCGTTCGAACAGTTTTTCCATGCCGGCGAAATGCAGGAACCAGGCGTTGTTGTGGAACTGCACGTTGAACGCCAGCTGGAACAGCTCCCACGGCACCTCGCCGCCGGCGTCGAGCAGCGGCGGGTAATACAGCGCGCAGGCCTCGTAGAAGATCCAGTTGTAGCGCGGGCTGATCGGATGCAGCCAGCCCTCGTCGAGCAGGATCGCCGACAGCGGGTGCTGCTCGTAGCAGCGCGTGCGCTGCACGTGGGCGTAGGCGCGCTCCAGCAGCGCGCGGTGCGGTCCGGGCTCGAGCACCAGCACGCCGGTCTGCACGATGCGGGTGGCCGGCGTGTCGAGCTGCTCGAACTGGCGGTAGATGAAGCGGTGGTAGTCGTCCCAGGCGGTCTCGACCGCATCGAGGCTGGCCGCCAGCGCGGCGCGATCGAGCGGCGGGCGCAGGCCCTCGGGCGTGCGTTCGAGCCGGATATGGTGCTCGGCCGGCGAATGCTGGGCGTAGTTGAGCGTGCCGCCGACGCGGCCCGGCGGCACCGCGGCGGCGATCGGCGGCGCGGCCGGGTTGATGACGATGTCGGCGTCGACCCAGACGATGCGGCGGTAGGCGGCCGACCACGGCTGCGACAGGATCAGGCACTTCTGCCAGGCCACCGAGCGCGCCTGCGCCTCGGGGCTGGTGTCGAGCGGATGGGCGATGGCGACGATGTCGTAGCCGTGGCGCTCGGCGTAGCGCTCCCAGCTCTGCCGCGCCACCTGCTGCCAGCCGCGCAGGTAGCGCTCGCCGACCGCCAGCGTGACCAGCGCGACCTCGGCGGTCGACGCAGCGGCGCCCGGCACGAAAGCCTGGCCGGCATGTTCGAGCAGGTGGACCGTCATGGCTGCGCCCAGGCCACCAGCCAGCTCATGGTCTCGGGCCGGCCCTCGGTCACCGCCAGCCAGCGGTCGGCGCTGGGCAGCGTGCGCAGCCAGGTGTCGCGGTTCGGGTCGCGCGGGCCTTCCTCGATGCGCTCCAGCCGGTGGCTGGCCGCCAGCCGCTCGATCAGCAGCGGGGTGATGCTGCGGTTGGCGAAGTCGTGGCACTCGACCACGATGTCGCACTGCGCCAGCGCCGGCAGCCGCGCCGGGTCGAGCAGCTCCATCTCGCCGCCCTCGCAGTCCATCACCAAGAGCGTCGGCCCAGGGCCGGCGATGGCGGCGCCGAGGCCGGCCAGGTCGCAGGCGCCGGCCACCCGCAGCCGGCCGGCCACGCCGTTGCGCTCGGCGGCGGCGCGGCAGATCGCCTGCGCGCGCTCGTTCATCTCGAAGGCGATCACCTCGGCCTGCGCCAGCTTGAGCGCCAGGCCGATGGCGTAATAGCCCTCGGCCGCGCCGACGTTGACCACCCGGCGATGTTCGCGCCGCAGCAGCCGTTCGAACACGCCATGCAGCTCGGCCTCGTAGCAGCCCAAGAGCTTGGGCAGCTTGTCGCCGTCGCCCCAGGCGACCTCGGCCAGCAACTGCATGCCGAGGAAGGGGCCGGTCTGCACCACGCCGCCGGTCAGGTCGAAATAGTGCTCGGTCATTTCCAGCCGGCGCAGCGCGTTGGCCAGGCCGCGCGTCTGCGCCATGGCGTTGCGGTGGGCCTGTTCGAGGTCGGGTTTCATGCGGGCTCCGCGCGGCGCCGGTAGACGCCGATGAAGGTGTTGCTGGAGATGTGCTCGCTGCTGGCGTCGACCGGCAGCCGGCCGAGCGCCTCGACCTCGAAGCGGGCGGCCAGCGCGGCCGCCACGTCGAAGCCGTCGTCGACCCAGCCGCGGTCGGTCGGCACCGCGCGGCGGTTGTTGTTGACCACCATCAGCCGGCCGCCGGGCTTGAGCGCGGCGTGCAACCGCTCGATCTCGCCGGCCGGGTCGAACACGTGCTGGATGATCCAGCAGGCCACCGCGCCGTCGAAGCGCAGGCCGTCGGCCAGCAGCGCCTGGAAGAAGCCCGGCGCGCAGGCGGCGAAGCGGTCGTGCTCGACATAGCCGGGCGCCAGCTGGCGCATCTCGCGGCTGAGGTCGACGCCGAGCACCCGGCCGGCCGGCCGCGCGTCGAGCCAAGCCTTGGCGAGGCGGCCGACGCCGCAGCCGAAGTCGAGCACGAAGCCGTGCTCGGGGAAGGCGGCCACCATCTGGTCGCGCAGCCACGGCGTCTCGCTGGCCCAGCGGCTGTCGGTATCGAGCCCGCGCTCGGGCGTGAGGATGATGCGGCGCGCTTCCTCGAGGTTGTTCACGTGGAAGACGGCGTCGGAATAGATGGCCATGAGGACGGACTCCTAGCGGGCCGCTTGGGCGACGGGTGAAGGGGAACGGGGCATGCCGGCCCGGGCTGCAAGACTCCGTAGCAGCGGTTTCAGCCGCGAACGGCGATTCGCGCTACGCCCGGCATTCGCGGCTGAAACCGCTCCGACGAAAACCGGCAGGTCGGACTTCAGTCCGACCGCGCCGTTGCCGGAGATCGCCGTCGGATTGAAATCCGACCTACGGAACGTGCCACAGCCTGCGCTGTTCGGATGGAAACGGGCGTCGATACGCGTAGTCACGCTCAAGGCTCCCGGAACGCCGAGCGCAGCGAATCGACGATGGGCTCGAGCAGGTAGTCGAGCAGCGTGCGGTCCTCGGTGCGGAAGTACAGCACCGCCTGCATGCCCGGCAGCAGGCCTTCGACGCCGGCTTCGCGCAGCGAGGCGGCGTCGAGCTCGACCTTGACCGGGTAGTAGGACGGCACCGCCTCGCTGCCGACCGCGTCGGGCGCGACGTAGACCACCTTGCCCATCACCCGCGGCGTGGTGCGGTGGTTGTAGGCGGTCAGGCTGACCTCGACCGGCTGGCCGAGGCGGATATGGCGGATGTCCTTCGGCGCCACGCCCGAATCGAGCTGCAGCGGGCTGTGCGCCGGCACCAGCTCCATCAGCGGCGCGCCGGCGCCGACCACCATGCCGGCGGACTGCACGCGCAGGTTCATGATGCGGCCGTCGGCCGGCGCCACCACCGTCATCTTGCGCTGGGCATCCTCGATCGGCCGCAGCGACTGCTGCAGCTCCTCCAGCCGCAGCTGGCTCTCCTTGAGCTCGGCGGTGGCGGCCTGCACGTAGCCGCCCTTCATCTCCTCGATGCGCCAGGCGTAGTCGAGCACGCGCTGGTCGGCCCGCAGCATGTCGCTCTCCAGCTCGTTGACGCTGGCGCGGTACTCGGCGGCGCTGCGCTCCAGGCCGGTCACCCGGGTCTTGGCGACGAAGCCGGCGTCGGCCAGCTTGCGGTTGGCGTCGGCCTCCTCGCCCAGGAGGCGACCGGCCTCGCGCTGCGAATCGACGCGGCGGCGCAGCACGCCGGTCTCCTGCTTCACGCTGGCCTGCTGCGCTTCGAAAATGGCGATCTGGTGGGTCAGCGCATTGCGGCGGGTCTGGAACACCCGCCTTTCCTGGTCGAGGATGTCGGCCCGGCGCGGCTTGCCGCGCTCGGCCTCGAGCTCGGCCGGGTAGCGCAGCTCGGCCGCCAGCACCTGCTCGGCACGCAGCCGCGCCTGCTTGGCCTGCTCGGCGAAGATGCCGATCAGGTAGGTGTCGTAGGTCGCCTGGGTGCGCGGATCGTGCATGGTCAGCAGCGGCTGGCCGGCCTTGACCACGTCGCCGTCGCGCACCAGCACGCCGGCCACCGTGCCGCCGCCGGCATGCTGGATCGGCAGCCGGGTCTGCTCGGTGCGCACCGTGCCGTTGGCGATCACCGCGCCGGCCAGCGGCGCCAGCGCCATCCACAGGAAGCCGCCGCCGATCAGCAGCGCGATCAGCCACATGCCGCCGTGGATCAGCCGGCCGGGGTCGCCGGCCAGGTCGAGGTCGGCGTCGGGGTGAGCCAGTCCTGTACGCGTTTCAGCATGGTCAGGCCCTGCTCTCTGCCGGGTTCGGCGCCGAATACTGGGCCGCCACCGCGGCCACCGTGTCGAAGGCTTCGACCGCGCCGCTGCGCAGGATCAGCAGCTTGTCGAAATGCTGGAACAGCGAGGGCTTGTGCGCGATCACCAGCAGCGTGACGCCGTCGCGGCGCAGGCCGGCGAAGCATTCGAGCAGCGCCAGCTCGCCCTCGGCGTCGAGATTGGAATTCGGCTCGTCCAGCACCACCAGGCGCGGATCGCCGTACAGCGCGCGGGCCAGCGCGACGCGCTGGCGCTGGCCGCCCGACAGCCCGGCGCCGCCCTCGCCCAGCGGCGTCTCGTAGCCCTGCGGCAGCCGCAGGATCATGTCGTGCGCGCCGGCGCGCTGGGCGGCGCGCACCACCGCGTCGGAATCGATCGCGCCGAGCCGGGCGATGTTCTCGCCCACCGTGCCGGCGAACAGCTCGACGTCCTGCGGCAGGTAGCCGACGTGGCGGCCCAACCATTCGCGCGGCAAGCCGGCCATGTCGGCGCCGTCGAGCCGCACCGTGCCGGCCAGCGGCTTCCACACGCCGAGCAGCAGCCGCGCCAGCGTGGTCTTGCCCGAACCGCTGGGGCCGGCGATGCCGATCTGCTCGCCCGCCCGCGCCATGAAGCTGATGCCGCGCAGCACCGGCCGGTTGCCGGCGCCGAGCGTGAACACCAGCTGCTCGACCGCCACGTCGCCGCGCGGCGGCGGCAGTGCCACCTGGTCGACCGGATCGACCGCGTCGACGGTGAGGAACTGGCGCAGCCGGCCGTAGGCGTTGCGCGCCTCCGACAGGAAGCTCCAGCTGCCGATCAGTTGCTCGACCGGCGCCAGCGCGCGGGCCGAGATGAAGGTGGCGGCCAGCATCACGCCGGGCGAGGTGTGCTCGTCGAGGATCAGCAGCGCGCCGATGCCCATCATCAGCACCTGCAGCAGCTGGCGGGCGAAGCGGGTGAGGCTGGCGAAGAAGCCGACCACGAAGCTGGCGCCGACCTGCTGGCGCAGCACCTCGAGGTTGTGGCGGCGCCAGCGCGCCAGCACCGCGCCGTGCATGCCGAGCGCGGCGACCACCTCGGCGTTGCGCAGCGCGGCGTCGAAGAAGCGGTGGGTGGTGAGCGTGCCGGTCTGCATGCGCTCGAGCGCGGCGCGGCTGAGCACTTCGTTGAACAGGCCGATCGCCAGCAGCAGCAATGCGCCGGCCAGCGAGCACCAGCCCAGCACCGGCGAGAACAGGAAGATCAGCGCCAGGTAGACCGGCAGCCAGGGCGCGTCGAACAGCGCGTACATGCCGGTGCCGGTAAGGAAGGTGCGCACCGCGCTCAGGTCGCGCAGCGCGGTCTGGGCCTGGCTCGCCAGCGGCTGGGCGGCCTCGGCCAGCACCCGGCCGGCGATCACCTCGCCCATGCGGCGGTCGATGTAGACGCCGGCGGCGACCAGGAGGCGCGAGCGCAGCACCTCGAGCACCATCATCAAGAGCAGCGCGCCGACCACCCCGACGGTGAGGAAGAACAGCGTGGGATT
Source organism: Chitinimonas koreensis (assembly GCF_014353015.1). Taxonomy (NCBI): domain Bacteria; kingdom Pseudomonadati; phylum Pseudomonadota; class Betaproteobacteria; order Neisseriales; family Chitinibacteraceae; genus Chitinimonas; species Chitinimonas koreensis. The sequence goes on from NZ_CP060704.1 coordinate 4,872,395, forward strand.
GCTGCGCGAAGCCATGACGCGGTCGAACACCTGCATCATGTAGATCGACGGCGCGAGGATCAGCAGGTTGATGAAGAAGCTGAACACCGCTGCGTAGGCGAACAGGCGGCGGGTTTCCAGGATGGCGCTGCGCAGGGGCATCAGGCAGCCACTCCGAAGCGGTCTTTCAGCAGTTGCAGCACGGTTCTCGCTCTCGCCTCGTAGCTATGCCGTTCCAGCAGCTGGCCGCGCTGGGCGCGGCCGATGCGTTCGGCGTTTTGCGGGTAGTTAAGCAAATCGTCCGCCAGGGCGGCAAGCCCGGCATGGTCGTCGTACAGCAAGAGGTGGTCGAACAGTTCGTCCTCGCCGTTGCCGACCCGGTTGGTGACCAGCGGCGTGCCGCTGGCCTGGGCCTCGAAGTAGCGCATGTTGACGTCGTTGGCGTGGCTGACGTTGAGGATGAAGTGCGACTGGTTGTAGACCCGGTTCATCTCCTCGCCCCAGGCCTGGCCGACGAAGCAGTTGGGCAGCCGCGCCCGCAGGAATTCCAGCGCTGCGGCGCGCGCCGGGGTGTTGATGTTGCCGACGAAGCACCAGTCGTAGCGCTTTTCGACGCCTTCGAGCGGCCGGATCAGGCCGGGGCTGGCGGCCAGCGGCAGCCAGGGGATGCCGAGTTCGAGCGCGCGGTCGCGCTGGGCCGACAGCGCCAGGTCGAAGCCGCGCAGCTTGTCCCAGCGCGTCATCGGCGAACCGAGCAGGCGGTCCATGCGATGGACGTCGATGCACCAGTAGAGGCTCGGGCAATCGAGCTCGGGCGTCGGGTAACCGAGGTCGTCGTCGATCGACAGGCAGGCGTCGACGTCGCGCGGCAGTTCGCCGTAGCCGCGGAAATACAGGCCGGCCTCGCCCATGGCCATCGGCGGGTAGTGCACGACGTCGACGCCGACCGCGCGCAGGGCGGCGTCGAGATGGCTGCCGGTGGTGTCGGCGCGGTGCAGGCGGTCGTAGACGACGGCCAGGCGCAGGGGGCGGCGCTGCTGGGCGGCGAGGGTGTCGGATGTGGTGATAGGGCCAGGCGGGGCGAGGTCGACTTCGAGCGTCATCCAGCCTGCTTCCCCGGCGAGGTCAGCAAGCGGAGCAGCGATCGAGCCCTCTTCCACCCGCATTTCTTCCTCCACCGGCGCGCCCTCACCCTCTCCGTTCCTGCCTTGCTGGAACGGGTGCCTCTCCCGGGGGAGAGGGGTGAGTGCAGCGACACCTCCACGCTCGCGACTTCGGCGAAGGAAGACGACGCGGCGTCCGAAGCAGCCCGCGACAGCCCCCTCTCCCCCGGGAGAGGGCAGGGTGAGGGACGCCGGTCGAGTCCTCGCCTGACGATATTTCGTCAATAAGCTGCGCGTTCCCGCCAACCGGCAGAGCGGCATCGGCGATCGCGCCGTCTTCCGCCGCCTCCGCCTTCAGCAAAGTCGCCAGCAAGCCCGCCGCATCGCGCCGCCGCATCGCCGCCAGCGCGCGCCGGCCCAGCTCGCGCCGCGCCGCCGGATCGGCGACCAGGGCCGCGCAGGCATCCACCAGCCCGTCGTAAGGCACCGCGCACAGCCCGTCGCGCAGGTCTGCGGGCAATTCGGTCGCGTCGTCGCACTCGGCCACCACCGCGCGGCCATTGGCCAGCAGGTAGCTGACCCGCACCAGTTCGAAGATGCGCGCGCCGCGGTTGTGCAGGTTGAGCACCAGCTTGGCCCCGCCGATCAGCGCGTCGCGCTCGGCGCCGTAGACGCCGTAGGCATAGCGCACGTGCAGGCCGCGCGCGCGCAGCGCGTCGAGGATGGCCTGGCGGCGCGGGCTCATGGTGCCGTAGAACAGCACGTCGACTTCCTCGGCCGGCTGCACCGCGATGCGGCCGAGCTCGGGCACCCAGCCGACCGGCAGCAGCCGGCCGCGGCCGCCCTGGCTACGCAACCAATCGAGGTTGCGCGCGCTGTAGTCCCATACCTCGTGGCGCAGCAGCAGCTTGAGCTGCGGGTGCTCGGCCAGCGCCAGGCCCGGCAGCTGTTCCAGGTTGTAGATCACCGCGTCGCCGGGCAGCGCCGGCGGCGCCGCCAGCCACGGCAGCAGGTGGAAGCCCAGCACCAGCGGCCGCCGTCCCGGCAGCAGGTGGTTCAGCACGATCGGCGCGTCGCAGCCGAGCCGGCGGAAGGCGTGGTGCAGCGTCTCGGCCACCTCGCGGAAGGCGCCGATGTGCGGGTAACCGGCCGGCGCCAGCAGCAGGATCTGCCACGGTCGGCTCATCGCGACCTCTGAGCAAATCGCATGACGAGCGCCAGCGAGGCCCCCGCTGGCCCACCGCGCAAAGTCTGCGACTTGGCGGGGCCTCCCGAGCGGCGAGGGCGGGAGGTGCGGAATAGATCAGCGATCGACGGTCGATTCATATTCGATGGTTCGCACCCGGCTTTGCCGGGTGTTGAGCTGAAGTTGGCATTCCTAAGCAGGCTCCAGCACCAGGTAGTGCTGCAGGCTGAAGAATTCGTTGATCTCGCCGTTGTCGTTGGCGCGCACCGTGAGCCGGCCGAAGCCGATGTCGAGCGGTGCGCGGCCATTGCAGCGGCCATAGGCCTCGGCCAGGCTCGGGTCGAGCGCATGATGCACGCTGCGCACCTTGTAGCCGGTCTCCTCGACCATGCGGCGCGCATCGGCCAGCGCGAAGAAGCGCAGGTGGGTGACGTCGAGGATGCCCATCGCCTCGTACTGGAAGCGGCCCTCGGCCATGCGGTTGAGCAGGCCGAGGTTGCGCGCGTTGGGCAGGCTGACCAAGAGCCGCGCATCCGCCGCCAGCCAGGGCCGCAGCCGCCGCAGCGCGTCCCACGGGTCGACCATGTGTTCGAGCACGTCGGCCAGCAGCACGGTATCGATGGCGCCGGGCGCCAGGCCGGCGCGGGCGAAGTCGACCTCTTCCAGCAGGCCGGTGAACACCCGGTCGAGCCGGCCGGCCGCCTGCGCCGCCGCGCCGCGGTGCGGCTCGATGCCCCAGGCGCGCGCCGCGGGGAAGCGCGACTTGACCAGCGCCGAGCTGGCGCCGGCGCCGCAGCCGACGTCGAGCATCAGCCGCGGCGGCCGGTCGATCAGGTCGACCAGTTGCTGGCGGGCGATCTGGTGGTAGGGCGTCACGGCCGGGTCGGAGTGCGACAGGCTGTGCCACACCGGCGCCGGCGGGCTGCCGGCCGGCGCGGCCAGCAGCGGCTTGAGCAAGGCGGCCGCATCGCGCCGGCGCATGGCGGCGAAGCCGCGCCGGCCCAGCGCGGCGCGGCCGGCCTCGTCGCGCAGCAGCGCCAGGCAGCGCTCGACCAGGCCGTCGTAGGGCGCCAGCGCCAGGCCTTCGCGCAGGTCGGCCGCCAGCTCGGTCTCGGCATCGCCCTCGGCCACCACCGCGCAGCCGTTGGCCAGCAGGTAGCTGACCCGCACCAGCTCGAACACCCGCGCGTCGTTGCGGTGGACGTTGAGCACCAGCCTGGAGCGCGCGATCAGCGCGTCGCGCTCGGCGCCGTAGACGCCGAACAGCGCCGCCACCGTGGCGCCGGCCGCCCGCAGCGCGTTCAGCACCGCCTCGCGGCGCGGGTTGAGCGAGCCGTAGAACAGGACGTCGATGTCCTTGTCCTGCTCGTCGGCCGGGGCGATGCGGCTCAGCTCGGGGGCGTAGGCGATCGGCAGCCGGCGCGCCGCGATGCCGCGCTGGGCCAGCCAGGCGATGTTGCGCTCGCTGTAGTCCCACACCTCGTGGCGGCGCAGCGCGGCCAGCAGCGCGTCGTTGACCAGGTGGGAGCCGTCGATCAGCTGTTCGAGGTTGTAGACGATGGTCTCGGGCGGCAGCCAGGGCGCCTGCGGCAGGTAGGGCAGCAGGTTGGCGCCGAGCACGATCGGCCGACGGCCCGGATCGATGCGGTTGAGCACGATCGGCGCGTCCTCGCCGAGCCGGCGCAGGCCGTGGTGCAGCGTCTCGGCGATCTCGCGGAAGGCCGCCACGTGGGCATAGCCCGGCGGCGCCAGCAGCACGATCTGGAACGGGCCGCGGCTCATGACTTGGAGCACCACAGCACGCCGAGGCCGTTCCACCACATCGCCTGGTCGCCGTTGTAGCGCGCCGGCAGCTCCATCAGCGTGCGCCAGCGGCGGGTCGACCTGGCCATCCAGTCCTCGCTGGCCGCCTTGGCCTCGGAGCCCGAATCGTCGGCGCGGCGCCAGTCGTCGACGATCACCAGCGCCTCGTCGGCCAGCAGCGGCTCGACCAGCCGCAGCGCGTCGTACTGGCTGGCGTAGTCGTGCGGGCCGTCGAAGAAGTAGCCGCCGACCGGGTGGTAGACGTGCTGCTCGGTCAGGCAGCGGCGGAAGTCGCCGTGGAAGAAATTGACCCGGTCGGCCAGCTGGTGCGCCGCCAGGTTGGCGCGCAGCGTGGCCAGCGTGTTGCCGTGGTCGCCGAACTGCGAGAAGTCGTCGCAGGCGTAGCACGGCCGCGCCGGCTGGCCGGCCAGGGTGGCGATCAGCGACTTGCCGTGGAAGGTGCCGATCTCGAGCCAGGCCTCGCCCGGCGGCAAGAGGCCATATGCAAGGTTGAGCAGCCGCAGTTTCTTGGGCGAGCTCATGCCCTGGACCTCGGGGCAGGGGTCGAACAGCCGGCGCAGTTCCGGGTCTTCGAGCGCCGGGCTGGGCTGGCTGGCGACGGCGGGACTGAAGCGTTGCTGGAAGCGTTCGAGGAACAGGGCGTGGTTCATGGGCGGGCCTGGGAAGGGCGGGGAATCAGGACGCGGCGCGGGCGAACAGGTCCATGCCGCAGCGCCAGCGGTCGTTGGCCTGGTAGGCCAGCACCTCGAAGCCTTCGCGGCGCAGCAGGCCGCTGAGCGAGGCGCGGGTGAAGTTGTGGTAGTGCTCGATCTCCCACCAGTAGGGGTTCACGCCGTGGCGATCCATGATGCGCCAGGAGTAGGCGTCCATATTGGGGCAGGAGATGAAGAGTACCCCGCCCTCCCCCAGCAGCGCACGCGCGCGCCGCAGCGCGGCGATCGGGCTGGGCAGGTGTTCGAGCACGTCGGCCATCGAGATCACCTGGGCCTGGCCGACGAAATCGCTGCCGAGGAAATCGGCCTGCTGGGCGCGGTAGCCGAGCTCGCGCAGCCGGTTGGCGGTCTCGGCGCGGATGTCGAGGCCGAGCGCGGAGAAGCCGTATTCCTGCGCGGTCGACACCAGCGCGCCGTTGCCGCAGCCGACGTCGAGCCACAGCTGCTCGCCGCGCCACAGCACGTCGAAGCCGCCGAGCAGGCGGATCGCGGTCTCGACCACCGGTGCCCACTTCTTGCGGTCCTGGTCGGAGTAGGTCTCGGCGGTCGGCACGCCGTCGGCGACCTGGTTGCCGTGGGCCTGCGAGAAGATCCGGCCGAGCGCGGCCTCGCTCCAGGTGTAGGCGGTGTGGACATGGCCGCAGGCGGTGCACTGGCGCCAGTGCAGCGTATCGGGCAGTCCCTCGCGCCAGAGCGGATGGCGGCGGCAGGGCGCATCCACCACGAGCTGGCTCTGCGCCGCGTCGGCGAGGCAGAGCGGGCATTGGTCGACGGGGTGGCGGTAGGGGTCGGGGGTGGGCATGGGTTCGTTATCGGCGAGAAACGCGGGGGCTGCAGGGGATTGCGTCGGCTTGCGGCAAATATCCCGGCCGTCACGGTCCGCGACCGGAGGGGCACAAACCTACAAACCGGTCAGGCTCGGCGCGCTGCGGCGAGACGGACACAGGCCGTCTCGCCAAAAGCGGTTTGCCCGGCCTTTCGACCGGCCGTGCCAGAACGCCGGGGGACAATCGTGCTATACAGCGCCGCGTATTGCATCCCACCAAACCCATGGTCAGAAAGAATGAGCATGAAAAAGACGCATCTGCTTGCCGCCCTGTTGTCGATCGCCGTCTACGCGCAAGACGGCGTTCCCGCCGAAGCCCCCGCAGCACCTAAAGACCCGCTGAGCAGCATCCTGCTGGACGAAACCGCACTGCTCGGGAAATGCGATTCGCAGGAATTCGTCCGCTGCCTTGGCATCGACAAGTCGGTATGCACGAACGCGATCTCCGCGAGCGTTCAGCTCGAGAACAAGGCGATGACCGAAGAATTGGCCGGGAAGGAGCTGACCGAAGCCCAGGTCAATTTCAACCGCGGCAGGATCATGGGCAGGTTCATGATCGATTTCATTGTCAAATCGAAAACCGATTTCATGAAATTCCAGACCTGCGCCAGCAAATTGAATGGCTGATTGCGCGATCGGATCCGGTCTAGCCGGGATCCGGCCGGACGACCAGCCATCGCCACCCTGTTGCAGGTTATCTGGACATCAATACGGCTGCCCGCATGAATGACATCACGTGGGATGCGATTGTCGCCGCGCTTGCATCCGAGGACCTGGAGACATGCGTCCAGGCAGTGGAACGCCTTGGCGCGGAAGCCGGGACCGAAGACATTTCGAAACTGCTCGCGCGGCGCGGGAGCGACGACTCTTCGTCAGGGAAGCGGCGGCATGGCCACTCGCAAAGTTGGCAGGCCCGACGGTCCTTGCCGAGTTGTTTGCCGCATACAACCTCGGCTTCGACGAAGGATTCGATAACGATGGCTTCTCTACGGCGTTGATCGGGATTCCCGCGATGCACGGGGTGGAAGCACAGCGAGCCCTGGAGCGTATAGTCGAGTCCGGCCGAGAAGCCCATGCGCGGTCATGCGTCATGGTTACTCGAGTTCTGCGATGAAGAACCCAAAGCTGAACGGGAACGGCACCGACGCTAACATCGGGGCACCTGCAGGACGGAATCATCCGCGGAACCCCACCTGGCTTCGCCTCGCCGCCTTCCTCCGGTATCGCATTCGCAGCGGCGCCGCAGGTATGCTCTGCACAGGCCACCTCCCGCATGATTTGCATGCCGCCATTCGCCCTCCATGTCGAAAGTCAGATTCTTGAAAATGCCCGGGTCGCGCCCTGATATTCCGGACCTGCCGATGTGGGTATTCCTGGCCGGTTTATATTTGATAGCCGGCGGTGGATATTCTCTTTTCACGGGAGAGTGGTTTGCCGGATTCCCCCTGCAGTTCGATCTTTTAGAAGCCATACTTCCTGCGAAATTCGGAATCTATACCGAAGCATTGGTGGCGATCCTGATGGGTCTCTCCATCTCGGTCCTTCCATTCATCACGAAAAAAACCAATACCGACGACGATCGGACAGAAGAAAACTGACCATCCCGCACGCCTCGAATGGCAGTCCCTCGAGCAATCATCCGCAGCCTGCCTGAGCACATCGAATAACCGAAAGTCTCCCAATGTCCGCTCCACCCGAAACCGATCGGCTCTACGCGCTCGCCTCGATTGCCGGCACCGTGATCGGCCTGCTGTTCGGCAGCGCGATGTTCGCCACCCACCGGGGCCATCCCATGTCGATGTCCGTCGCGAGCAGCGCGGCGGCCGGCGCGCTGGCAGGCCTAGTGTTGCCAGTAGCCGCGATGGACTTCGTCGAGGGATCCATCCACTTCTGCTGCTCCTCATTTCGGTCGGATTCGCCCTCCCCCTGGACACCGACATACCGGACGAAGCCGTCACCGATTGGCGGAACCCAGCCTGGCTGCGCTTCGCGGCTCTTTTCGGCACCGTATTCGCGATGACACGCTGGATATTCTGGCAATGGCTGTGAGGCCTTGCTTGGCGAGGCATGTACGCTGGCCGGAAACACGCCGTCCAACAGCCCGGCCCCGAGCTCCCTGAGTACAGCACCCACGATCGGCCCCAATGGAGGACAACCCGATGAAACCCCTGATGAACCTCGACGAAGTCGAGTTCGACGACGTCGAAGAGAACGGTTACTACACCTCGAGCCGCGGCCAGATCAGCGATCACATCGGCGCGCGCCAGCTCGGCTACAACCTGACCGTGCTGCCGCCGGGCAAGGCCCAGTGCCCCTTCCACAGCCATCACGGCGAGGAGGAGATGTTCCTCATCCTGGAGGGCGAAGGCGAGCTGCGCTTCGGCGACCGGCGCTACCCGATCCGCCGGCACGACGTGATCGCCTGCCCGACCGGCGGCGCCGAGGTCGCGCACCAGATCATCAATACCGGCACCACGACCATGCGCTACCTGGCCTTGTCGACGGTCGCCGAGCTCGAAGCCTGCGAATACCCCGATTCGCAGAAGGTGCTGATCGCCGCCGGCAAGCGCAGCGAACGCGGCCTGCGCAAGCTGTTCCGCGCCGAGAACACGGTCGACTACTACGACCGCGAGCGCACCGACGAGCAACAGTGATGCGGCCCGTACCCGGAAGGAATCCATGACGGCGGCGGCGTACCAGGCGCTGAGAAGCAAGGGCTACCGCCTCGCCGGCGGCCTGGACGACCTGCAGCAGCGCGCCTGCGTCTACCACCACCTGTACCAGGACTCCGGCCGTCGCAACGTCTTTCCGCTGATCGCGGCCCATGGCGCGCTGTGGGCGGCCGGCTACTTCCGCCGCGGCATGCTGGCCGGCCAGCTGCTGTCGCTGCAGTACCTGGCCCGCCCCGCGCGGCGGCGGGCGCAGTTGCAGGCGCTGGCCGACTTCGCCGACCGGTTCCGCGACATCAACCGCCGGGTCTGCGCCGAATCGTATGCGCTGTACCACTACACCAGGCAGTACGGCGCCGGCCCGGTCGGGTCGAGCATGGGGGAGGCCTTCACCGAGGCGCTGCTCGCCTGCCACGCGTCGAACGCCGGCGGTACGCCGTTCGCACCGGAGCAGCGGGAAGCGCTGTTCCGCGAGTTCTTCCTGTGGGAGCAGGCGCATATCGTCGCGCCGTCGGTCACCGCCGCCTACGCCGGCTTCCACTGGCCCGCGATCAGGTACCTGGCCTTGCGGCCCACGGTGGAGTTCGCCTATTTCGGCCAGGCCCACGGCCTGCCGTTCGCGGATTTCTCGTCGCGGCAGGAGCGGGTCGAGAAAGGGTTGCAGGCCTACCGGCGCGCCGAGGCGGTCGGCCTCGATCGGGTCGAGCAGGCGCTGCGCGATTACCGGCTCATGCCGCGGGCGTTCTTCCACGATTCGATCGCCTATTATCGGCAGGTGGAGCTGGCGTGCGCAGGCTAGCCGCCTGACCCGGCCGGCGGGCGTCTTCCGCCGGCGGTCTGCGCCGCCGGCCGCCCGTCCCGTCCAACATCGGCCGTCGCGGCATCGCCTGCCGTGCGGCCCGGAGAATCCCCATGCACCAAGGTTCCTGCCACTGCGGCGCGGTCCGGCTCACCCTGCCGTCGACGCCGGAAGTGGCCACCTCCTGCAACTGCTCGCTGTGCCGCCGCCTCGGCGGCCCCTGGGTCTATTACGAGTTCGGCACGGTCCACATCGAAGGGCATCCGGAAGCCACCGAGGAATACATCCAGGGCGACCGGACGCTGCGCACCGTCCGCTGCCGCACCTGCGGCTGCGTGACGCACTGGGAGCCGCTGTCGCCGGCCCCGGGCGCCAAGCACGGCGTCCACCTCGGCAATTTCGATCCCGCGCTGATCGCTTCGGTCCGGGTTCGCCGCTTCGATGGAGCCGATACATGGACATTCCTCGACGAGTAGTCCGGCACGGCGCCGGATTCGCCACGCCACAACGCGCCGTCGTTCCCTCGATGCCCAGGGCGCGCGCCCTGCCCGTCCTGGCCGCCGCGCTGCTGGCGCTGGCCGGGCCGGCCCGCGCGGCGGACATGCAGGCGTCGTCGCTGGCCTGGCTGGCCGGCTGCTGGGCCGCCGAGCACGGCGAAGCCGGCTCCGGCGAGCACTGGCTGCCGCCGGCCGGCGGCACCTTGCTCGGCGTCAGCCGGACGGTGCGCAACGGCCAGACCGTGGCGCACGAGTTCATGCAGATCCGCAGCGATGCCGAGGGCCGGCTGGTCTATATCGCGCTGCCGTCGGGCCAGCGCGAAGCGACCTTCACGGCGACCCTTCTCGATGCGCAGCAGGTGGCGTTCGAGAATCCGGCGCACGACTTCCCGCAGCGCATCGTCTACCGCCTGCAGCAGCCGGACCGCCTGCTCGCGCGCATCGAAGGCACGCGCAAGGGCATCGCCCGCGCGGTCGACTTCCCGCTGCGGCGCGTACCATGCGAGCCCGTGGCGGAGCGCTGACCGGCCGAGGCCCGGCCATCCCGCCGAACGGATGCCGCCTGCGGCCAGCCGATCGGCCGCACACGACCAGTCCGCGACGCCCGGACGGAACCCGCAAGGATCGACGCCGCCCCGCCGCGGCGCAGGAGGAAACGCAATGAAGACACCGATCGCCGCCGCACTGCTGGCCGGCCTGCTGGCCCTGCCCTGCCCCGCCCTGGCCGCGGACATGGTGCCGGGCATGGACAACGTGCCGCTGGCGCCGGGCCTGACCGCGCCGCCCGACGCCGCCCTGGTCTACGACGCGCCGGGCGGCCGCCAGGTCGAAGCCGAGGCGACCGGCGCGGTCGCGGTGGAACAGGTGCGGGCGTTCTACGCCGCTACCCTGCCGCAACTGGGCTGGACCATGGTGACGCCCGCGCGCTACCGGCGCGAGATGATGCAGCTGGACATCACCATCCAGCCCGACCCCATGCGCCGCCAGACGGCCGTGCTGTTCATGCTGATGCCGCAGGCCGCGCCGTGACGACCGTCCCCAGGCGGTCCGCGCCCGCCGATGCCGCGACGCGGCGGGATGCCGTCGCGCCGGCCACGGGCGCTCGCTGCCCGCCCGATCCACCCGAAGCACAGCAAGGACATGCAGCCATGACATCGACCGGCCCCGGCTTCGCCGTGCTGTACCGCTGGCGGCTGCATGCGGGAATGGAGCAGGCCTTCGTCGACGCCTGGTCGCGGGTCTCGGCCGATCTGCTGGCCGCCGGCTCGCTCGGCTCGCGCCTGCATCGCGGCCCCGACGGCCTGTGGTACAGCTATGCGCAATGGCCGAGCCCACAGGCGCGGTCGCAGGCCTTCGAGCGCGCGCCGATCGACCCCGAGGCGAGCCGCCGGATGCGCGAGGCCATCGCGGAAAGCCTGCCCGAGATCGTGCTGGAGTCGGTCGCCGATTTCATGGTGCTGCCGGCGAGCACCGGTTGCAGGGCGGCGGCGGGCAAGGTTACGTTCGGTGCCTAGACAACGGCGGTCCGCGCCGACGTCCATCCCGATCATCCGGCGGCCACCGCCGCAGCCTAACCGAGACCCGCAAGCCATGTCCTTCGTCCCCGCGACCTTCTCCGCCCCACGCGAATGGCGGCATCCGCTGTTCCAGCTGCAGGTCCTGGCGCCCATCCACGCCGAGCCCGACTACGAGGCGGTGATGACCAGCGCCGACGCGATCCGCCATGTATTCGGGCGGGACAGCGACTGGCCCGATCCGCAGATGAGCTTCGAGGAAAACCGCGGCGACCTGGAGCGCCACGAGACCGAATTCGAGCAGGACGTCGCCTATGCCTACGCCATGCTCGACCCGGCCGGCGAGCGCTATCTCGGCTGCGTCTACATCCGGCCGATCAAGTCCCGGATCGAGGGCGATCTGCGCCAGCAGCGCTACCAGGCGCAGACCATCTTCTGGCTGTCGTCGCTGCATGCGCAGATCGACGCGCAGCAGACGCTCGACATCCTGAAGGCCTGGATCGCGGATGGCTGGCCGTTCGAGCGCGTCGCCTTTCCCGGCCGGGAGATCGATTGGCCGACCTGGGAAGCCATGGCGCGGGACGCGACGCTGGCCGAGCCGGCCGCCGCGGAACCGCGCTGAAGCGAGCGTCGCCGCCCGCTACGCCGACGCCAGTTCGCCCACGCCCCGCAATTCCGCCACCACGCCCAGAAAGCGCCGCGCCACCGCCTCGCAGCCGTATTCCGCCCTCACCCACTCGCGTCCCGCCGCCGCGATGGCGGCCGCCAGCGCCGGCTCGTCCGCCAGCCGCTCGACGCATTCGGCCGGCCGGGCGAAATCGACCGGCACGTAGTGGCGCCACGGCTGCGGCGCCACCGGCAGGGCGAAGCCGTATTGCTCGACGTCGAGCATGAAGGTGAGGCAGCCGGCCGCCAGCGATTCCCACAGCCGCCAGCTGTCCCAGCGCAGGATCACCGGGTCGTGCACGAAGGTGTAGTGCGAAAAGATCGCCTCGTGGCGCGGGTCGCGGAATTCCTTGTGTTTCAACAGGTTGGAGAAGAATTCGCCGCCGTAGGCCAGGCAGCCGAACGAGTGCTTGAGCCGTTCGAAATAGTCGTGGTGATGGTGATGCTTGACCGCCGGCGCGTTGTCGCTCGACAGCGTCTCGTCGACCCGGTAGCGCGCCTTGAGGTGCGGCAGCAGCGCGAGGTCGAGCGCGTTGCGCACGCCCTGGCGCAGCGAGGGACGGAAGTTGCGCAGGATCACCGCCTCGCGCGCCTCGAACGGCGGCACCTCGGCGGTCAGCGCCTCGACCTGGGGCGACAGGCCGAAGGCCCAGGGGATGCGGCGGCCGGCCATCTGCAGCCAGCGGCTCTCGTGGGTCATCAGCGCCGGCACGCCGGCCGGCGGGAAGATGGTGTTGTTGGCGTCCGACATGCTGAGGATCAGCCGCGGCCCGTCGAACTGCTCGACCAGCCGCAGGTAGTCGGGCCCGCACTGCTCATTGGTCAGCACGAACACGTAGAGCCACGGGCCGCGCTCGTGCACGCTGCGGGTCTGGAACAGCGCCGGCACCACCAGGTTGCTGTAGACCGGCACGCCGAGCCGGGCCAGGCCGCTGGCCAGCGCCTCGGCGCAATGGGCGAACGGCGTGAGCGCGCGCTCGTGGAAGTAGAAATAGACGCCTTCGTAGCCGTCCAGCCGGGTTTCGGTCGCGTTCAAGGTGTTCGTTCTCCGAGTCGATCCATCTGCTGCTGCCGCGAATGTCCATCGCGAGGGACGGCGGGCGCGCATGGCAGGTCGGAATTCATTCCGACCTACAACGGCATGCAAGCCTTCCACTGCGAGGCTGCGCGCCACCTAGGTCGGGCTTTACGCCCGACGGCGCCCTCGGCCGGCGGCGCTGTCGGGCGTAAAGCCCGACCTGCATTCGGCCCCCGCAGCCGAGACGTCATCGCCATCAATGCCCCGCCGCCTCGTCCCACAGCCGGTCGTACAACGCCTCCAGATCGTCCACGAAACCGGCCGTATCGAACAGCGGCGTGCTGCGCCGGTTGGCGGCCAGCTTCTGCTTCAGCGCCGCCAGCCGGGCTGGCGACTGCGCCAGCGCGATCGCCTCGCGCTTGTAGGCGTCCCAGTCCGCCATCACCAGCTCGGGCAGGCCGACCGCGTGCAGCAGGCTGGCCCCCACGCGCGAGGCGAAGGTCTCGCCGGCCACGCTGAGCACCGGCACGCCGGCCCACAGCGCGTCGCTGGCGGTGGTGTGGGCGCCGTACCAGCGGGTGTCGAGGAACAGGTCGGCATGCGCATGCCGCGCCAGGTGGTCGGCCTTGGCGCGCTTGCCGGCGAACACCAGCCGGTCCGGGTCGATACCGCGCGCATCCATCTCGCGCCGCAGGTTGAGCCGCGCATCGGGATAGCCGTCGATCAGCCACAGCACGCTGTCCGGCACCGCGGCGAGGATTTCCATCCACAGCCCGAACACGAAGGGGTCGAGCTTGTAGTGGGTGTTGAAGCAGCAGAACACGAAGGCGCCGTCGGGCAGGGCGCAGTCCTCGCGGCTCGGCGCGGCGGCGATCTCCTGGCCGTCGTCGTTGACCTGGTAGCAGTGCGGCAGCCAGCCGAGCTTCTCCTGGTAGTCGGCCTGCGCCGCCGGCGGCGTGACGATGCGGTCGGTGACCACCGCGTCGATGAAGTCGGCGCCCATGCTGCCCGGGTAGCCGAGCCAGGCCAGCTGCAGCGGCGCCGGCCGGTGGGCGAAGATCGCCGGCCGGCTGTCGCGGGTATAGCCCTTGAGGTCGACCAGCACGTCGATGCCGTCGGCGTGGATGCGCCGTGCGCACTCGGCCGGGCCGTAGGGGCCGAGCTCGACGAAGCGGTCGCAGTCGGCCGCGATGCGGGCGCGGTAGGCGCTGCCGTCGTCGGGGCCGAAGGAATAGGCCCAGACCTCGAAGCGCGCGCGGTCGTGGCGGCCGAACAGGCCACGCATCAGGTGAGCGGTGGCGTGGTTGTGGAAATCGGCCGAAACGTAGCCGATGCGCAGCTGCGCCGGCCGCGGCCCGGCCTTGCGCGGCGGCAGCGGCACCACATCGCGCGCCAGCTGGCGCGCATGGCGCTGGGCGATGCGCAACTGCTCGGCCTCGCTGATCGGGCACGGGAAGGACAGGAAGGGGAACGGCGGCGGCGCGGTAGCGCTGTCGTCCAGCGCCAGCGCCGGTTCGACCACCGTCTCGCGCAGCCGCTCGAAGCCCTGCCAGTCGCACAGCTTCTGCGCCACGTGCAGCGCATCGACGCGGCTGGCGATGTCGTCGGGGAAGCGCCGCAGGATCTCGGCATAGCTGCGCCGCGCGGCTTCGAGGTCGTTGCGCAGCTGCGCCACGCCGGCCAGGTTGATCCAGGCGGCGTGGTAGTCGGGCTGGCGCGCCAGCGCCTCGCGGTACTGCAGCTCGGCCTCGTCGAGCCGGCCCAGCTGCTGCAGGCCCAGCGCCAGGTTGTAGCGCGCGCGCACGTGGTCGGGCTGGTCGACCAGCAGCGCCTGGTCGTTGTCGATCGCATCGCGGTAGCGCTCGAGCTTGTGCAGCACCACGCCGCGGTTGTAGCGCGCCTCGGCCAGCTTGGGCGCGGCGGCCAGCGCGGCGTCGAAATCGGCCAGCGCCGGACCGGGCCGGCCGGCCTCGGTATGCAGCTTGCCGCGCGCATTGAGCAGACCGGCCTCGGCCGGCCAGCGCCGCAGCGCCTGCTCGGCCGCCGCCAGCGCGTCCGCGGCGCGGCCCTCACCGTCGAGCGCGTTGACCAGGCCCACCCACGGCAAGGTCCAGTCGGCACGCAGGGCGATGGCGGCGCGGTAGGCGGTCTCGGCCTCGGCGTGGCGGCCGAGGTCGACCAGCAGGTTGCCGAGGTTGTTGTGCAGCTCGGGATTGCCCGGCAGCAGCGCCTCTGCGCGGCGGTAGGCCTCGAGCGCCGCCTCGGCGCGGCCTGCGGCGCGGCGCACCACGCCGAGCACCATCCAGCCCATGCCCTCGGCGGGCCGGTCGGCGGTCACCGCCTCGGCCTGCGCCAGCGCCTCGCGGTGGCGGCCCTGGCGCGAAGCCAGCAGCGCCTGGTTGATGCGCTCGACCGTGGCGGCGTCGGGGCCGGGCGCGACGGCCGGCGCGGGCCGCGCCGCCGCCGCCGCCGGCGTCGCCCCGCCCGCCAGCGCGCGCAGGTCGGCCGCCAGCCGCGCCACCACGCCGGCCCAGTCGCCGGCCTCGGCCTGGCGGTAGAGCTTGAGCGAGGGGTACCAGGGGCTGTCGGTCCGCTCCATCAGCCAGCGCCAGTCGGGCACTTTCGGCAGCACGATCCAGCCGGGCCGGCCGAGCGCGCCGGCCAGGTGGGCCGTGGCGGTGTCGGAGCTGACGACCAGGTCGAGCGCACTCATCAGCGCAGCGGTGTCGGCCAGGTCGCGCGCCTCGGCGGCCAGGTCGAGCACGTTGGGCGGCAGCGCCAGGCCTTCGAGGTCGCGGCGGCCGTCGCCGTGCTGCAGGATCACGAAGGTGACGCCGGGCAGGTCGAACAGCGGCAGCAGCGGCGCCAGCCGCGGCGAGCGGATCTTGTCGTTGCGCACGCGCGGATTGCCGGCCCAGACCAGGCCGACGCGCAGGCCCTGGCGCGGCAGCCGCGCCGACCAGTAGCCGGCGCGCGCCGCGTTGGCCGGCAGGTAGCCGGCCTCGGTGCCGAGGCCGTCGAGCGTCAGGCCGAGCTTGAGCGGCAGGCTCATCAGCGCGACGTGGCAGTCGTAGGGCGGGATCGGCTCGCCCTGCACCAGCAGCGCAGCCACGGCGGGCAGCTCGCGCACCAGCGGCAGCAGGTCGGCCTGCACTTCGAGCATGACGCGGCCGCCGCGCCGCGCCAGCTCGGGCAGGAAGCGCAGGCACTGGATCGCGTCGCCCAGGCCCTGCTCGGCGTGGACGAACACCGTGCGGCCGTCGAGCGCGCCGCCGTCCCACTCGGGGCCGGGCAGCGCGCGCGGCTCGGGCTGGCGGCGGCGCCAGCGCCATTCGTATTCCTGCAGGCCGCTGCGGTAATTGCCCTGGTGCAGTAGCGCCAGCGCGTAGTCCCAGTGCGCGTCGGCGTTGTCGGGCGCCAGCGCGACCGCCTGCGCCAGCGTGTCGGCGGCCTCGTCGATGCGGCCGACCGCGTGCAGCGCGCCGCCGAGGTTGGCCAGCGTCTGCGCCGCCGCCGGCTGCAGCTTCAATGCCTCGCGGTAGAGCGGGATCGCCTCCTCGTTGCGGTCGAGATCCTTCAGCGCATTGGCCAGGTTGTTGTAAGCGTCGGGCTGGCGCGCGTCGAGCGTCAGCGCATGCCGGTAGGCGGCGATGGCGGCCTCGGCGTCGCCGCGGCGGCGCGCGGCCATGCCGCGCAGGATCCAGGCCTCGGCGCGTTCACCGGCCTGGCGCGCCAGCCGCTCGGCCTCGTCGGCCCGGCCGGCCTGCCAGGCGGCGATCGCCTGCCTCAGTGTTTCGTCTTGCCGCACGCACATCTCCGTTCTAGCCATCGAAATCGGCATCCTGTTTCACCGCGGAGGACACCGGGGACGCGGAGGAAAGGACAACCCATCGCTCCGCGTCCTCGGCGTCCTCTGCGGTGAAGATTTTCATCCGGCCGCATCAAGCCGCCGTCTCGTCCCACAGCCGGTCGTACAGCGCCTCCAGGTCGCGCACGAAGCCGGCGGTGTCGAACAGCGGCGTGGTCGTGCGGTTGGCCACCAGCTTGGCCTTCAGCGCCGCCAGCCGGGCGGGCGACTGCGCCAGTGCGATCGCTTCGTCGCGGTACGCCCGCCAGTCCGCCATCACCAGCTCGGGCAGGCCGATGGCGTGCAAGAGGCTGGCGCCGACGCGCGAGGCGAAGGTCTCGCCGGCCACGCTGAGCACCGGCACGCCGGCCCACAGCGCGTCGCTGGCGGTGGTATGGGCGCCGTACCAGCGGGTGTCGAGGAACAGGTCGGCGTGCACGTGGCGTGCCAGGTGCTCGGGCTTCATCAGCTTGCCGGCGAACACCAGCCGCGCCGGATCGATGCCGCGCGCCGCGGCCTCGCGCCGCAGGTTCTGCCGCGCCTCGGGATAGCCCTCGATCAGCCACAGCACGCTGCCCGGCACCGCGGCCAGGATCTCCAGCCAGACGGCGAAGGTCGCCGGGTCGAGCTTGTAGTGCGCATTGAAGCAGCAGAACACGAAGGCGCCGGCGGGCAGGCCGCAGTCTTCGCGGCTCGGCGCGGCAGCGATCTCCTGCTCGTCGTCGTTGACCTGGTAGCAGTGCGGCAGCCAGCCGAGCTTTTCCTGGTAATCGGCCTGTGCGGCCGGCGGCGTGACCACCGGGTCGACCACCGCGGCGTCGATGAAGTCCGCCCCCATGCTGCCCGGGTAGCCGAGCCAGGCCAGCTGCAGCGGCGCCGGCCGGTAGGCGAAGATCGCCGGCCGGCTGGCGCCGGTATAGCCCTTGAGATCGACCAGCACGTCGATGCCGTCGGCGCGGATGCGGCGTGCGCACTCGGCCGGGCCGTAGGGGCCGAGCTCGACGAAATGGTCGCAGTCGGCCGCGATGCGGGCGCGGTAGGCGCTGCCGTCGTCGGGGCCGAACGAGTAGGCCGACACCTCGAAGCGCGTGCGATCGTGGCGGCCGAACAGGCCGCGCATCAGGTGGGCGGTGGCATGGTTGTGGAAATCGGCCGAGACGTAGCCGACCTTGAGCCGCGCCGGCCGCGGCCCGATCGCGCGCGGCGGCAGCGGCTCGATGTCGCGCGTCAGCTGGCGGGCGAAGCGCTGGGCGATGCGCAGCTGCTCGGCCTCGCTGATCGGGCACGGGAAGGACAGGAAGGGGAACGGCGGCGGCGCGGCGGCCTCGCCGGCCAATGCCAGCGTCGGCTCGACCACCGTCGCGCGCAGCGCGTCGAAGCCCTGCCAGTCGCACAGCTTCTGGGCGACGTGGACCTGGTGCACCCGGGTCGGCAGGTCGTCGGGCCGCTGCGCCAGCGCGATGCGGTATTCGGCCAGCGCCTCGCCGTAGCGGTTGGCCAGGTTGTGCAGGTTGCCGATATTGGCGTGCAGCACCGGATCGGCCTCGCCGCGCCGCTCGGCCTCGCGGTAGCAGGCCATCGCCTCGTCGTAGCGGCCCAGTCCGTGCAGCAGCGCGCCGAGGTTGGCATGCAGCGAGGCCAGCTCGGGCTTGAGCGCGATCGCCGCGCGCAGCGCCGCCATGGCGGCATCGCTCTCGCCGCGGCGGTTCTCGCAGTCGGCCAGGTTGGCCCAGGCCTCGCCGTGGTCGGGGAAGCGCGCCAGCTCGTCGCGGAAGGCCTCGGCCGCCTCAGCCAACCTGCCCTGGCCGCGCAGCAGCAGGCCGAGGTTGCGCGCCGCGTTGCGCAGGCCGGGATCGAGCGCGCGGGCGCGGCGGTATTGCGCCTCGGCTTCCGCCGCCGCCTCGCCGCTGCCGACCAGCGCATTGGCCAGGTTGAGCGCGGCCGCCGCCGAGTCCGGCGCCAGCGCGACCGCGCGGCGGCCGGCGGCGACCGCCTCGGCCGGGCACCCCAGCTTGTGCAGGCTGTTGGCCAGCCCGCTCCAGCCGGCCGCGCTGTCGGGCCGCAAGGCCAGCAGCGATTGGTATGCCGCGCGGGCGGCGTCCTCGTCGCCGCGCTCGCTGTAGAGGTTGGCCAGGTTGTGGTAGGCGTCGGCATAGTCGGGCGTCAAGGCCAGCGCCGCGCGGTAATCGGCCTCGGCCGCCTCGTCGCGGCCCAGCCGGCGGCGCGCCACGCCGCGCAGGGTATGGCCATCGGCGCGCGGCTGCAGCGCCAGCGCGCGGCTGGCCGAAGCCTCGGCCGCCTCGGGCCGGCCGGCCTGCAGCGATTCGGCCGCCCGCTGCAGCAGCGCGGCGGCCTGCGCCGCCGGATCGCGCTCGCCGAGGTATTGCCGCCACATCTGCCGCAGCGCCGCCTGCCAGTTGCGGGCGAAGCGCGCGCCGTCGAGCAGCGGCGAAGCCTGCATGCGCGCGCGCAGCCCGCCGCGCAGCGCCGCCAGCCGCACCGAATCGCCGGCCAGCCGCGCCACCAGCGCGAGGTAGGACTCGGCGTCGGGCACGATGGTCTCGGTCAGCCCGGCCGCGGTCAGGTGGCTGACGCTGTGGCGCGCGGCGAAGCGGTCGCCGCCGAGCGTGACCACCGGCACGCCCATCCACAGCGCCTCCAGCGTGGTCAGGCCGCCCGAGTAGGGGAAAGGGTCGAGCGCCAGGTCGATCTCGTTGTAGCGCGCCAAGAGCTGCGGATGGGCGATGCGGCCCTCGAAGCGCACGCGCTCGGCCACGCCCTCGGCCTCGAACAGCTGGCGGTAGCGCATCGCCACGCCGGGCTCGTCGAGCTGGCGGGTGACCAGCAGCAGTTGCGCATCGGGCAGCCGCCGCAGCAGCTCGCCCCATAGCGCGACCACCTCGGGCGTGACCTTGACCAGGTTGTTGAAGCAGCCGAGCGTGATATGGCCGCGGGCCAGCATCGGCAACGGCCCGACCGCCGGCGCGTAATCGGGCGGCGCGTAGCCGACGTAGCAGTCGGGCAGCCGCGCGATGCGCTCGCGGTAGTCGTCCTCGCAGCCGGGCGGCGTCTCGCGCGGGTCGGAGATCAGGTAGTCCATCGCGGCGAGGCCGGTGGTGCCGACATAGCCGGCCCAGGTCGCCTGGATCGGCGCCGGCTTCATGGCGAAGACGGTCAGCCGGTTGCCGGCGGTGTGGCCGGCCAGGTCGATCAGGATGTCGATCGCGTCGGCGCGGATCTGGGCGTCGAGCGCCTCGTCGTCGATGCGGCGGGCGTCGCGCCACTGGGCGACGCGCGCGCGCAGCCAGTCGGTCAGCGCGTCCTCGCGGCCGGTGGTCGAGTAGCAGGTCAGCGCCACCTCGGCCGGGTCCAGGCTTTCCAGCATCGATTGCAGGAAGAAGCCGACCGGGTGGCGGCAGAAGTCGCCCGACACCAGGCCGATGCGCAGGCAGCGCTCGGGCCGGCGGTCGGCCGGCTCGGGCGCCGGCCTGGCCCGCTTGCGGCCGTGCAGCGCGTCCCAGGCCAGGTGCTCGCGCAGGAGGCTCGCGCGGTTCTGCCGCGGGTCGACCTGCAGCGTGAACAGCAGGTTGCTGTGGGCGCGGTGGAAATCGGGCTGCAGCGCAATCGCCTTGCGGTAGGCGATCGCCGCCTCGGCCGGGTGGCAGTAGTCGCGCAGCGCGTTGCCGAGGTTGTAGTAGGCGTCGGCGTAGTCGGGCTTGAGCGCCAGCGCGCGCTGGTAGGCGACGATGGCCTTCTCGAGCCGGTAGAGGTCGTACAGCGTGTTGCCCAGCGTCAGGTAGGCGTCGGGAAAGTCGGGCTCGCGCTCGATCAGCGGCCGCAGCACCGCCAGCGCCTCCTCGGGTTGCTCGGATACCCGCAGCGATTCGGCCAGGCTGTTCTCGGCCTCGCGCCAGTGGGGCCGCAGCGCCAGCGCGGCGCGGTAGGCCGCCGCGGCGCCGGCCGGGTCGCCCTGGCGCAGCAGCAGGTTGCCCAGATTGACGTGCGCATCGGCGTAATCGGGCGCCAGCTCGATCGCACGGCGGTAGCAGCGCACCGCCTCGCCGCTGTCGCCGTCGGCGCGGCGCACCACGCCGAGCAGCGTCCAGCCGTCGGCGCGGGCCGGCTCGGCGCGCAGCGCGGCCTCGCACAATGCGGCCGCCGCGGCGTAGTCGCGCGCCATATAAGCGGCATGCGCCGCCACGAAGCCGTCCGCCTCGCCCACCATGTCTGCCCCGCTCCCTCATTCTGATTTCATCGCCCGAGCCATGCCGGCGCCGCGGTTCCAGGTCGCGCAGGTCGGGATGGACTCCCGACGGCGATCTCGAATCCGGTCGCTGCCGGGAATCCATCCCGAGCTACGAACTCGTGCTTTCGCCGGCATGAAAAAGGCACACCCTCGCGGGTGTGCCTTAGCTTAGCCAAGCGCTCCGTCCGTCGCCAGCGCGGCGCGGATGCCGCCGTCCTCTTCGCTTCCCGACTCCCCGCGCCGCCCGATGAGCCGGGCGGCGCGAGTCTGCGACGACTGGATCAGATCCAGAAGAAGTCGTTGTCGTCGAGGTTGGCGATGCTGACCCCCGGCAGGGTGATCAGGATGTCGGCCGTACCGTCGCCGTTGGTGTCGATCGACAGCACCTTGGTCGTATCGTTGAAGTTGGCTTGCGAATGACCGGTATTGGTCAGCGCCGCCGATCCGACGAAGGTGAAGTTGCCGCCCGTCAACAGGCCCGACATGAACAGCGTGTCGCTCGACGCGTTGAAGTTGGTGATGGTGTCGCCGCCCTCGTTGGTGGCCGCGTAGACGAAGCGGTCGTTGGCCGTGGTGCTGCCGGTGAGCACGTCCGCCCCTGGCCGCCCTTGATCCAGGCGCCGCTGGTGCCCGACACCGTGATGGTGTCGACGCCGGCGGTGCCGACCACCGATTCGACGCTGCTGATCGTGAGCGAGCCGCTGGTCAGCATGGTCACCGTGTCGAGGCCGGCCGAACCGACCACCGACTCGACCTGCGAGATCGCCACGCCGGAGCCGGTCAGCAGGGTCACCGTATCGACGCCGGTCGAACCGACCACCGACTCGACCAGGGTGATCCGCAGGCTGCTCGCGCCGAACAGCGAGATCGTGTCGGTACCGGCGGTGCCGACCACCGACTCGACGCCGCTGAGCGCCACGCTGGCCGCGGTCAGCAGGGTCACCGTGTCGGTGCCGGCGCTGCCGAGCACCGATTCGACCAGCGTGACCGCGATGCTGCCCGCGGTCAGCAGCGTGATCGTATCGACACCGGCGGTGCCGATCACCGAGTCGATCAGGCTCACACCGAGGCTGCCGGCCGTCAGCAAGGTCACCGTATCGATGCCGGCCGTACCGAACACGTGCTCGACCAGACTCACCCGCAGGGCGCCGGCCGTCAGCAAGGTCACCGTATCGGTGCCCGCGCTGCCGACCACGCTGTCGACCAGGCTCACCCGCAGGGCGCCGGCCGTCAGCAGCGTCACCGTATCGACGCCGGCCGTACCGACCAGGCTATCGATCGTCGACACCGTCACCGCGGCCGCCGTCAGCAGCGTCACCGTGTCGACGCCGGCGGTACCGATCACCGACTCGACCAGGGTCATGCGCAGGCTGCCGGCCGTCAGCAGCGTCACCGTATCGGTGCCCGCCGTGCCGACCACGCTGTCGACGTTGGACAGCGCCACGCTGGCCGCCGTCAGCAAGGTCACCGTGTCGGTGCCGGAGGTACCGATCACCGATTCGACCAGGGTCACCGTCACCGCAGCCGCCGTCAGCAGGGTCACCGTATCGGTGCCCGCGCTGCCGACCACGCTGTCGATCAGGCTGGCGCGCACGCTGCTCGCCGTCAGCAAGGTCACCGTGTCCACGCCCGCCGTGCCGACCACGCTGTCGACCAGCGAAACCGCCACTGCCCCTGCCGTCAGCAAGGTCACCGTATCGGTACCGGCGCTGCCCACCACGCTGTCGACCAGGCTCGTCCGCAGACTGCCTGCGGTCAGCAAGGTCACCGTGTCCACGCCCGCCGTACCGACCACGCTGTCGATATTCGACAGCGCCACCGCGCCCGCCGTCAGCAGCGTCACCGTATCGACGCCGGCGCTGCCGACCACCGATTCGACCAAGGTCACGCGCAGGCTGCCGGCCGTCAGCAGCGTCACCGTATCGGTGCCCGCCGTGCCGACCAGGCTGTCGACCGCCGAGACCGCGACGCTCGCCGCCGTCAGCAGCGTCACCGTATCGGTGCCGCTGGTGCCGACCACCGATTCGACCAGGGTCACCGTCACCGCGCCGGCCGTCAGCAGGGTCACCGTATCGGTGCCGGCGCTGCCGACCACGCTGTCGACCAGGCTCACCCGCAGGCTGCCCGCGGTCAGCAAGGTCACCGTATCGACGCCTGCCGTACCGACCACGCTGTCGACGTTGGACATCGCGACGGAACCTGCCGTCAGCAAGGTCACCGTATCGACGCCGGTGGTGCCGACCACGCTGTCGACCAGGCTCACCCGCAGACTGCCCGCCGTCAGCAAGGTCACCGTATCCACACCGGCCGTACCGACCACGCTGTCGACATTCGACAGCGCCACCGCGCCCGCCGTCAGCAGCGTCACCGTATCGACGCCAGACGTACCGACCACCGACTCGACCAGCGTCACGCGCACGCTGCCCGCCGTCAGCAGGGTGATGGTATCGGTGCCAGCCGTGCCGACCACGCTGTCGACCAGGCTGATGCGCAGGCTGCCGGCAGTCAGCAGGGTCACCGTATCGGTGCCCGCCGTGCCGATCACGTTGTCGACCAGCGACACCGTCACCGCACCCGCGGTCAGCAGGGTCACGGTATCGGTGCCGGCGCTGCCGACCACGCTGTCGACCACGCTGACCGCCACGCTGCCGGCCGTCAGCAAGGTCACCGTATCCACGCCGGCCGTACCGACCACGCTGTCGACGGTGGAGATCGCCACCGCCGCAGCCGTCAGCAAGGTCACCGTATCGACGCCGGCGGTACCGACCACCGATTCGACCAGGGTCACGCGCACGCTGCCCGCCGTCAGCAAGGTCACCGTATCGGTGCCCGCCGTACCGACCACGCTATCCACATTAGAAACGGCCACCGCGGCCGCGGTCAGCAGCGTCACCGTATCGGTGCCGCTGGTACCGACCACCGATTCGACCAGGGTCACCGTCACCGCGCCGGCGGTCAGCAGGGTCACCGTATCGGTACCCGCGCTGCCGACCACGCTGTCGATCAGGCTCACCCGCAGGCTGCCCGCCGTCAGCAGCGTCACCGTATCCACGCCGGCCGTACCGACCAGGCTGTCGATGTTCGACACCGCCACCGCGCCCGCCGTCAGCAGCGTCACGGTATCGACGCCGGTGGTACCGACCACGCTGTCGACCAGGCTGATGCGCAGGCTGCCTGCAGTCAGCAAGGTCACCGTATCGACGCCGGCCGTACCGACCAGGCTGTCGACGTTCGAGACCGCCACGCTGCCCGCTGTCAGCAGCGTCACCGTATCGACGCCGGCGGTTCCGACCACCGACTCGACCAGGGTCACCCGCACGCTGCCCGCCGTCAGCAGCGTGATGGTGTCGGTACCGGCGGTACCGACCACGCTGTCGACGTTGGAGACCGCCACGCTACCGGCCGTCAGCATGGTCACCGTATCCACGCCCGTGGTGCCGACCACCGATTCGACCAGGCTCACCGTGATGGCGCCGGCCGTCAGCAGCGTCACCGTATCCACGCCGGCACTGCCGACCACGCTGTCGACCAGGCTCACCCGCAGGCTGCCCGCCGTCAGTAAGGTCACCGTATCGACGCCGGCCGTACCGACCACGCTGTCGACATTCGACAGCGCCACCGCGCCCGCCGTCAGCAGCGTCACCGTATCGACGCCCGTCGTGCCGACCACCGACTCGACCAGGCTGGTCGCGATGCTGCCCGCGGTCAGCAGGGTCACCGTGTCGGCGCCGGCCGTACCGATCACGCGGTCGACGGCCGAGACCGCCACGCTGGCCGCGGTCAGCAAGGTCACCGTATCGGTACCCGAGGTACCGACCACCGACTCGACCAGGGTCACCGTCACGCTGCCAGCCGTCAGTAGCGTCACCGTATCGGTACCGGCACTGCCGACCACGCTGTCGATCAGGCTCACCCGCAGGCTGCCCGCCGTCAGCAGCGTCACCGTATCGACGCCGGCCGTACCGACCAGGCTGTCGATGTTCGACACCGCCACGCTGCCCGCGGTCAGCAGCGTCACGGTATCGACGCCGGTGGTGCCGACCACGCTGTCGACCAGGCTGATGCGCAGGCTGCCCGCAGTCAGCAAGGTCACCGTATCGACGCCGGCCGTACCGACCACGCTGTCGACGTTCGAAACCGTCACCGCGGCCGCCGTCAGCAGCGTCACCGTATCGACGCCGCTGGTACCGACCACCGACTCGACCAGCGTCACGCGCACGCTGCCTGCAGTCAGCAGCGTCACCGTATCGGTGCCCGCCGTGCCGACCACGCTATCCACATTCGAAATCGCCACGCTGGTGGCCGTGAGCAGCGTCACCGTATCGGTACCCGAGGTACCGACCACCGATTCGACCAGGGTCACCGTCACGCTGCCGGCGGTCAGCAGCGTCACCGTATCGGTGCCGGCGCTGCCGACCACGCTGTCGACCAAGCTGACGCGCAGGCTACCCGCCGTCAGCAGGGTCACCGTATCCACACCGGCCGTACCGACCACGCTGTCGACGTTCGACAGTGCCACCGCACCGGCGGTCAGCAGCGTCACCGTGTCGACGCCGGTGGTACCGACCACCGACTCGACCAGGCTGGTCGCGATGCTGCCGGCCGTCAGCAGCGTCACCGTGTCGGTACCTGCCGTGCCGACCACGCGGTCGACGGCCGAGACCGCCACGCTGGCCGCGGTCAGCAGCGTCACCGTGTCGGTACCCGAGGTACCGACCACCGACTCGACCAAGGTCACCGTCACGCTACCTGCAGTCAGCAGCGTCACCGTATCGGTACCTGCCGTGCCGACCACGCTGTCGACCAGGCTGACGCGCAGGCTACCCGCCGTCAGCAGCGTCACCGTATCCACGCCGGCCGTACCGACCACGCTGTCGACGTTCGACAGCGTCACCGCGCCGGCTGTCAGCAGCGTCACCGTGTCGGTACCCGCCGTACCGACCACGCTGTCGACCACGCTCACCGCGATGCCGGCCGCCGTCAGCAGCGTCACTGTATCCACGCCGGCCGTACCGACCAGGCTGTCGACCAGCGAGACCGCCACCGCGCCCGCCGTCAGCAGCGTCACCGTATCGACGCCAGACGTACCGACCACCGACTCGACCAAGGTCACGCGCACGCTGCCCGCCGTCAGCAGGGTGATGGTATCGGTGCCAGCCGTGCCGACCACGCTGTCGACCAGGCTGACGCGCAAGCTACCTGCCGTCAGCAGCGTCACCGTATCGGTACCCGAGGTACCGACCACCGATTCGACCAGCGTCACCGTCACCGCGCCGGCGGTCAGCAGCGTCACCGTATCGGTGCCGGCACTGCCGACCACGCTGTCGACCAGGCTCACCCGCAGGCTGCCTGCGGTCAGCAAGGTCACCGTATCGACGCCGGCCGTACCGACCAGGCTGTCGATGTTCGACACTGCCACCGCGCCCGCGGTCAGCAGCGTCACAGTATCGACACCGGTGGTGCCGACCACCGAGTCGACCAGGCTGACGCGCAGGCTGCCCGCCGTCAGCAGGGTGATGGTGTCCACACCCGCGGTGCCGACCACGCTGTCGACGTTCGAAACCGTCACCGCGGCCGCCGTCAGCAGCGTCACCGTATCGACGCCGCTGGTACCGACCACCGACTCGACCAGCGTCACCCGAAGGCTGCCCGCCGTCAGCAGCGTGATGGTGTCGGTACCAGCGGTACCGACCACGCTATCCACATTCGAAACGGCCACGCTGCCGGCGGTCAGCAGCGTCACCGTATCGGTGCCGGCATTGCCGACCACCGATTCCACCAGGCTCACCGTGATGGCGCCGGCCGTCAGCAGCGTCACCGTATCCACGCCGGCGCTGCCGACCACGCTGTCGACCAGGCTCACCCGCAGGCTGCCCGCCGTCAGCAAGGTCACCGTATCGACGCCGGCCGTACCGACCACGCTGTCGACATTCGACAGCGCCACCGCGCCCGCCGTCAGCAGCGTCACCGTATCGACGCCCGTCGTGCCGACCACCGACTCGACCAGGCTGGTCGCGATGCTGCCCGCGGTCAGCAGGGTCACCGTGTCGGCGCCGGCCGTACCGATCACGCGGTCGACGGCCGAGACCGCCACGCTGGCCGCGGTCAGCAAGGTCACCGTATCGGTACCCGAGGTACCGACCACCGACTCGACCAGGGTCACCGTCACGCTGCCAGCCGTCAGTAGCGTCACCGTATCGGTACCGGCACTGCCGACCACGCTGTCGATCAGGCTCACCCGCAGGCTGCCCGCCGTCAGCAGCGTCACCGTATCGACGCCGGCCGTACCGACCAGGCTGTCGATGTTCGACACCGCCACCGCGCCCGCGGTCAGCAGCGTCACCGTGTCGTTGCCGGCCGTACCGACGATCGACTCGACCAGGCTCAGCGCCACGCTGCCCGCGGTCAGCATCGTCACCGTGTCGACGCCGGCCGTACCGACCACGCTGTCGACGTTCGAAACCGTCACCGCGGCCGCCGTCAGCAGCGTCACCGTATCGACGCCGCTGGTACCGACCACCGACTCGACCAGCGTCACGCGCACGCTGCCTGCAGTCAGCAGCGTCACCGTATCGGTGCCCGCCGTGCCGACCACGCTATCCACATTCGAAATCGCCACGCTGGCGGCCGTGAGCAGCGTCACCGTATCGGTACCGGACGTACCGACCACCGACTCGACCAAGGTCACCGCCACGCTGCCTGCGGTCAGCAGCGTCACCGTATCCACGCCGGCACTGCCAACCACGCTGTCGACCAGGCTGACGCGCAGGCTACCCGCCGTCAGCAGGGTCACCGTATCCACACCGGCCGTACCGACCACGCTGTCGACGTTCGACAGCGCCACCGCACCGGCGGTCAGCAGCGTCACCGTGTCGACGCCGGTGGTACCGACCACCGACTCGACCAGGCTGGTCGCGATGCTGCCGGCCGTCAGCAGCGTCACCGTGTCGGTACCTGCCGTGCCGACCACGCGGTCGACGGCCGAGACCGCCACGCTGGCCGCGGTCAGCAAGGTCACCGTATCGGTACCCGAGGTACCGACCACCGACTCGACCAGGGTCACCGTCACGCTGCCTGCAGTCAGCAGCGTCACCGTATCGGTACCTGCCGTGCCGACCACGCTGTCGATCAGGCTGACGCGCAAGCTACCCGCCGTCAGCAGCGTCACCGTATCCACGCCGGCCGTACCGACCACACTGTCGACGTTCGACAGCGTCACCGCGCCCGCCGTCA
Organism: Chitinimonas koreensis; assembly: GCF_014353015.1. Lineage (NCBI taxonomy): Bacteria > Pseudomonadati > Pseudomonadota > Betaproteobacteria > Neisseriales > Chitinibacteraceae > Chitinimonas > Chitinimonas koreensis. The sequence continues at coordinate 4,900,515 of NZ_CP060704.1, forward strand.
GCAGCGTCACCGTGTCGGTACCCGCCGTACCGACCACGCTGTCGACCACGCTCACCGCGATGCCGGCCGCCGTCAGCAGCGTCACCGTATCCACGCCGGCCGTACCGACCAGGCTGTCGACCAGCGAGACCGCCACCGCGCCCGCCGTCAGCAGCGTCACCGTATCGACGCCAGACGTACCGACCACCGACTCGACCAAGGTCACGCGCACGCTGCCCGCCGTCAGCAGGGTGATGGTATCGGTGCCAGCCGTGCCGACCACGCTGTCGACCAGGCTGACGCGCAAGCTACCTGCCGTCAGCAGCGTCACCGTATCGGTACCCGAGGTACCGACCACCGATTCGACCAGCGTCACCGTCACCGCTCCGGCGGTCAGCAGCGTCACCGTATCGGTGCCGGCACTGCCGACCACGCTGTCGACCAGGCTCACCCGCAGGCTGCCGGCGGTCAGCAAGGTCACCGTATCGACGCCGGCCGTACCGACCAGGCTGTCGATGTTCGATACCGCCACCGCGCCCGCGGTCAGCAGCGTCACCGTGTCGACGCCAGTGGTGCCGACCACGCTGTCGACCAGGCTGATGCGCAGACTGCCCGCCGTCAGCAGGGTGATGGTGTCCACACCCGCGGTGCCGACCACGCTGTCGACGTTGGACATGGCGACGGCACCCGCCGTCAGCAGGGTCACCGTATCGACACCCGAGGTGCCGACCACCGACTCGACCAGCGTCACCCGAACGCTGCCCGCGGTCAGCAGCGTGATGGTGTCGGTACCGGCGGTACCGACCACGCTATCCACATTCGAAATCGCCACGCTGGCGGCCGTGAGCAGCGTCACCGTATCGGTACCCGAGGTACCGACCACCGATTCGACCAGGGTCACCGTCACCGCGCCGGCGGTCAGCAGCGTCACCGTATCGGTGCCGGCGCTGCCGACCACGCTGTCGACCAGGCTGACGCGCAGGCTACCCGCGGTCAGCAAGGTCACCGTATCCACACCGGCCGTACCGACCACGCTGTCGACATTCGACAGCGCCACCGCGCCCGCCGTCAGCAGCGTCACCGTATCGACGCCCGTCGTGCCGACCACCGACTCGACCAGGCTGGTCGCGATGCTGCCCGCGGTCAGCAGGGTCACCGTGTCGGCGCCGGCCGTACCGATCACGCGGTCGACGGCCGAGACCGCCACGCTGGCCGCGGTCAGCAAGGTCACCGTATCGGTACCCGAGGTACCGACCACCGACTCGACCAGCGTCACCGTCACGCTGCCAGCCGTCAGTAGCGTCACCGTATCGGTACCGGCACTGCCGACCACGCTGTCGATCAGGCTCACCCGCAGGCTGCCCGCCGTCAGCAGCGTCACCGTATCGACGCCGGCCGTACCAACCACGCTGTCGACGTTCGACAGCGTCACCGCGCCCGCCGTCAGCAGCGTCACCGTGTCCGTACCCGCCGTACCGACCACGCTGTCGACCAGGCTGATGCGCAGGCTGCCCGCAGTCAGCAAGGTCACCGTATCGACGCCGGCCGTACCGACCACGCTGTCGACGTTCGAAACCGTCACCGCGGCCGCCGTCAGCAGCGTCACCGTATCGACGCCGCTGGTACCGACCACCGACTCGACCAGCGTCACGCGCACGCTGCCTGCAGTCAGCAGCGTCACCGTATCGGTGCCCGCCGTGCCGACCACGCTATCCACATTCGAAATCGCCACGCTGGTGGCCGTGAGCAGCGTCACCGTATCGGTACCCGAGGTACCGACCACCGATTCGACCAGGGTCACCGTCACGCTGCCGGCGGTCAGCAGCGTCACCGTATCGGTGCCGGCGCTGCCGACCACGCTGTCGACCAAGCTGACGCGCAGGCTACCCGCCGTCAGCAGGGTCACCGTATCCACACCGGCCGTACCGACCACGCTGTCGACGTTCGACAGTGCCACCGCACCGGCGGTCAGCAGCGTCACCGTGTCGACGCCGGTGGTACCGACCACCGACTCGACCAGGCTGGTCGCGATGCTGCCGGCCGTCAGCAGCGTCACCGTGTCGGTACCTGCCGTGCCGACCACGCGGTCGACGGCCGAGACCGCCACGCTGGCCGCGGTCAGCAGCGTCACCGTGTCGGTACCCGAGGTACCGACCACCGACTCGACCAAGGTCACCGTCACGCTACCTGCAGTCAGCAGCGTCACCGTATCGGTACCTGCCGTGCCGACCACGCTGTCGACCAGGCTGACGCGCAGGCTGCCCGCCGTCAGCAGCGTCACCGTATCCACGCCGGCCGTACCAACCACGCTGTCGACGTTCGACAGCGTCACCGCGCCCGCCGTCAGCAGCGTCACCGTGTCCGTACCCGCCGTACCGACCACGCTGTCGACCAAGCTCACCCGCAGACTGCCCGCCGTCAGCAAGGTCACCGTATCCACACCGGCCGTACCGACCACGCTGTCGACATTCGACAGCGCCACCGCGCCCGCCGTCAGCAGCGTCACCGTATCGACGCCCGTCGTGCCGACCACCGACTCGACCAGGCTGGTCGCGATGCTGCCGGCCGTCAGCAGCGTCACCGTGTCGGCGCCGGCCGTACCGATCACGCGGTCGACGTTCGAGACCACCACGCTGGCCGCGGTCAGCAAGGTCACCGTATCGATGCCGCTGGTACCGACCACCGATTCGACCAAGGTCACCGTCACGCTGCCAGCCGTCAGCAGCGTCACCGTATCGGTGCCGGCACTGCCGACCACGCTGTCGACCAGGCTGACGCGCAGGCTACCCGCGGTCAGCAGCGTCACCGTATCCACGCCGGCCGTACCGACCAGACTGTCGATGTTCGACAGCGCCACCGCGCCCGCGGTCAGCAGCGTCACCGTGTCGACGCCGGTGGTGCCGACCACGCTGTCGACCAGGCTGATGCGCAGACTGCCCGCCGTCAGCAGGGTGATGGTGTCCACACCCGCGGTGCCGACCACGCTGTCGACGTTGGACATGGCGACGGCACCCGCCGTCAGCAGGGTCACCGTATCGACACCCGAGGTGCCGACCACCGACTCGACCAGCGTCACCCGAACGCTGCCCGCGGTCAGCAGCGTGATGGTGTCGGTACCGGCGGTACCGACCACGCTATCCACATTCGAAATCGCCACGCTGGCGGCCGTGAGCAGCGTCACCGTATCGACACCCGAGGTGCCGACCACCGATTCGGCCAGGCTCACCGTGATCGCGCCCGCCGTCAGCAGCGTCACCGTATCCACGCCGGCGCTGCCGACCACGCTGTCGACCAGGCTGACGCGCAGGCTGCCCGCCGTCAGCAGGGTCACCGTATCCACACCGGCCGTACCGACCACGCTGTCGACGTTCGACAGCGCCACCGCGCCGGCCGTCAGCAGCGTCACCGTATCAACGCCGGCGGTACCGACCACCGACTCGACCAGCGTCGTGCGCAGGCTGCCCGCGGTCAGCAGCGTCACCGTGTCGGTGCCGGCCGTACCCACCACGCTATCGACATTCGAAACCGTCACTGCGGCCGCCGTCAGCAGCGTCACCGTATCGACGCCGCTGGTACCGACCACCGATTCGACCAAGGTCACCGTCACGCTGCCTGCAGTCAGCAGCGTCACCGTATCGGTACCTGCCGTGCCGACCACGCTGTCGACCAGGCTGACGCGCAAGCCACCCGCCGTCAGCAGCGTCACCGTATCCACGCCGGCCGTACCGACCACGCTGTCGACGTTCGACACCGTCACCGCGCCCGCCGTCAGCAGCGTCACCGTGTCGGTGCCCGTGCTGCCGACCACGCTGTTGACCAGGCTCACCCGCAGGCTGCCTGCGGTCAGCATGGTCACCGTGTCGACGCCGGCCGTGCCGACCAGGCTGTCGACCAACGAAACCGCCACCGCGCCCGCGGTCAGCAGGGTCACCGTGTCGACGCCGGCGGTACCGACCACCGACTCGACCAGGCTCAAGGCCACGCTGCCGGCCGTCAGCAGGGTCACCGTATCGGTGCCTGCCGTGCCGACCACGCTGTCAACGGCCGAGGCGGCCAGACTGCCGGCGGTCAGCAGGGTCACCGTGTCGACGCCGGTGGTGCCGGCCACCGATTCGACCAGGGTCACCGCCACCGCGCCGGCGGTCAGCAGGGTCACCGTGTCGGTGCCCGCGCTGCCGACCACGCTGTCGACCAGGCTCGCGCGCAGGCTGCCCGCCGTCAGCAGCGTCACCGTGTCGACGCCGGCGGTGCCGACCACGCTGTCGATATTGGAAAGGACGACCGAACCGGCCGTCAGCAGGGTTACCGTATCGGTGCCGGTGGTGCCGACCACCGAGTCGACCAGGCTGACGCGCAGGCTGCCCGCGGTCAGCAGAGTGATGGTGTCCACGCCCGCGGTGCCGACCACGCTGTCGACGTTGGACATGGCGACAGCACCTGCCGTCAGCAGGGTCACCGTATCGACGCCCGAGGTGCCGACCACCGATTCGACCAGGGTCACCGCCACGCTGCCGGCCGACAGGATGGTCACCGTGTCGGTGCCGGCGCTGCCGACCACGCTGTCGACGTTGGACACCGCGACGCCGGCGGCGGTCAGCAGGGTCACCGTGTCGACGCCGCTGCTGCCGACCACCGATTCGACCAGGCTGGTGGCGATGGCGCCGGCCGTCAGCAAGGTCACCGTGTCGGTGCCCGCGCTGCCGACCACGCTGTCGACCAGGCTCACCCGCAGACTGCCCGCCGTCAGCAAGGTCACCGTATCCACGCCGGCCGTACCGACCAGACTGTCGACCAGCGAGACCGCCACCGCGCCCGCCGTCAGCAGCGTCACCGTATCGATGCCGGCCGTACCGACCACCGACTCGACCAAGGTCACGCGCACGCTGCCCGCCGTCAGCAAGGTCACCGTATCGGTGCCGGCCGTGCCGACCACGCTGTCGACGTTCGAGATCGCCACGCTGGCGGCGGTGAGCAGGGTCACCGTATCGACGCCGGTACTGCCGACCACCGATTCGACCAGGCTGACCGTGACGGCGCCGGCCGTCAGCAAGGTCACTGTGTCGGTGCCGGCGCTGCCGACCACGCTCTCGACCAGGCTGATGCGCAGGCTGCCGGCGGTGAGCAAGGTCACCGTATCGGTGCCGGCGCTGCCGACCAGGCTTTCGATATTGGAAACGACGACCGCGGACGCGGTCATCAAGGTCACCGTATCGATGCCGGTGGACCCCACCACCGACTCGATCTGGGAGATGCCGATGCTGCCTGCTGCCAGGAAGGTCAGCGTGTCGGTACCTGCGGTACCGATGGCGGTTTCGGAGGTGACGATCACTCCGTTGACGTTGACGTTTGCAGCCATGGCAAAGCTCCCTGCTTCTTATCCGTGTATCCCTGTCATACCGAAGCAGCAGACGTCGCCGCAGACCGACGGACCACCCCGCGCTTCGAGGTGCGCGATCAGTGGGTCGGAGTACGACGGACGATGTCTTTTAACTAATTGAAACCAGATCTTATTAGTGTTCTGCAACTTCAGCGAATTAGCGTCTTCTTGTGCATCTGACTCTAGCACATGGTCTTGTTTTCGGCCCCCGGCCGCCGATCTGAAGCACCGTCCGTCGGCCCGGACCGGACGGCAAAACCAAGCCGCAGACGACCCCGCCCGGCGCAGGCGGCAATAGTAACGGGCAGTTCTTGCCGCCTCGTGACGCCGCGCCGATCGGCGAAGCCTCCCAAGCAAGACTGATGCCTAAAAACAGGGAGTTAGAAAGCGTCGTAGCGCCGCTCGATGGCGGCGTAGCCGCCGTCGCGGCGCAGGGCCGCCAGGCCGGCGTCGAAGCGGTCGCGCGGCTCGACCTCGCGAAAGCCGACCCGATAAGGCGTGGGCGGGAACAGGGGATACCAGCGCAGTGCCTGGCCGACGTCGACCTGTTCGGCCACCTGGCGGTTGAAGTACTCGATGATGCGGCGGTCGCCGACCACCACGTCGATGCGGCCGGCGAACAGCAGCCGGTTGCGCACGATCTGCTGCGCTTCCTCGCGGTAGCCCGGATTGGCGGCGGCCATCGCGCCGAACTCGGGGCCGAGCAATTGGCGCGCGCGCTGGAAGGCGCTGACGCTGTAGCGGCCGAGGTCGGCGATGGTGCGGATGTCGAGCTGGCGCGCCGCCAGCGCGACGGCGACGTTGTGGTACTCGATGTAGGGTTCGGAGTAATGCGCCTTGATGCCGCTATTGGCATTGGTGGTCGCGATGGCGTCGAGCGAGCCCGACTCGAGCATGCGGTGCAGCCGTTCCATCGGCGCGAAGAACGGTTCGACCTCGTAGCCGGCGCGGCGCAGCGCCTCGGTCACCAGCTCGACCTCGAGGCCGGAACGGGTTTGCTCGAACACATAGGGCGGCTTGTCGGTGCCGAAGCCGACCCGCAGCGGCGCCCCTGCGGCGCTGCAAGCCCAGGCCAGGCAGACCAGCAGCCAGCGTGCCCATCGCGCCATCCGTCGCCCCCCGCTCGTCCTCATCCACCGCCGGGCGTCTCCGCGCCCGGCGCACTGCCCTCGTTATAGAGGACGGCAGGATCGAACGGGCAACCGCCGAAGCAGACTTCGATCAGCTTGCGGCTCTTGACCTGGCGCCCCTGGCGCAGCGCCGGCTGCCAGCGCGCCTCGGCGAAGGCGCGCTGGGCGGCCTGGTCGAACCAGCCGGGCGGGTCGGCCGCCAGCACGCGGGTATCGGCCACCGCGCCGAATTCGTCGATCAGCACTTCGAGCGTGACGCGGCCCTGGCGGATGTCGGCCGGCAGGTCGGCCGGCATTTCGGGCTCGATCAGCGAGAGCGGCTCGGCCCGCACGTCGAGCTCGGAGGCCTTGTAGTAGGCCAGGTCGCTGGCCGGGCCGAAGCTGGCGACCCAGCTGGGCAGCGACGAGGGCAGTTCGACTTCGGCCGCCTCGGCCGTGGCCGGCTCGGGCTTTTGCGGCGCGGGCGCCGCCGGCAGCGGGGCCGGCGGGCTCGGCAAGGCGGCGGCGTCGTGGCCCGGCAGAGCCAGCAGCGGCCGCGCGGCCGGCGCAGGCCGGCTGGACGGCAAGGTGACGGTCAGCTCAGCCGGCAATGTCTGCCGCCGCGTCGCCGCACCGGCGCCGAACAGCACCAGCACGGCCAAATGCAGCAGCAGCGAGGCAAGCACTGCCGACGCAAGGCGAGCCTCGATCCGCATGCCTGCCGTCCGGATTTACTTCTTGGCGACCAGCCTGGCTTCGAAATCGGCGGCCTCGATGGCGCCCGACAGCACTTCGCCGTTCTCGAACACCATGGTCGGCGTGCCGGTCACGCCCAGTTTCTCGCCCAGCACCAGCAGGTCGGCCACCGGGGTGGCGCAGCTGCCGTCGTTGGCCGGCAGCTTGCCCTCGAACATCCACTCCTGCCAGGCCTTCTGGCGCTCGTCGGCGCACCAGATCAGCGCCGACTTGCGGGCGGCGTCGGGATGCAGCTCCTTCAGCGGATAGAGGAAGGTGTAGACGGTGACGTTGTCGAGCTTGGCGATGGTGTCGCGCTCGAGCTTGCGGCAGAACGGGCAGTCGGGATCGGAGAACACCGCCACCTTGCGCGCGCCGTTGCCGCGCACCAGCTTGAGCGCCTTGTCCAGCGGCAGCTTGGCGAAGTCGGTGCGCGACAGTTCGCGGATGCGCTGTTCGGTCAGGCTGATGCGCTGCTTGATGTCGACCAGGTCGCCGACCAGCATGTAGTCGCCGCGGGCGTCGGTGTAGACCACCTGCTTGGGCCCGAACACCACTTCGTAGATGCCCTTGATCGGCGTGGCGCGCACGCTGGTCACCGGCCGGCCGGGAATCTTCTTTTCCACCGCGGCCTTGACGGATTCGGGGCTGTCGCCGGCCGCGTTGGCGCCGCAGGCGACGAGGGCCAGGCCGAACATTGCGGCGGCGAGGCGTTGGCTGAGGGTACGCATGTGGTGTCCTTGCATCGGGAGCGGTTTCTGAGACTTATCGAAATGCCTGCCGCATCAGCATGCGCTTGAGCGGGCCGGCACGGTGGGTGAGCCGGAGGCCGAAATTGCGTAGCCGTCCGAGCAGCGGGTCCTGCGTGGAAAACAGTTTCTGCAGGCCGTCGCAGACGGACTGCATCAGGATCACGTCCTCGGCGCGCGCCCGCGCATAGCGCGCCAGCAGCATGGCGTCGCCGGGGTCGCGCCCCGGCAGCAGCGTGGCGGCCAGCGCGGCGGCGTCGCCGAAGCCGAGGTTGACGCCCTGGCCGGCCAGCGGGTGGATGGTGTGGGCGGCGTCGCCGACCAGCGCCAGCCGCGGGCCGATGCAGCGTTCGGCCCGGCCCAGCACCAGCGGGAAGGCCGCGGCCGGCGTGAGGGTCGTCAGCTCGCCGAGCGGGCGGCCGACCGCGCCGGCCACCCGCTCGGCCAGCTCGGCCGGCGCCAGCGCGCACAGCTCGGCCGCGCGGGCGTCGTCGGTGGACCAGACGATCGAGATCCGGTTCCCCGGCAGCGGCAGCCAGGCCAGCACGCCGTCGGCGCGGAACCATTGCCGCGCGATGTCGCCGTGCGGCCGCGCGCAGCGGAAGTTGGCCACCACGCCCTTCTGCTGGTAGGGCCAGCGCCGCACCGCGATGCCGGCCGCCTCGCGCAGCCACGACTGGGCGCCTTCGGCCGCCACCGCCAGCCTGGCGCGCAGCACGCGGCCGTCGTCGAGCGTGAGCGAAACCGCCTCGGCGCCGAACTCGGCCGCGACCAGGGTGGCCGGCGCGATCAGCTCGACGCGGCCGGCCAGCGCCTGCCACAGCGCCGCCTGCAGCGCGCGGTTCTCCACCGTGGCGGCCAGCCGGTCGGCGGCCAGCTCGAGCGCGTCGAAGCGCAGCGCGCCGCCGGTGTCGCCGCGCACGTCCATCTCGCGGATGCGGCCGACCCGGCCGGCCGGCACCTGCCAGCCGCCGATCGATTCGAGGAAGCGCTGGCTGCCCGGGCTGATCGCGTAGACGCGGTTGTCCCAGTCGTCGTCCGGCAGGCCGGCCGGCACGGCGGGCGCGCGGCGCTCGACCAGCGCGACGCGCCAGTGCGGCGCCAGGGCGAGCGCCAGGCTGGCGCCGACCAGGCCGCCGCCGACGATGGCGATGTCGAAATCGAGTGTGCTCATGCGGTACCGAACACCATGCGGCGGGCGAAGCCGGCGCGCAGCGGCTTGAAGTTGTCGAGCGCCAGGAAGCCGGCCGCGCGCGCATGGCGCAGCGGCGCCGAGGGCAGGCCGAACAGGCGGATCAGCCCGTCGGTGAAGCCGACGGTGGCGAGGCTGTCGGCGCGCCGCAGCTCGGCGTAGCGCGCCAGCATGGCTGCCTCGCCGAGCCGGCCGGCCGGCGTGGCCTCGACCACCCGCGCCAGCGCCAATGCATCGCGCAGGCCGAGATTGAAGCCCTGGCCGGCGACCGGATGCAGCGTCTGCGCCGCGTTGCCGACCACCGCGACGCGACGCGCCTGGTGGCTGCCGGCCCATTTGAGCCGCAGCGGGAAGGCGGCGCGCGGGCCAACCGCGCGGAACAGGCCGGCGCGATCGCCGATGCGCGCCTGCAGCTCGGCCAGGAAGCGCGCGTCGGACAGGCCGGCGGCGTCGAGCGGATCGTCGATCGGCCGGGTCCACACCACCGCCAGCCGCTCGCCGCGCGGCAGCAGCGCGATCGGGCCGTCGTCGGCGAAGCGCTCCCAGGCCATGCCGCCGTGCGGCCGGTCGGTCTCGATCTCGGCCACCACGGCGAGCTGGCGGTAGTCGCGGCTGTTCTGGGCGATGCCGGCGCCGGCCAGCAACTGGCCGCCCTCGGCCAGCACCGCCAGCGCGGCGGTATGCAGCAGGTCGCGGCCGTCCTGCCGCACGGTGATCGCGGCATAGCCGTCGAGCGCATCGAGCGCGGTCACGGCGGCGCCGGCCAGGTAGTGCACCGGCACCGCCGCGTCGCTCAGCCGCGCATGCACCGCCTGCGCCAGCGCGGCATAGGGCAGTACGTAGCCGAGCGCCGGCAGGCCGAGGTCGGCGCAATCGAGCCGGACCCGGCCGAAGGCATGCTGCTGCGAGACGTGGACGGTGCGGATCGGCGTGGCGGCCGCCGCCGGCCAGATCGCCAGCGGTTCGAGCGCGGCGCGGCTGGCGTGGGCCACCGCCAGCGCGCGGGCGTCGGCGCCGGGGGCGCGGCGCGCCTCGACCACGCCGACGGCGAGGCCGGTGCCGGCCAGCCGCAGCGCCAGGGCGCCGCCGACCGGGCCGCCGCCGACGATCAGCAGGTCGAGATGGGACGGGAGGGTCTGTACGAGCATCGGTGCGGCGGTCAGCGGGCCATCGCGGCCTCGATGTCGGCCACGGTCTTGGGTGCCAGCGTGGTCAGGTTGTCGTGGCCGTCGGCGGTCACCACCAGGTCGTCCTCGATGCGTACGCCGAGATGGAGGAAGTGCTCGGGGATGTTGCGCACGTAGTGGGCCGGCGAATCGGCCAGCGGCGGACGGAAGTAGAGGCCCGGCTCGACGGTGAGCACCATGCCCGGCTCGAAGCGGCGCGATTCGCCGTCGATCTTGTATTCGCCGACGTCATGCACGTCGAGGCCGAGCCAGTGGCCGGTGCCGTGCATGTAGAACTGCTTGTAGGCCTCGCTCTCGATCAGGCCGTCGACACTGCCGTGCAGCACGCCGAGGTCGATCAGGCCCTGGGTCAGCGTGCGCACCGCGGCATCGTGGTAGGCGATGCGCGGCACGCCGGGGCGGACCTGGTCGAAGCTGGCCTGCATGGCGGCGAGCACCAGCTGGTAGACGTCCTTCTGCGGCCCGCTGAAGCGGCCCGAGACCGGGAAGGTGCGGGTGATGTCGGCGGCGTAGCCGTGCAGCTCGCAGCCGGCGTCGATCAGCAGCAGGTCGCCGTCGCGCAGGCGGCAGTTGTTCTCGTGGTAGTGAAGGCAGGTGGCGTTGGCGCCGGCCGCCACGATCGAGCCGTAGGCCGGATAGCGCGAGCCGTTCTTGTAGAAGTGGTAGAGCAGCTCGGCCTCGACCTCGTACTCGAACTGGCCGGGCCGGGCCGCCTGCATCGCGCGCAGGTGCGCCTCGGCCGAGATACGGCCGGCCTCGCGCATGATGGCGAGCTCGTGCGGGTCCTTGAACAGCCGCATCTCGTTGATCGCGGCGCGCACGTCGACGAACTCGGTCGGCGCCGACAGCCCGAGCCGCGCGCGCGACTTGACCACGTTGACCAGGTCGAGGATGCGCTGGTCCCATTTCTCGTCGGCGCCGATCGGGAAGTAGAGCCGCGGCTGGCCGGCCATCAGCTCGGCCAGGCGGGCGTCGAGCTGGTCGATCGGGTAGGCCTCGTCGAAGCCGAACTGCGCCTGCGCCGCGGCCGGGCCGAACAGGAAGCCGTCCCAGATCTCGCGCAATTCGTTCTTGGGCAGGCAGAACAGGATCGAACGCGGCTGGTCGCCGAGCACCTGCACCAGCACCGCCTCGGGTTCGCCGAAGCCGGTCAGGTAGTGGAAGCTGCTGTCGAAGCGATAGCTGTAGTCGCTGTCGTTGCTGCGGTTCTTGACCCGGGCGGTGGGCAGGATGAGCAGGCCGGCGGGCAAGCGCGCGTTCAGCGCGGCGCGGCGGGCCTGGTGGCGTTCGACGTTGATCTGCATGGTAGGCCTATCTCTGTGCGGAGCCGCGGCGGATAGCACGTCGGCATGAAGGCGGCAATTATAGCGTCAACGCCCGCCGCGGCAGCGCGGCGCGACGGGACCGGCACGACGGCAGATCAGCGGCGATCGCGGGCGACATGCTGCGCACGCTCGCAACACATCTCAGCGCGGAGGACGCGGAGGGCCGATCGCCGCGGCACCGCTCACCTCCGCGTCCTCGGCGTCCTCCGCGGCGAAATGCCTTTCATGGACGTTCGAACCGGAAGCACTGATGAATCTTGCGGTTGCGAAAATCCTCGGGCACCGATTGCGCCGACACGTCGCGGCACAGCGGCGCCAGCCGCGCGTCGAGTTCGAAGCCGCGCAGGTTGTTGGAGAAATAGAGCACCCCGCCGGGCATCAGCAGCTTGAGGCAGGCGTCGACCAGGCGACCGTGGTCGCGCTGCACGTCGAGGATGTCCTGCATCTTGGCCGAGTTGGAGAAGCTCGGCGGGTCCATCACGATCAGGTCGAACAGCTGGCCCTGGTCGACCGCCTCTTCCAGATAGCGGAACACGTCGGCGCGCACCAGCTGGTGGCGGCCCAGGTCGAGGCCGTTGAGCTCGAAGTTGCGGCGGGCCCAGTCGAGATAGGTGTTGGACAGGTCGACCGTGACCGATTCGGGCGCGCCGCCGGTGGCGGCATAGACGGTGAAGCTGCCGGTATAGGCGAACAGGTTGAGGAAGCGCTTGCCCGCGGCCTCCTCGCCGACGCGCTTGCGGGTCGGCCGGTGGTCGAGGAACAGCCCGGTGTCGAGGTATTCGTCGAGATTCACCCAGAAGCGGCGGCCCTGCTCCTCGACCGTGAAGTCGGCGCTGTGGTGGCCGGTGCGGTGGTACTGGAAGTCGCCGCGCTGGCGACGGCGGATCTTGAACGCCACCGTCCTGGGTGCCATGCCGAGCACTTCGGCCACCGTGGCCTTCACTTCGGCGACCCAGGCGGCGTGCTCCTCGTCGCTCTGCTGCCAGCCGGTGTCGTACTCGGCGACGTGGGCGCGCCCGCCATAGATGTCGACCGCCACCGGGTATTGCGGGATATCGCGGTCGTAGATGCGATAAGCCTCGGTCCCCTGGCGCCGCGCCCATTTGGCGAAGTGCTTGTGGTTCTTGGCGAGGCGGTTTTGAAAATCTTGCAATGACATCGGCGGACTCGGTGGAAAACAGCGGGACGGCGGCAAGCCGCGCCAGCCGCGGAATCGCACCGCAGGGCCGGCTGCGCCGGGGTGCCGGCGCGGCTGCGCAGGCTACACGGATTTTGCAAAAAACGGGGCCGGACGTAGCGCCGGGCAGCCAGCCCGAGCGGCCGCACGAACGGCGATTTCTCATTTTAATTCAAATACTTGAAAACTTAAGTTGAAGTGCAGCGCGATATCGCGACGGCGCGCAGGCCGTGACGAAGATTCGACAAAAAAATACAAGTCATTGATTTTAAAATGAAATATAGAGATTGGCACAGCGCTTGCGGCGAGAGCCGGGCAATCATCACCCTGAACCTGCAAAGGAGTGCCCATCATGCTGATTCGACACCTGACCCCGATCGCCCTCGCCGCGCTGACGCTGGTCGCGCCCAGCCAGGCCGCCAACGAATCGTCCGCGGGCGCGACCGGCGCGGCCTATTCGATCGTGATCTCCGAGACGCAGACGCTCGAACCCGCCGGCTACACCTACGACCCCGAAGGCGCCCGCGCGGCCGGCTACCAGACGGTGAGGATCAACGAGGACGGCACCATGGTGCCCGACGACACCATCACCAACGGCAACGTCGGCAGCGACGGCGACCTCACGCTGGAACAGCCCGATGCCATCCCGCCGGCCGACCCGATGCCCGGCGGCGCCGTGACGATGGACGAGAGTTCGCCCGACCAGGTGATCGAAGTGGTCGCCAGCCCGCCGGTCGACAACGTGACGCTAGCCTTCAATGTCCGCGCCGCGCTGTGGGCCGAACAGGACCCGACCGCGCCGCAGGTGCGCGTCGGCGCCCGCGACGGCGTGGTGCAGCTGTCCGGCCGCAGCAGCGAAACCGTGAAGGCCCGCGCCGAAGGCATCGCTCGCGACGTTCCGGGCGTGGTCGACGTGCGCGACTTCATCCAGGTTTCGCGCTAGGCGCCTGTGCCGCCATGAACGACGCCCGCCGGATTTCGGCGGGCGTTGTCGCGTTCAACGTTCAAGGAAAGCTCATCGGCCTCAGCCGTGAATGGCCATTGCGCCATCCCGACCATTCGCGGCTGCAGCCGCGCCTACGCCATCACGAACGCCACTACCCATTAGTCACGGCAACAAACTGACCTTACAGCGGCAACTGTCCTGCGTACGAAGGTGGGATTAGTCCTTGCCGTGCCGACGGAGAACAAACGAGCGCAGCGAGGCTCCCTCTGGTCCACCCCACAAAGTCTTCGACTTTGCGGGGGCCCCGGGGCGGCGAGGGCGGGGAGTCGGATTGAATCAGGGATGAACCGCGCCGCGTCAGCCTGCGCTGAAGGTTAGCGCCCGGCTCCGCCGGGCGCCCGCACAGCCGCGCGAATCTCAGCGAACCTAAGAGCCATACAGGTTCATGAACCGGCGATAGACCGGCCCGGGCACGTACTGCTTGAGGATGCCCTCCCAGCCCTCCGGCCCGACCAGGCCCTTGATCATGGTCGAGCTGACCTCGGCGATCTCGCGCGGCGGCATCAGGAAGATGGTGTCGATGGACGGCACCAGGTCGGCGTTGACGTAGCGCATGGTGCGCTCGAACTCGTAGTCGCTGGCGGTGCGGATGCCGCGCAGGATGTAGTTGGCCCCCATGGTGCGCGCGTAGTTGACCAGGAACTGGTTCTCGAAGCTTTCCACCTTGAGCTTGGGCAGGTGGCTGGTGCATTCGCGCAGCATCGCCTCGCGATCCGCCACGCTGAAGGTACTGCGCTTCTCCGGATTGACGCCGATCGCGACGATCATCTCGTCGAACAGCTCATAGCCCTGCTCGATCATCCACAGGTGGCCATTGGTCACCGGGTCGAAACTGCCGGCATACACCGCGCGTTTCATAGGCTCGCGTCCTTGGGGTCGGGCCGCCCATTCTAGGCGAATCCGCCACAGCCGCCGATAAGACCACTTCATTTTTGCGTAACGGCCACACGCCCTTTCCAGGCTGCCGTTATGACAAATAAAAATACCACACGATCATATTATGTAACCACATTGAAACCACTTGAACGCTGTTGCACACTGCAAGCGTCCAGCCGGGCCGCCGTGCAGTGGGGCCGCGCGGCGCGGCGGGCGATCACCGGGAGAACGACATGCAGGGCTGGCGCAAGGGATGGGCACTGGGGTTGTGGGTTTTGCTGGGCTGGGCGCAGGCCGCCATCGTGATCGGCCAGAGCGCGCCCTTGTCGGGCGTGGCCGGCGAATACGGCCGCCAGGTGGCGCAGGGCGCGCGCGCCTATTTCCTGTGGCTGAACGAGACCGAGGGCGGCATCGACGGCGAAGAGATCAAGCACGTGCTGTACGACGACGGCTTCGATCGCCAGCGCACGCTGGCCAATACCCGCGCGCTGATCGAAACCGACCGCGCGGTCGCGCTGATGGGCTATTTCGACGCCGACGCGGTGGCCGAGATCCTGAAGAAAGGCCTGCTCGAAGCCAACAATATCGCCCTGGTCGGCGTCGCCAGCGGCAACCGTTCGCTGCGCGAGCCCGGCTCGCCCAACCTGTTCCACACCCGCGCCGGCCTGCGCGAGGAGATCCAGAAGCTGGTGACCCAGATGAAGGGGCTCGGCGTCGACCGCTTCGCGGTGTTCTACCAGGACGACGCCTACGGCCGCGACGGCCTGGCCGCGGCCCAGGACGCCGCCCGCGCCGCCGGCCTCGCGCTGGCCGACAGCGTCACCTTCCCGCGCAACGGCGAGCAGGTCGGCGCCGCCGCGAGCCAGCTGGCCAAGCTCAATCCGCCGGCGGTGCTGATGGTCTCGACCACCCGGCCCTCGGGCGCCTTCATCAAGCAGTTCCGCGAGCAGGGCGGCGGCGCGATGCTGTACCACACATCGACGGTCGACTTCGAGCAGCTGGTGAAGGAGATCGGCGGCGAGCGCGCCCACGGCCTGGCCATCGCCCAGGTCTACCCCTACCCCTGGGACGGCCAGAGCAAGCTGATCCGCGAATTCCGACAGGCGATCCAGGAATACGCCTCGACCTCGACACCGATGAGCTACGCGGCTCTCGAGGGCTACCTGACCGCCCGCCTGCTGGCCGAGGCGATCCGCCGCGCCGGCCCGCAACCGAGCCGCGACAAGGTGCTGAAGTCGCTGGCCGGCATCGGCGAGGTGAATTTCGGCGGCTACCGGCTCGAATACAACGGCCGCCGCCGCGACGGATCGCGTTTCGTCGAGCTGACCATCGTCAACCAGAAGGGCGAACTGTCGCGCTGACACCCGGGTCGGACGATCGTGGCGGCCCAGGCCGGCCGCGTTGCAGGCTCCAGAAGATCGAGCACGGGCGTACGCAGAGACGTCCTGACGAATTCGAAACCAATCCCAGGGGGAATCGGCATGAAAGTCCCTTCCCGCCTCTCGCCAGCCTGCTGGCGCTGGCCGCCGGTGCGCACGCCGGCAAGCCCGACGACGTGGTGCCCGACATCACGAGCATCGCGGCCAGCCCGGCGGTCCTCAAGGCCGTCAAGGCGCAGAACGACCGCCGCCAGACGCTCGACCAGATCGAGGCGATCGACAAGCAGTGGATGGGCGGCGGCGCCGCCGACAAGGTCAAGGAAACCATGGAGAACGCGGCCGCGCGCCAGCTGGCCAAGATCCAGCAGAGCAAGCCTACCTGATCGAATTCATCCTGACCGACGACCAGGGCGCCAACGTCGCCATCACCGACCGCACCTCGGACTACTGGCAGGGCGACGAGCCGAAGTTCGCCAACGCCCATGCCGGCGGCGCCGGCGCGGCCTACATCTCGCGGCCCAAGAAGGACGACAGCATCGGCGAGGTCGTCTCGCAGATCTCGGTGCCGGTGCTCGACGGCGGCAAGGCGATCGGCTCGACCGCGACGCAGCCGAACGTGTTTCGCGGCTGCGGATCTGGCAACTGCTGGCCATCGTCGCCGCGATCGCCTTCGCGGTCGGCACGGGCGTCCAGCTGTCGCGCGGCATCGTCGCGCTGATCGGCGGCGAACCGGAGCAGGTCAAGCGCATCGTGCCGCGCATCGGCAGCGGCAACCTGAGCCAGCAGATCGCCTGCGCGCGCGGCGACCAGGACTCGGTGCTGGCCTCGATGGTGCGCAAGCTGGCCGAGCGCACCCGCAGCGCGACCGACCAGATCAACGCGCTCGGCATCACCATGATCGAGGCGACCAGCCGCAGCGTGGAGCGCATCGGCGAGGTGAGCAGCCAGGTGCATCAGCGGAAACCGTCGCTGCCGCTGTCCGCGCCGAGGCGCGTCATGCGAGCGGCGGGCCGGGCTTCAGTCCGGCTGCGATCCCGGTTCGCGGCCCTGTCGGACTGAAATCGGACCTGCGGTGACCAAGCACGCAGGCGCAGCTTCAGCCGCGAATGACCCTCGTTGCACCAGCGCCATTCGCGGTTGAAGCCGCTCCTACATCACATCGAACGGAAATCGCGGAGCGGCGGATCAGCCCGCGGCGAACGCCGAGGCGGTGAAGAAGCGCGGCCGCACCGTGACGATGCGGGTGGCCCAGACCAGGTTGGGATGCGGCAGGAGACGCGCCGCCGGCAACTGGTAGCGACGGTCGATCAGCGGCGGGCGCTGGTCCAGGATGCGGCGCGCGCCCAGCGTGGCGGCGTGCGCCAGCAGCATGGCCCAGTCGCCCGGCCCCAGCGCCGGCAGCCGCAGTTCGAGTTCGCTGACCCATTCGCCGCGCCCGGCGCACAGCGCTTCGAGCTGCGCCACCGGCAGCAGCAGCGGCGGCTGGTTGAGCCGGTCGGCGCTGGCCAGCACCACGTAGTCGAGGTCGACCGGCAGCACGCACTCCCGGCCCTCGCGGTATTCGGTCACCGTCCAGTCGCGCCCTTCGAGCTTCAGTTCGGCGCGCGGCGCGCGCAGCGCCTCGATCTCGGCGGCCTGGGCGTTGCAGCGGCGCAGCAGCTCGAAGAAACGGCGGGTGAAGGTCTTGCCGTCGGCCAGCATCGGCCCGAGCAGGCGCGGCCCGAGCGGCACCGTCGCGCAGGCGGCCTCGAAGCGCAGCAGGCCGCGCTCGCGCGACCATTCGCGCACCCAGCCGCGCAGGCTCTCCAGCGCATGGTCGCGGATCCAGGCTTCGTCGTGGCCGGCCGCCAGCGCGACACGCCCGACCGTCTCGCCCGAGGGCAGCAGCACGTCGCGGCCGCTGGCGTCGGCCAGCGCATCGACCAGCGCCAGCGCCAGCCGGTAGTCGGGCGGTGCCGAAGCCTCGGCGATGGTGACGGTGAAGCCGGTGTGATCGCGCAGCACATGCACCGCGCGCACGCCGCTGGCCTGGTACCAGCGGCTTTCGCCTTCGGGCCAGCGGCCCTGGGTCGGGAAAGCGGAATCGAGACAGCGCGCGTCGCTCAGCCCGGGTGGCCGAGGATCAGGTCGAGCAGCGGCGCGGCGACGATGGGCAGGTGCAGCCGGTAGCTCATGCCGCGCTCCGGATGGCGGACTGGGCCGGCCGATGCGGGCCGGCGCCCGGGGCGGCGGAAAAACGGTACGACATGGGACGGCGGCTCCGGACGGCAGACAATCGCGGGAGCTTGCCGTGCACCTCGCCGCGGGTCAACGCGCGCGCGGCCGGCGGGGACGGTTTGTGGCGCCGGCCCGACGACCGGCACGCCGGGCCGCGCCGGCGGCCGGGATGGGATCGATCATGCCGCGCCACCCCGGCACCGCAGCAACGGCAGGGATTGCCCAGGCCGCCTCAGCGGCTGAGATTGCCGGTGCCGCTGATCATGGTCAGCTCGACGAAACGCGAGCCGACGCGGCGGCCGCCGCCGAAATCGAGCACGAAGCCGCCGAGGTCGAAGGCCGTCAGTCCGTCCAGCGCCTGCGCCACCGCCTCGCGGCTGGGGGCGCGGCCGGCGCGGCGGATCGCCTCCAGCACGGTGCGGCCGGCGATGTAGCCCTCCATCGAGGCGTAGGACAGCTTGGCGTTGCGCGGCGCGAAGCGCTGCATGGCGGCCTGGTAGTCGCGCACCAGCCGGATGCGGGTATCGGCCGGATAGGGATAGACCTGGACGATGCCGACGCCGCGCGCCGCCTCGGCGCCGATCAACTGGACGACCTCCTCGTAGTTGGCGCTCGACAGGCTGTAGAGCTGGCCGGCGCCGCCGAGCTCGCGGAAACGCCGCACGAACAGCCCGGCCGGCTTGCTGATGGCGATCACCAGCACCGCGTCGGGACTGGCCTGGACCATCTGCTCGGCGGCGGCGGCCAGTCCTTCGCCGCCCGGCTCGATCTGGGCGACGGCGGTCGGCTTCAGCTGGCGCCGCGCCAGCTCGGCCAGAGCGACCTCGCCGCCGCCGCGGCCGAAGGCGTCGTTCTGGATCAAGAGGCCGATGCGCTGCACGCCGAGCTTGTCGGCCAGCAGGCCGATCAGCTTCTCGACCTCGGCCTGGTAGCCCGGCCGCAGGTGATAGGCGTAGCGGCTATCGCCGTCGACCACCTGGGCCGCGCCCGAGCCGGTGCCGACCAGCGCGATGCGGCGGCCGTCGGCCAGCCGGGCCGCCTCGACCGCGTTTTGCGCACCGTAGTAGCCGGCCAGCGCCAGCGCGCCCTCCTTGTCGATCAGCGCCGCGGTATTGGCGCGCGTCAGCTCGGGCCGGCCCTGGTCGTCGAGCAGGGCGAGGCGCAGCTTTTCGCCGCCGATGCCGCCGCCGGCATTGGCCTCGGCGATCGCGACCGCGACGCCGAGCGAGAGGCCGCGCCCGCTGTCGCCGGCGGCGGCGGACAAGGGGGCGGACTGGCCGATGACGATCTCGGCATGGGCAGGGCCGCACACGGCGGCCAGGACGGACAGGCAGGACAACAGGCGGGCGAGGCGGGACGGCTGCCGCATGGCGATGCTCCTTCGCTGGGGTGGGAATCGCCGACAGTCTTTTCGCCGCTGCGCGGTCTCGCCGTCGGTCGTCGCACGGGCGTGGCGCGGCTGTCTCAGGGCCGCCGCCCGGCCCGCGGATACTATGCGGCCCCGCAAATTCTTACAATATACTTACAAATATCTGGCCTCAATTGCTCCATTGTTCGGCCGGTCCTGATCCAGTCGAGAGCGAACCGGCCCGTCTCCGCTTGTTCAGTCTGTTGCGCCGGATGACCGGTGCGACCCTTCTCCCGCGCGCGGGTGGTCCGGATGAGGGCTGATTCATCAAACCACAGCCCTCACCCTACGCCGGGCGCCCCCCCCGTTTCCGCCATGCAGAAACGGGTGCCTCTCCCGTGCACGGGAGAGGGGCTTTTATCGCCGCGGGCGCAATCGGAAGAGATTCAATTCCCAGCCCTCGCTCCATCAGCCACCGAAACGCTGCGCCGGATCGAACGCCAGTTCGTCGTCGCCCCAGCGCCGCAGGCCGAGGATGCGTTCGCCCAGCGGCGTCAGCGCGGCGCGCGGGTAGCGGCACTGTTCCCAGCCGCGCGGATCGCCGGGAAACGCATAGCCGCGCGCCGGCTCGCGCTTCCACCAGCTGCCGACGCGCCAGTCGACCAGCTCGGCGTTGTCCTCGTCGGCCGGCGTGAAGGCGATGTACTGCGCCAGCCGCACCTGGTCGGCCGAGGTGTTGGGACGGATGCCGTGGGCCAGCAGGCTGTTGAAGATCAGCAGGTCGCCGGCCCGCATCGGCACGAAGCGCACCGGCCACTCCACCTCGGCCAGCTCGGGCCGCCACGGATTGCGGTCGGGCCGCGCGGCGGCGCGCCAGGCGGCGAAGTGCTCGAACAGCTCGGGGATGCACTGGAAACCGCCGCCGGCTTCGCTGGTGTCGGACAGCGCCAGCACGCCCTGCACGTTGACCGGCAAGGGGTCGAGCGTGGTGTCGGCGTCCCAGTGGATGAAGCCACCGAAGCTGCGGCCGCCGCGGTTGGGCGGATTGAGGTTGGCGCGGTCGATGGTGACCCACAGATCCTCGCGGTCCCAGATGTCGACGAAGGCGTCGTAGATGCGCGGCGACTGGCGGTTGTCCCACAGCGCCTGGTTCTGGTAGGCCTCGACCATGCCGGAGCCGTTGAGCTCGGCCATCTCGTGGTCGCGCAGTTGCGGCCGCTGCCAGCTCGCCGGATCGGCCGGGTCGAGCTGCTGGAATTCCCACAGGAAATCGGCGGTGCGGCGTACCTGCCCGGCCGGGATCGCCTCGCGCACGATCACGTAGCCGTAGCGCTGCCAGTGGGCGAAATCGGCCTCGCTCAGCACGCGCAGCGGCCGGGTCTTCACCAGCTCGCGCAACTGGGCCTGCTCGGTATAGGCGACGCTGGGATTGCCGGGGCGCTGGTCGCCGTAGCGGTAGCGGTCTTGCGGGACGTTCATGGTCAGTCTCCTGTGAGAAAGCTCGGGCGGCACTCTTTCAGCGCGGAGGACGCCGAGGACGCGGAGGGATGGGATCGGCCTATCGAACGAGGCATCGATCGATTGCACCGTTCCCCCGCCGTGTCCTCGGCGTCCTCCGCGGTAAAGCCTCGCATCGCCCGGATGAACAGATTGTCCGCAGGCATGCCCCACCCCAGTCCTCCGCCAATGCCGCGGACTGATACGATCCTGACCAATTCGACTCAACGAAACGTCGCCATGCGCCCACAATTCGAGCAGGTCACCGTGCCGGCCGGCCAGAGCTGGGCGCTGCTGTGGCGCGAGCTGCCCGATCTGCCGTTCTGCTGGCACTACCACCCCGAGTTCGAGCTGACCTTCACGGTGAACGCACGCGGCCAGCGCTACGTCGGTGACGACCTGGCCGATTTCGGCGACGGCGACCTGGTGCTGCTCGGTCCCAACCTGCCGCACACCTGGTCGGCGCAGGACCGGCTCGATACGGCGCGGCCGATGCTGGCGGTGGTGGCCTGGTTCGGCCGCGACTGGCTGGAGACGCTGCAGCGCGGTTTCGCCGAACTCGGCGGGCTGGCCCGGCTGGCGCAGGGCGCGGCGCGCGGACTGGCCTTCTCGCCGGCCACCGCGGCGCGGGTGCGGCCGCTACTGCTGGGCCTGCAGGACTTGCCGCCGCCGCGCCGGCTGGCGCTGCTGATCGAGGTGTTGGCCTTGCTATGCGAGGACGGGGAGGCACGACCGCTGGCCTCGGCGGCGCTGGCGCCGGCGAGCGACGGCCAGCGCGAGCGGATGGTGCGGGTGCTCGACCATCTGCACCGGCATTTCGAACAGCCGCTGAGCGTGGCCGAACTGGCCGGCCGCGCCGCCTTGTCCGAAGGCGCCTTCCAGCGCTTCTTCAAGCGCCACACCGGCCACACGCCGCTGGGCTACCTGGCCCAACTGCGCATCGGCCGCGCCTGCCAGTTGCTGATCCAGACCGAAACGGCGATCGCGCTGATCGCCGAGCAGGCGGGCTATCGCAATCTGGCGCATTTCAATCGGCAGTTCCGGGCGACGAAGGGGTGTACGCCGCGGGAGTTCCGGGCGAGGTATCGGTGAGCGAGGTGTGAGGTGTGAGGTGTGAGGTGTGAGGTGTGAGGTGTGAGGTGTGAGGCGTGAGGCGTGAGGCGTGAGGCGTGAGGCGTGAGACGTGAGGCGTGAGGCGTGAGGCGTGAGGCGTGTTCAGTATGGAAGTTGGCTGCTCGCAGAACGCATGCACTTGCCCGTGGCATGAAGCCACAGGCGCGTCAGCCCGCGCTGTCGTCCCCTCTCCCTCCGGGAGAGGGCTAGGGTGAGGGAGCGGCCGTGGAGCTTCCACCGACCTGCAGCACTACCTGAACCGTCGCTCCCTCACCCTGCCCTCTCCCGGAGGGAGAGGGTGGCGCAGCGATCGCCGAAGACTGCGGCGCAGCGATCGAAGAAATGCTGCGGTCGAAAATATACGGCGGTCATCCATGCCGTGCGCTACGGCTTGTCCGCTGCGCTGCACGGCCCCCTCCCCTTCAAGGGGAGGGCTGGGGAGGGGATGGGGTTACACCTCACCCTCACGCCTCACCCCTCACACATTGATTTCCTCAGCCCGGTGGCAAGCCACTTGCCGGTCCCCGACCTGCCGCAGCACCGGCACCTCGGCCTTGCAGCGTTCGATCATATAAGGGCAGCGCTTGTGGAAAGCGCAGCCGCTCGGCGGATTGAGCGGGCTCGGCAATTCGCCGGTGATCTTGATCTTGATGCGGCGGTCTTCCTCGCGGATCGCCGGCGTCGCGCTCATCAGCGCCTGGGTGTACGGGTGCATCGGCCGGGCGAAGATCTTCGACTTCTCGCCGTACTCGACCGCCGAACCCAGATACATCACCAGGAGATCGTCGGCGACGTGCTCGACCACGCTCAGGTTGTGCGAGATGAACACGTAGCCGGTCTTGAACTCGTCCTGCAGGTCCATGAACAGGTTGAGGATCTGCGCCTGGATCGACACGTCGAGCGCCGAGACCGGCTCGTCGGCCACCACGATCTTCGGGTTCAGGATCATCGCCCGCGCGATGGCGATGCGCTGGCGCTGGCCGCCGGAGAACATGTGCGGATAGCGCCGCACGTGCTCGGGCCGCAGGCCCACCTTGGCCACGATGGCCTCGATCTTGTCGCGCCGCTCGCCGGCCGACAGGCCGGTATTGATCAGCAGCGGCTCGTCGAGCGTGGCGGTGATGGTCTTGCGCGGATTGAGCGAGGCGTAGGGGTTCTGGAACACCATCTGCACCTTGGTCCGCATCTTCTTGACCGTGGCGGCGTCGGCCTGCGCTACGTCGACGCCCTCGATGCTCAGGTGGCCCGAGGTGGCCGGCTCGATCATGGTCAGCTGGCGCGCCAGCGTCGACTTGCCGCAGCCCGATTCGCCGACCACCGCCAGCGTCTGGCCCGGCCGCAGCGAGAACGACACGCCGTTGAGCGCCTTGACCGTGGCATGGCCTTTCATGAAGCCGCGGCTGACCTGGTAGTGGCGGGTCAGGTCGCGGGCGAGCAGCAGTTCATCAGCCATGGGTCGGGACTCCGGCGGCGTTCAGGGGGAAGAAGCAGCGCACGCCGGCTTCGAGCGCGGGGCGCTCGGCGCGGCAGCGGTCCTGCACGTAGCGGCAGCGCGGCGACAAGAGGCAGCCCTTGGGGCGGTCGTAGTGGCCGGGCACGATGCCGGGCAGCGCCGACAGGCGCTCGGCGCCCTTCGAATGCTCGGGGATCGCGGCCAGCAGCGCCTCGGTGTACGGATGACGCGGCGCCCGGAACAGGTCGGCCACCGTCGAGGCCTCGACCACCTGGCCGGCATACATCACGCAGATGCGCTTGGCCATCTCGGCGATCACCGCCAGGTCGTGGGTGATCATGATCAGGCCCATGTTGTGCTCCTTCTGGAGCCGCTCCAGCAGGTCCATGATCTGGGCCTGGATGGTCACGTCGAGCGCGGTGGTCGGCTCGTCGGCGATCAGGAGCTTGGGATTGCAGGCGATCGCCATGGCGATCATCACCCGCTGGTTCATACCGCCCGACAGCTGGTGCGGATAGGCGTTGAGCCGGCTCTTGGCGTCGGGGATCTCGACCAGCTCCAACAGCTCGAGCGCGCGCTTCTGCAGCGCATCGCCGCGCAGGCCGAGGTGGACCTTGAGCGATTCCTTGATCTGGTAGCCGACGGTGTAGGACGGGTTGAGGCTGGTCAGCGCGTCCTGGAAGATCATCGAAATATCCTTGCCGACGATCTTGCGGCGCTGGCGGGCCGACATCTTGAGCAGGTCGTGGCCGTCGAACTTGAGCTCGTCGGCGGTGACGCGGCCGGGCGCGTCGATCAGGCCCATCAGCGCCATCATGGTCACCGACTTGCCCGAGCCCGATTCGCCGACGATGCCGACCAGCTCGCCGCGGTCGATGTCGAAGTCGAGGCCGTCGACGGCCGGGAAGGCATGGCCCTTGGCGCCGAACTCGACGCGCAGATTGCGGATTTTCAGAAGACTCATGGCTGCCGTTCCTTACGCTGCACGCTTCAGTTTGGGATCAAGCGCGTCGCGCAGGCCGTCGCCCATCAGGTTGATCGCCAGCACGCTGAGCAGGATGGTCAGGCCGGGCATGGTCACCACCCAGGGCGCGCGCTCGATGTAGTCGCGCGCGCTGGCCAGCATGGTGCCCCACTCGGGCGTCGGCGGCTGCACGCCGAGGCCGAGGAAGCCCAGCGCGGCGGCTTCGAGGATGGCCGAGGAGAAGCTCAGCGTGGCGTTCACGATCAAGGGCGCCATGCAGTTGGGCAGCACGGTGACGAACATCAGCCGCAGCGCGCCGGCGCCGGCCACCCGGCTGGCGGTCACGTATTCCTTGTTGATCTCGGCCATGGCGGCGGCGCGGGTCAGGCGGGTGTAGCTCGGCAGCGCGCCGATCGCGATCGCGATCATGGTGTTGATCAGGCCCGGGCCGAGGATGGTGATGATGCAGATCGCCAGCAGCAGCGAGGGCAGCGCCAGCATCACGTCCATCACGCGCATGATCACCGGCGACAGGGTCTTGGGATAGAAGGCGGCCAGCAGGCCCAGTATCACGCCGGGGATCATCGACATCAGCACCGACATCAGGCCGATCCACAGCGAGACGCGGGCGCCGTGCACCAGGCGCGAGAAGATGTCGCGGCCCAGCTCGTCGGTGCCGAGCAGGTAGGTCGACATGCCGCCGTCGGCCCACGACGGCGGGGTCAGCATATGGTCGCGGTACTGCTCGATCGGGCTGTGCGGCGCGATCCAGCCGGCGAACACCGCGCAGAACACGATGGCCGTGAATACCGCCAGCGCCAGCACCGAGCCCTTGTTGACCGAGAAGCCCTGCCAGAACTCCTTCAGCGGCGAGGGGTAGCTCGGCATCTTTTCCAGGGTTTGCGTCGTCATGTGCGCTCCTTATTTGGCCGAGCGGATGCGCGGGTTGACCACGCCGTAGAGAATGTCCACCACCAGGTTCACCACGATGAAGGTGGTGGCCGAGATCAGGATGCCGGCCTGCACCACCGGGTAGTCGCGGCGCGAAATCGAATCGACCAGCCACTTGCCGATGCCGGGCCAGGAGAAGATGGTCTCGGTCAGCACCGCGCCGGCCAGGAGCGTGCCGGTCTGCAGCCCGATCACGGTGATGACCGGGATCAGCGCGTTGCGCAGCGCGTGCACCACCACCACCCGGGTCGGAGCCAGGCCCTTGGCGCGCGCGGTGCGGATGTAGTCCTCGCGCAGCACTTCGAGCATCGACGAACGCGTCATCCGCGCCACCACCGCCATCGGGATGGTGCCGAGCACGATCGAGGGCAGGATCAGGTGCATCAGCGCCGACTTGAAGGCGCCCTCGTCGGGCGACAGCCAGCTGTCGATCAGCAGGAAGCCGGTACGCTGCGCGATGTCGTATTCGATGTCGATGCGGCCCGACACCGGCGTCCAGCCGAGCTGGACCGAGAAGAACATGATCAGGATCAGGCCCCACCAGAAGATCGGCATCGAGTAGCCGAAGGTGGCGACCCCCATCACCGACTGGTCGAAGATCGAGCCTCGCTTGAGGCCGGCGGTCATGCCCAGGGCGAGGCCGACCACCACTGCGAGGATCAGCGCGCAGAAGGCGAGCTCGACGGTGGCGGGGAACAGCGTG
This sequence comes from Chitinimonas koreensis, assembly GCF_014353015.1. NCBI lineage: Bacteria > Pseudomonadati > Pseudomonadota > Betaproteobacteria > Neisseriales > Chitinibacteraceae > Chitinimonas > Chitinimonas koreensis. The sequence goes on from NZ_CP060704.1 coordinate 4,926,852, forward strand.
AGGAATTCCTTGGTCACCGGCTCGCGCGTGACCAGCGAGATGCCGAGGTCGCCATGGACCAGGTCGGAAACGTAGCGGAAGTATTGCTCGTGAAGGGGCTTGTCGAGACCGAGCCGGATCATCGCGGCCTTGTGCATCTCGGGATCGAGCCGGCGCTCGCCGACCATCACTTCGATCGGGTCGCCGGGGATGAGGCGGATCAGGGCGAAAGCGACCAGCGTGATGCCGATGAAGGTCGGAACGACCGTCGCCAGTTTCCTGAGGACGAAGGAAAACATGGACTTACCTCCAGACGGCCACCGAATACCCATGGCCGGAGGGTGGAAAAGCGCGCGATGTTACGCGGGACTTACGCCAGCGGCAATCGCCCGACCGCAACCGTACCAAGCGCGCCACGCTTGGGCCCGAGGCCGGGCCGGCGGCGATCCTACGCCATCTTCGGGCTGCCGGCGTAGTCGAATCGTGCCGACTACGGGCGAAGCGCCGGACGGATGCTTGAAGTGCGTACTCGTCTATACGAGTTAAGCCGAAAAATTGGCGGTATCCGACGATTCGCGGCTGAAGCCGCTCCTGCAGAAACCCGGCCTGCGTTGATAGTGAACCAGCCGCACATTGAATTAGCGGCGCTCCCTCACCCCCACCCCTCTCCCGGTGGGAGAGGGGCTTAAAAGCACCCGCACCAACATTGGCGCGGCCACCGGCATGAGCGCAGCGACATGCCTAGCCGCAGGTGCAACGGAGAGCGAACGAGCGCCAGCGAGGCTCCCTCGCGGCGGCGAGGGCGGGGGAGTCGGGGTGAAACAGGGAGGTAAGCCGCGCCCGTCCAGCCGACACTGCGCGCAAGCGCCCGGCTCCGCCGGGCGCCCGCACTGCACGGCCAGCCAGAGCCCACGCATCCACCTCATGGCTTACCTCAACCAGCCTTTGCGCTGGAAATACCAGAACGGCGCAGCCACCGACAGCGCCATCAGGCCCAGCGCGAACGGATAGCCCCAGCGCCATTCCAGCTCGGGCATATGGCCGAAGTTCATGCCGTAGACGCTGGCGATCAGCGTCGGCGGCAGCAGCGCCACCGAGGCCACCGAGAAGATCTTGATGATCTTGTTCTGGTTGATGTTGATGAAGCCGACCGTGGCGTCCATCAGGAAGTTGATCTTGTCGAACAGGAAGGCGGTGTGGCCGTCGAGCGAATCGATGTCGCGCATGATCTGGCGCGCGTCGTTGAACTGCTCCTTGTCGAGCAGCCGGCCGCGCATCAGCGAGGACACCGCGCGCCGCGTCTCCATCAGGTTCTGGCGGATGCGGCCGTTCATGTCCTCCTCGCGCGCGATGCGCTGCAGCACCTCGCCGGCCTGGGTATCGCTGAGCTTCTCGCCGAGCACCATCTTGGAGATGCCCTCGAGCTCGCGGTAGCCGTCCTCGAGCGCATCGGCCGAATGCTCGACGTCGACCGCGAACAGCTCGAGCAGCACGTCGAGCGCGTTCTCGACGTAGCCCGGCCGGCTGCGCGCGCGCAGGCGCAAGAGGCGGAACACCGGCGACTCCTCGCCGCGCACGCTGTAGAGCCGGCCGTCGCGCAGCACGAAGGCGGCCGCCACGTTGGCATAACCGCCGTCGCGCTCGATCAGGAAGTTGGCGCGCAGGTGCAGGCCGCCGCTGTCGTCCTCGAAGAAGCGCGCGCTCTCCTCGATGTCGCCGAGCGCGCGCCAGTCCGGCACGGCCAGGTCGAAATGGTTGCGGACCCAGTCGAGGTCGGCCTCGTCCGGGTCGACCAGGTCGATCCAGACCGGCGGCGCGGCGTCGAGCGCGGCGAACGCGGCCTCGTCGAGCTGGGCCAGGCGGCCGTTGACGAGCGTGAACAGATTGATCATGGCGATACCCCGCAGCGGTTCGGTCGCCCGCAACGATCGGGCGGCGCATGCAGCAGCCGCGGCCGGCGCAGGGCGCGGGCAGCGGAAGTCGGAGGGGATTGGGGTGCGGGCGGAAAACTGCCCGGAAGGAGCCGCGCGACCAGGGGCGCGCGCGGCGAGCGCAGGCGTGGTCTCAGTGCTGGATCGGCGGCGTACTTCGACTACCCGATTCACTACCCACGACGGGCTCCTGCTCAAAAAGAAGGCGCGAGTTTAGGCGTTCGGCCCGGCCGCTGTCCACCGGTGGGCGCGCGGCTGAAAACCATTCACCGCGGAGGACGCCGAGGACGCGGAGGAGAACCGGCATCGCCCGCAAATGCGCTGGCGGTGACGCCACCGATCCTCTGCATCCTCGGCGTCCTCTGCGGTCGAGTCTATTTTTGCGTCCAGAGGATGCACTGGCTCACCACCACACCGGCTCGGGCTGCAGCATCACGCCGAAACGCTCCAGCACGTCGGCCCGCACCGCCTGCATCAAGGCCGCGACGTCGGCCGCGCCGGCGCCGCCGTGGTTGACCAGCACCAGCGCCTGCTGCGCATACATGCCGACCGGGCCGAGCCGGCGGCCCTTCCAGCCGGCCTGCTCGATCAGCCAGCCGGCCGCCAGCTTGGCGCTGCCGTCGGCCTGCGGATACAGCGGCAGCGCCGGGTGGCGCGCCTTCAGCGCGGCGGCCTGCTCGGCCGGCACGACCGGGTTGTGGAAGAAGCTGCCGGCGTTCGGCGTCACCGCCGGGTCGGGCAGCTTGCTGCGGCGGATGGCGATCACCGCGTCGGCCACCGCCTGCGGCGTGATCTCGGCGCCGTCGAGCCGCGCGCGCAGGTCGCCGTAGTCGAGCTTGGGCCGCCAGGCCTTGGGCAGGCGGAACAGCACGTCGGTGATCAGCCAGCGGCCGGCCTCGACGCGCTTGAACACGCTGTCGCGATAGCCGAAGGCGCACTGCTCGGCGGTGAACACGCAGACCGAGCCGTCGTCGAGCCGGCGCGCGGTCAGCGCATGGAAGCAGTCCTTCAGCTCGACGCCGTAGGCGCCGATGTTCTGGATCGGCGCGGCGCCGACGGTGCCGGGGATCAGCGACAGGTTCTCCAGCCCCGGCCAGCCCTGCGCCAGCGTCCATTGCACGAAGTCGTGCCAGTTCTCGCCGGCCGCGGCGGCGACGTACCAGGCGCCCTCGTCCTCGCCGAGCAGCTGGCGGCCCTTGAGCTCGACCTTGAGCACCGTGCCGGCCACCCGCTCGGCCGGCACCAGGTTGCTGCCGCCACCGAGCACGCGCAGCTGCGGTCCGGCCTGCGCCAGCAGATCGGGCAGCTCGGCCAGGTCGGCCAGCACGGCCAGCCGTTCGGCGCGCGCGCGCAGGGCCAGCGTATGGAGGGGGCGAGATCGGCGTCGAGCGTCGCTGACATGGCGCAAATTCCGGACGAAACGGCCGATTATACTGGCGCCCGCTCGACCGCCCGCGCCGGCGCGCCTGCGGCCACCGCGGCGGCATCGGCAATAATGCCGGGGCTGCGCGGCCGGCGGCATTCAGCAAAGGTTCACCCCGCCCTGCCAAACTGGCGCTCACCAAGGCCCAGGTGGCATGTAAGAAAAGCTGCGCTATCCTCGACCAAGGCAGGCGAACGATCGCCAACCATCTTCCTTCAAGGAGTTTCAGACATGGACAAGAAGCAAGCACTGATTTCCGGCGCCCTGGCCAGCCTGGTGGCGCTGGGCCTGTCGGCCGGTGCCCAGGCCGACGACAAGGCGGCCAAGGAAAAATGCTACGGCGTGGCCAAGGCCGGCAAGAACGACTGCGCTTCGCCCTCCGGCAGCCACAGCTGCGCCGGCCAGGCCAAGACCGACAACGACCCGAACGAGTGGAAGTACGTCGCCAAGGGCACCTGCGAAAAGATGGGCGGCAACACCCAACCCGGCAAGAAGTAAGCGCCGCGCCGGATGCAGCGAGAACGGGCGGCCATGGCCGCCCGTTTTTTCTTGCCGCCCTCCGTGCCGGTGCCCCTCTCGCCTGGTCCCCCCTATTGCAGGATAGCCGCATGCCCCACACCGCCCTCCCCGCGCCGCCGGCCTCGGACTGCGCCTGCCGCACATCCGCCAGGTGCTGGCCGAGCGGCCGGCCGTGGCCTGGTTCGAGGTCCATCCCGAGAACTACTTCGGCGGCGGCGCCAACCTGGCCGCGCTCGAGGCGGTCCGCGCCGATTACCCGCTGAGCCTGCACGGCGTCGGCCTGGGCCTCGGTTCGGCGGCGCCGCTCGACGCCGGCCACCTGGCCCGCTTCCGCGCGCTGATCGACCGGCTGGCGCCGGCCGCGGTATCCGAGCATCTGGCCTGGAACCGCAGCGACGACGAATGCCTCAACGACCTGCTGCCGCTGCCCTACAGCCAGGCCGCGCTCGACTTCATGGTCGAGCGGGTGGGCCGGGCGCAGGACGCGCTCGGCCGCCGCCTGCTGATCGAGAACCTGTCGAGCTACGTCGGCTTCCGCGACGACCGCATCCCCGAAGGCGAATTCATCGCCGAGCTGGCGCGGCGCAGCGGCTGCGCCGTGCTGCTCGACCTCAACAACCTGTACGTGAACCAGCACAACCTCGGCCGCGACGCGCGGGCCGCGATCGCCGCCCTGCCGCGCGAGGCGGTCGGCGAGATCCACCTGGCCGGCTTCGAGGAACGCGAAGACGGGCTGTGGCTCGACACCCACGGCAGCCCGGTGCGCGAGGCGGTGTGGGATCTGCTCGACGCCGCGCTGGCGCGCTTCGGCCCGCTGCCGGTGCTGCTCGAGCGCGACAGCAACCTGCCGCCGCTGGCGGAACTGATGAGCGAGGCCGCGCGCGCGCAGGCCGCGCTCGACCGACTGGAGCCCGCCGCATGACGACCGATCCGACCCCGCTCGACGAACTGCAGCGCCGCTTCGTCGCCGCGCTGGCCGACCCGGCGCTGGCCGCCGAGCTGTTCGGCGACCATGCCGGCGGCGCCGACGCCTATGCCAACAACCGGCTGTTCAACCGCGCCGACGCGCTGGCCGAGGCCTACCCGGTGGTGCGCCAACTGGTCGGCGAGGCCTTCTTCGGCGGCCTGGCGCGCGCCTATGCGCGCATCACGCCGTCGCGCTCGGGCGACCTGAACCGCTACGGCGAGGGCCTGGCCGGGTTCATCGCCGGCTTCCCGCCCGCGCGCGAACTGCCCTACCTGGCCGACGCGGCCCGGCTCGACTGGCTGTGCCACATGGCCTATTACGCCGACGACGCCGCGCCGTTCGACCTGGCCGCGCTGGCCGCCGTGCCGGCCGAACGCCAGGGCGGCCTCGCGCTGCGGCTGGCGCCGGCCGCCGGCCTGCTGCGCTCGGCCTGGCCGATCGCCAGCCTGTGGCAGGCCCACCAGCCCGAAGGCGGCGATTTCCCCTCGCCCGACCAGGGCGGCGAAGCCGCGCTGGCCTGGCGCGACGGCCGCAACCGGGTGCGGGTGCGGCGGCTGCCGGCGGCCGAATCCGCCTTCCTGGCCGCCGCGGCCGAAGGCCTGCCGCTGGCCGAGGCGCTGGAGCGCGCGCTCGACGAAGACATGGAATTCGACTTCGGGCGTCATTGCAGCGCTGGATCGCCGACCAAGTGATCGTCGATTTCACGGAACCCTGACCATGACCCTCATCGCCCCCGCCGTCGTCCGCGCCGGCCGTACCCTCTCCCGCCTGTTCGACGCCTGGTTCCAGCCCTTGGCCGACCTCGCCGCCCGGCTCTACCTGGCGAAGGTGTTCTTCGCCTCGGGCCTGACCAAGGTGCAGGACTGGGACACCACGCTGCTGCTGTTCACCGAGGAATACCACGTGCCGCTGCTGCCGCCGCCGCTGGCCGCGGCGGGCGGCGCATTCGGCGAGCTGTTCTTCCCGCTGCTGCTGGCGCTCGGCCTGGCCGGCCGTCTCGGCGCGCTCGGGCTCAGCGTCGTCAACCTGATGGCGGTGGTGTCGTACTGGCACGTGCTCGGCACGCCCGAGCAGGCGGCCGGGCTGACCCAGCACCTGCTGTGGGGCCTGCTGCTGGCCATGCTGGTCGGCCACGGGCCGGGCAAGCTGTCGCTCGATGCGCTGATCGGGCGGCGCTGGCCCTGGCTCGAACGCGACTGAAGCGCCGCCCTCAGCGCCCCGTTCCGCCGAGCCGCAAGGCGCGCAGGATCAGGCGGATCAGGTCGCTCTGCCGGTGCGTGTCGGTCTTGGCGAACAGCTCGCGCAGGTGGGCCTTCACCGTCGCCTGGCTCACCCCGAGCGTCTCGGCGCATTCGGCCGCGGTATGGCCGCTGGCCAGGTGCCAGGCCAGCCGCGACTGGGCCGGCGTGAGGTCGTACAGGTCTTCCAGCAGATGCAGCTCGGTCGACGGATCGCTGCCGAGGTCGTCGACCAGCGCCATCGCCACCCGGCCGATCGCCGGGGCGTCGTCGCAGCGCAGCCAAGCCAGCGTGACCAGGTAGTCGGGCCGGCCGCCGCGCCGCGCCGCCCGCAGCGCCCGGGTGCCCTCGCCCTTGCGCAGGAAGCACTGCAACCGCGCGTTGTCGCCCTGCGGCAGCAGCAGCCTGCCGTCGGCCAGCATCAGGCCGTCGGCCTCGGCCAGCATCCGCTCGGCCGTGCCGTTGGCCTGCAGCACGCGGCCCTCCGGATCGAGCAGCACCACCCGAGGCCCAGGCAGTCGAGCACCACCTGCGACAGCGCGACCTTGGAGGCCAGCGCGCCCATCATCGCCGTCACCTGCTGCTCGATGTCGCCCACCGACAGCCGCAAGGCCCGCTCGACGTCCTCGGGCGCCCTTTGCGGCAGGCGCAATACCGTTTCTTCTTCCCTCTTCACTGCTTCTCCCTCCAGGACCGGGCCGAGTCGGCCTAGTCCATTCGGACGACGTATCGCTCGTCATCCCGGTCAGCATCCGGTGCGCTCGTGGCGCACCGCCCGGCGATGTAGCGCGGATCGTGGCCCCGCTCATCGCTCTGCATCTATCCCGAAACGCTTTTTATTCACATTGCGGGCGGACCGCGCGCGCCCGTCCGTGTGATGCGGCGCAGCGGAAAACTTCGCTGCCCCTACCCGTTCGGACGATGTACGCGCGGCTAGAACAACCTAGCATAACGTCATAGATAGAGTTTTCCCTAACGGGCGAACGGCATAACAACGAAGACACACGAGTGAGAGGAGGAAACGGCCGCCCCTGGCGGTGCGTTTCTGCACCATGATCCAGCACCATCGCACCACTTCTTCCGCCCCTTCCTACCTGCTCCCTTTCATCGCGGCAGCCGCGCTGCTGCTGGTCTCGCCGGCGGCGGCCGAGGCCGATCTCGGGCCCGGCGAAAGCTGGGAACGCGCGGCGCCCGCGCAGGCTTCGGCCGAACGGCGCGGCCAGGCCGAACTGTTGCAACTGGGCGACTTCAACCGCGCCACGCTCGACCAGTCGGGCCGGCAGAACCAGTTCAACGCCAGCCAGCGCGGCGAGGCCAACCTGCTGCAGGCGGTCCAGGCCGGCCAGGCGCTCGTCATCGAGACGCGGCAAAACGGCAGCGACAACCGCATCTCGATCACCCAGCAAGGCCAGGCGCTGACCGCCAGCGTGCGCCAGGACGGCCACGACAACCAGGCGCGGGTGAGCCAGTCCGGCAGCCAGCAGCGCGTGGTCATCACCCAGTCGGGCAGCGGGGGCCGCGCCGTGGCCACCCAGCACTGACCGCCGTCCAGCCAGGCCTGCGGCACGCGGCCCGACCGACCGTCTCCCCAGTGGTACCCCAACGCGATCGGCGCGTCCGATCGTTTCGTCCCGTGAAAGTTGAAAGGAGCATCATGAATCTCAGCCGTACCCCTTGGCCGTCGCCGCCGCCCTCCTGTTCGCCCTGCCCGCGCTGGCCGACAACAGCAGCACGGTCAACCAGACCGGCACCGCCAACAGCGCCGCGACCGAACAGGCGATCAGCGACAACGCCAAGATTTCGGTGACCCAGATCGGCAACGGCAACCAGGTCGGCACCGCCGACGAAGCCGGTGCCGTCCAGCAGCTGGCCTTCGACTCGTCGATCGCGGTATCGCAGAACGGCGACAAGAACCAGGCCTGGGCCACCCAGGGCCTGGTGTTCGACACCGTTTCCAAGCTGCAGCAGACCGGTAGCGACAACGCCGCCGAAACGGTGCAGGGCTACTCGATCAATGCGCTCGGCGAAGTGAGCCAGAACGGCTTCCGCAACATCGGCTACACCGTGCAGGACCTCGCCTTCGACACCCAGGCCCGCGTGCTGCAGACCGGCAGCGACAACCGCGGCGCCGTCGAGCAGTCGTCGGTCGAGACCACCGGCGCCGCCCAGGCCTACCGCGCGATCGGCGAGTACAACACCGTCAAGCAGGTCGGCGAGGACAACCTCGGCACCATCGAGCAGATCAACCTGGTCGACTCGGGCGCCGCCGTCAGCCAGACCGGCTCGCTCAACATCGCCAAGGTGAGCCAGTCCGACCAGAACCTCGAAGCCGGCAACGGCAGCTGGGGCGAAGTGCTGCAGACCGGCAACGAGAACAGCGGCACCGTGACCCAGAGCGGCAACAGCACGGTCGGCGCCTACGTCGAGCAGGTCGGCGACGCCAACACCGGCGAAGTGACCCAGCAGGGCAACAGCAACTTCACCATCGGCTACGTCTACCAGGAGGGCGGCAACCACGGCGCCATCGTGGCCCAGAACGACAACGTGCGCGCCACCGGCTACATCGAGCAGGTCGGCGACGGCTTCGCCGCCGTGGTCAACCAGACCGGCAGCGTGCTGGTGACCGGCCAGATCCTGCAGTCGGGCGCCGACAGCGCCGGCTACGTCGAGCAGACCAACAGCTTCGACGCCAATGCGCAGATCCTGCAGGTCGGCAGTGCCAACGCCGCCACGCTGGTGCAGACCGACAACCTGCACGCCGCCGCCTACGGCGAGCAGCGCGGTACGGGCAACCGCGGCGACATCAAGCAGATCGGCACCGAGTCGGTCAACGCCACCACGCTGCAGAACGGCAACGGCAACACGCTCGAAGCCAACCAGACCGGCGTGGTCCACGCCTCGATCAGCATCGCCCAGGGCAGCGCCTGGGCGAGACCGCCGACCTGAGCAGCGCCATCGTCAACCAGACGGCCGGCGACGACCTGCTGGCCGAAGTGCGCCAGACCGGCCTGAGCCAGACCTCGGTGATCGAGCAGGACGGCGACATCACGGTGGCCAGCATCGCCCAGAGCGGCACGCTGAACGTCGCGCTGGTGACCCAGACCGGCGGCAACAACCGCGCCAGCGTGAGCCAGATCGGCACCGGCGGCACCGCCAACCAGGCCACGGTGAGCCAGTCGATCGGCTTCTACACCGCCAGCGTCACGCAGAACGGCGCCGGCAACGTGGCCACGGTCACCCAGCACTAAGCCATGGTGCGCACGGTCGCCACGACCTTCGTCCTCCTCGCCGCGCTGGCCGCGGCGCGGGGGATGAACTGCCCGAAACCGAGATCGACGGCATCCTGATCGACCGCACCTTCAGCGCCGCCGGCGCGGCCTTCTTCCGCGAATTCGCGGTGCGATGGCACGAGACCGGCCGGGTGCAGGCGCGCGAGAGCGTGGTGATCGTCGAGCGGCCCGAGCCGCGCGGCGGTACGCGCGCCTGGGTCGAGTTCGGCGGGCAGCCGGTGGTGATCGTGCCGCTGTCGCCGGGCCGTGCGGCCCCGGCGCGCGAGGCGGTCGAGGCGGCCATCCCGCGCATCCTGGAAAAACTCGAACACGCCGACGACGAATTGGACGAAGGCCCTCTCGAATGACCCACCGTATTCCGGCCCCACCGTCGCATCCGCCACAGGAGCACACGATGCCACGCCCATTTTTCCGCCCCGCCCTCGGTCGCGCAGCATGCTGCGCGATATTGCTTTTCGGGCCCGCCCGCGCCGGCGAGCTGGTCTACACGCCGAAGAACCCGACCTTCGGCGGCAGCCCGCTGAACGGCTCGGTGCTGCTGGGCAAGGCGCAGGCGCAGAACCGCTTCAAGGAGACCGCGCCGACCAAGAGCCAGCTCGAGCAGTTCTCCGAGACGCTGCAGCGCTCGATCCTCAACCGCATCGCCTCGACGCTGTCGTCCTCGGTGATCGACAGCCAGGGCAACCTGATTCCCGGCCGCCTGGAGACCGACGACTTCTCGATCACCATCGAGGACATCGGCGACGGCCAGCTGCGCGTGACCACGGTCGACAAGAACAGCGGCCAGACCACCACCTTCGAGGTCGGCGGCTTCGGTGACTAGTGCGCCCGAATGCTCCCGTGGCGATCGGCGTGCGGCGCAGGCGTCCGGCAAAGCCGGACGCTCGAGGTCCGGAGTCGCCCAAGCAACGCCACCCCGCCCCCGGCCCCCACGCAAAGGCGCGGCCGCTCGCACGGTAGAGAGAAGCCGGCCCCAAGCCACCCCGATCATCGAACGCATTCACCCCGCAAGAGCAACGCAATGAACCGAAACGGCATCAAGCAGCTCGTCCTGGCCGGCCTCTGCCTGGCCCTGGGCGGCTGCGGCATCACCCGCCTGGCCGCCAGCGACGGCCCGGCCGAGCGCGTCCCGGCCACCCATCAGCGCGACCTGCTGCAACTGCCCGCCCCCAAGGGCCGGGTGGTGGTCTCGGTGTACTCCTTCCGCGACCAGACCGGCCAGTTCAAGCCGCAGCCCGACAGCTCCTACTCGACCGCCGTCACCCAGGGCGCCACCGCCTGGCTGATCAAGGCGCTGGTCGATTCGAGCTGGTTCGCCCCGGTCGAGCGCGAGAACCTGCAGAACCTGCTGACCGAACGCAAGATCTGGCGCGCGCTGGAGACCGACAAGGACAAGGCCGCCGCAGCCGCGGCGGGCAGCCTGCCGGCGCTGACGCCGGCGCCGATCGTGATCGAGGGCGCGGTCACCAGCTACGAGAGCAATGTGCGCACCGGCGGCGCCGGCGCGGCCTTCATGGGCTACGGCATCTCGGGCCAGTACCGGGTCGACCAGGTCACCGTCTCGCTGCGCGCGGTCAACGTGCGCACCGGCCAGATCCTGGCCAACGTGATCGCCGGCAAGACCATCTGGTCGCGCGAGCTGTCGTCCGGCGTGTACCGCTACGTCTCGCTCAAGCGCATCCTCGAGCTCGAGGCCGGCTACACCCGCAACGAGCCGGTGCAGCTGTGCGTGAAGGAAGCGATCGAGACCGCGGTGGCGATGCTGGTCGCCAAGGGCGTGCGCGAGGGCCTGTGGCTGCCGGCCAATCCGAACGATCCGGCGATGGCCATCCTCAAGCAGTTCGACAGCGACGAATTCGACCTCAGCCCGGCCCAGCTCGAAAAGCTGGTCGAGAAGCGCAGCGGCGAAGGCTGACCGGGCCGGCCGCGGCGCAAGGAGTCGCCGGCGACGGGCACCCGGCGACGGGCATCCGGCGACGGGCACCCGGCGACCGCGGGTTCCAGAAGTGCGAAAGGAGCGTCCCATGCTGCATGCGCATTCCCCCTGGCCGCCTCCGCGGCGCTGCTGGTCACCGGCGCGCTGCACGGCAACGTCATCGAGATCGACCAGTCGGGCAGCGGCAACAACGCCGTCGCCAGCCAGGTCGACTCGCAGCGGGTCGGCATCCGCATCGAGCAGGCCAATCCTTACGGCATCGCGATCGAGGCCGAGGCCGAGCAGCTGCGCAGCGCCGACGCCACCATCCGCATCGAGCAGCGCAGCGAGTACGCGCAGGAGAACGTCGCGGTGGCGCGCCAGATCGACAGCGCCGACGCGCGCATCGCCATCGTCCAGACCGGCGATTTCAACCACGTCGGCGGCTTCAACCAGGGCGCGGTGCAGATGCAGGCGCACCGCGCCGCGATCGAGATCGCGCAGCACGGCGGCGCCTTCACCACCGAGGCGGTGCAGGAGAACGTCGCCGACGCCGCGGTCCGCCTGCGCCAGCACGACGGCCTCGGCGGCAGCACGGTCTGGCAGCGCAACGGCACGGCGGTGCGGGCCGAAGTCGAGCAGTGGAACTACCGCAGCAGCAACGCCATCGTGCAGGACGGCGCCAGCCATACCGCCGCCGTGCTGATCCAGGGCGGCGACTACGGCCAGGCGCGCATCGAGCAGTACGACGTGGCGAACACCGGCCTCGCGCCGATCATGGCGCCGCGCGGCGGCTACAACCGGCTCGAGCAGGGCGGCGCCGTCAACCAGGCCGAGATCGTCCAGCGCGCGACCGTCGACTCCGGCGCCGCCATCGGCCAGGCCGGCGTCTCGAGCGTCGCCCGCATCGAGCAGCAGGACCAGGTGGCCAGCAGCCGCGGCAACTGGGGCGAGATCGTCCAGCACGGCCTGTTCGGCCAGGCCGCGCTGAGCCAGGCGCGCAACGACGGCGCCGGCGGCCGCATCGAGCAGGACGGCGTCGATGCGCGCGCCACGCTCGGGCAGAGCGACAACGCGCGCACGCTGGCCGAGCTGGTCCAGCGCGGCGAGGCCAACGAGGCGGCGCTGGTCCAGACCGGCAATCGCGACGCCGCCATCCGCGCCGAGCAGGACGGCAGCCACTACGCGCTGCTGCGGCAGGACGGCAACCGCCAGGCCGGCATCGCGCTGCTGCAGCGCAGCGCGATCGCCGCGGCCGAGATCGTCCAGACGCGCAGCGGCGCCGTCACGGCGACGGTCGAGCAGTACGCCGACCACGGCTCGCTGGTGCTGAGCCAGTCCGACAGCGCCGACGCCGCCGCGCAGACCCGCCAGGCCGGCGCCTACGACCGCATCGAGCTGCAGCAGGCCGACAGCGGCCAGGTCCGCGCCGAGCTGCACCAGGTCGGCGCGCAGAACCTGGCCGTCGCAGTCCAGGCACGCAGCCGCGAGGCGCTGCTGCGGATCAGCCAGGGCACGCCGGCCGAGCGCGCCGAACGCGGCGAAGCGCGCATCGCCCAGCACGACGGCGAGCGGCAGCTGGCCGAGATCGGCCAGCGCGGCGCCGACCACCTGGCCGAGATCGACCAGCAGGGTCTCGACCAGGTCGCACGGATCAACCAGAGCGGCGAACTCGGCCTGGCCCGCATCGGCCAGGACGGCGAGCGGCTGGGGCGGCCGTGGTGCAGATCGGGCTCGGCGGCGGCAACCGGGTGGAGATCGAGCAGGCGGGGGTTGGACAGGCTGCGGCGGCAGCGCAATTGGGAGCGGGGAATACGGCGGTCATCAGGCAGCGCTGAGGGCTTGATGGACCAGGGAGCGGGATAGCGCTGCCTGGCGCTCGCCGACCGGGAGCCGGTGCGGGGGAAATCAGGACGGTTCAGGTCGCAACCGTCGGCGACAACTCGACCGGCGCTCCCTCACCCCGGTCCTCTCCCGGAGGAAGAGGTGAGACAGCGTCAGTCCCATGGGCAGGTGGAGCGGATCGACGGTTCAAGAGGCCGCACAATCCGAGCGCTTCGCTGCACGATCACCCCTCTCCAACGGGAGAGGTGAAGGGGGTGAGGGAGCGACGCTCGATGAGCGCCTGGCTGGCAACCCTCCTCGGACCTTAGGAGGTCATGCCGAGGTCGCGTTCATGCCGGCTCAAACTCAACCCATGCGCGACATCCCGAAGCGAGCCCGCGATACGAGGCGGCTCAGCGCGGCGCCAGCGGCACGGTCCGCTCACGGTTGCCCATGTTCCAGCGCGCGCAGTACCACTTGGTCTGCTGATCGCGGGTACCGACCAGCACCGACAGGTTGTCGCTGACGTAGCGCACGCCGTCGCTGGCCTGGACCGGCTGGAACTGCATGCGGTAGTGCTCCTCCAGCGTCTGCTTGACCGACTCGACCGGCTGCTGGATCAGCGCGCCGATCATCAGCACGCGGCTGTCGTCGAGATTGGCGAACAGCTCGACCACCCCGACCCCGCCCAGCTGCGCCCCCTGCGCTTCCCACCAGCGCGCCTCGCCCCAATCGCGGATCGAGGCCTGCAGGTGGGTGTTGAAATAGTCGTGCCAGAACGCGGTGCTCCACTCGGAGCGGCACAGCAGCGCGGATTCGACCTTGTCGTTGAAATCGGTGGGGAGGGCTTGGGCGGGGAGAAGAACGAGGCAGGCGAGCAGGCTTAGACCAAGCGTGCTCAAGGACTTCACGCGCATTCTTGTGGCAGCAGGCTCAACCATTCGAGCCCTTTCCACGCCCCTCACCCTACGCCGGGCGCCCCCAACCCCTCTCCCGCGCGCGGGAGAGGGGCTGTTGGCGCTCACCGGGTTGATGAGGGAACGACCATTCGCGGCTGAAGCCGCTCCTACAACACCGTTGGGACGGCAACGCGAGTACGAAGGTCGAAGTTTGTTACATCCAATCTGGCGCTCCGCCCAAAGAAACAAGCGGACCGCGCACGCCCAATGTACGGCGCGATGTTCATGCTGGCGGCCGACTACATCCTCATATCCATTCATTGCCCGACGCCCGCCCCGGCATAAGCGCAGCGCTATGCCTAGCAGCAGGTTCAAGGATTCACTGACGAGCGCCAGCGAGGCTCCCTCGCGGCGGCGAGGGCGGGGGAGTAGGAATGAATCAGGGACGGGCCCGATCCATCACTGCCGGCCAATCCTGCCGGGCTTTGCCCGGCACGACGATCACGCAACCCAGCAAAGACGCCAGGCCCGTCACCCGCTGTTGCGCAAGCCGGCCGCGATGCCGTTGATGGTGAGATGAATCGCATACAGCACGTCCTCGCTCTCGTCCCCTCGCGGAACCGCTGGATCAGGTCGACCTGCATGTGGTTGAGGGGATCGAGGTAGGGTAGCCGGTTCTTCAGGCTGCGCGCCAGCAAGGGGTTGTCGCCGAGCAGTTCCTTGTGGCCGGTGATCGCCAGCACCGCGTCGACCGCGCGCCGCCACTCGGCCTTGATGCGGCCGAAGATGCGCGCCGCCACCTCGGCGTCCTTCACCAGCGTGGTGTAGCGGCTGGCCAGGTGGATGTCGCTCTTGGCCAGCACCATTTCCATATTGCTGATGGTGACGCGGAAGAATGGCCAGTCGCGGTAGAGCGCGGCCAGCTCCTCGATCGCCGCCTCGCCCTTTTCCTGGCGGTAGGTCTCGATCGCGGTGCCGAAGCCGTACCAGCCCGGCAGCATCAGCCGGCTCTGCGCCCAGGAGAACACCCAGGGGATCGCGCGCAGGTCGGCGATGCTGTTGCTCGGCTTGCGCGCGGCCGGCCGGCTGCCGATGTTGAGCTTGGCGATCTCGGAGATCGGCGTCGCCTCGCGGAAATAGGTGATGAAGTCCGGCGTGGCATAGACCAGGTCGCGGTATTCGCGGTAGGCGAAGCCCGACAGCTTCTCCATCAGCGCCAGCTGCTCGGGCGAATCGGCCTCGGCCGCGGTGGCTGCCGGGAAGCTCGCGGTCAGCGTGGCGGCCAGCAGCGTCTCCAGGTTGCGGCGGCCGATCTCGGCGTCGGAATACTTGGCGGCGATGATCTCGCCCTGCTCGGTGATGCGGATCTGGCCGGCGACCGAGCCGGCCGGCTGGGCCAGCACCGCGTCGAAGCTCGGCCCGCCGCCGCGGCCGACCGAGCCGCCGCGGCCGTGGAACAGCCGCATCTGCACGCCGGCCGCCTTGAACACCTCGACCAGCTTGACCTCGGCCTTGTACAGCTCCCAGTTCGAGGTCAGGTAGCCGCCGTCCTTGTTGCTGTCGGAATAGCCCAGCATGATCTCCTGCACGCCGCCGCGCGCGGCGACCAGCTGCTGCCACTGCGGCAGCGCGAACAGCTCGCGCACGATGGCGTCGCAGCCGCGCAGGTCGGGGATGGTCTCGAACAGCGGGATGATGTTCAGGTCGGCGTGGGTATCGGGCGCCAGCGCGACCAGGCCGACCTCGCTCAGCAGCACCGCCACCTCGAGCAGGTCGGACACGCTCTGGGCATTCGAGATGATGTAGTTGGGCAGCGCGGCGGCGCCGTACTTGCGGTGCACCTCGGCCGCGGTGCGCAGGATCGCCAGTTCCTTGGCGGTCTCCTCGCTGTAGTCGACGTAGGGCGTGACCAGCAGGCGCGGGCTGGCCAGCTCGCGCAGCAGCACCTTGCGGCGGCCGGCTTCGTCGAGCGCCAGGTAGTTCTCCAGGCCGGCCCGTTCGAACAGCTCGGCCACCACCTTCTCGTGCACGCCGCTGTGCTGGCGCATGTCGAGCGGCGCCAGGTGGAAGCCGAACACGTCGACCGCGCGGATCAGCCGGCGCAGGCGGCCGCTGGCCAGCAGCGCCGAGCCGTGCCGTTCGAGCGATTCGGCCACCGCCAGCAGGTCGGCCTTGAGCTCGGTCGAGGCGCCATAGGGCTCGGCGCCCTCGAACGGCAGGATCTCGCCGCGGAACTTGCCGAGCAGGTGGGCGGTGGCCAGGATGCGCTGGCGGATGGCGGCCATGGCGCGGCGGTAGGGTTCCTCGGCGCGGCTGACCGGCTGGTTGGGCGAGCGCTCGGCGATCTGCCGCACCGCGTCGGCCACCTCGATCATGCGCGAGGAAAGGCTCAGCTCGCCTTCGAGCTTGGTCGCCTCCTCGAAGTAGAAATCGAAGGCCACCGCGGCCTGGCGCGCGGCGGCATGCAGGGTGACGTCGGGCGTGACGTTGGGATTGCCGTCGCGGTCGCCGCCGATCCAGCAGCCGACGTGCATGAAGGTCGGCAGCTCGACCGGCGCGCCGGTCAGCGCGGCCAGCCGGTCTTCCAGATCGATGTAGATGCGCGGCAGCTGCTTGAGGAAGGTCGAGCGGAAATAGCTGAGGCCGTTCTCGATCTCGTCCTTCACGGTGAGCTTGAAGGCGCGGATCTCGCGCGTCTGCCACAGCGTCAGCACCACCCGCTTGAGCGCGAGGTCGTTCTCCTCCAGCTCCTCCGGCGTCAGCGCCTGGCGGTCGCGCATGGTCAGCGCGCGGGCGATGGTGCGCTCGCAGTCGAGCAGGGTCTTGCGCTGCACCTCGGTCGGGTGGGCGGTCAGCACCGGCGCGATCAGGGCCGAGGCCACCAGGTTCTTGATCGCCTCGGCCGGCACGCCGCGCGCGGTCAGGTCTTCCAGCGAGTGCACGAGGCTGCCGCGCTGCGGCTTGGAGCCCTGGATGCGGTGATAGCGGCGGCGGCGGTTGTGGTGCAGGTCTTCGGCGATGTTGGACAGGTGCGAGAAGTAACCGAAGGCGCGCGCCAGCGCCACGGTGTCGTCGTCGGACAGGTCGCCCAGCGTCCGGGCCAGCTCGTCGGCCGCGCCGCTGTCGCCTTCCCACACGAAGCGCGCCGCCAGCTCGCGCACCGCCTCGATACGCTTGAGCGTGTCTTCGCCGGCCTCGGCGCGGATGGTGTCGGCGAGCAGCCGGGCGAGCAGGTCGAGATCCTGCTCGAGCGGCAGGTCCTTGGCGGCGGCGTTGTCGTAGAGGGCCATGGCTTGGGTTTTCCGGGGATGCCTGAACGTGTCGGGAAATTTGCTGCAATGCGACACGCAGATTAATGGATGCGTCACGCGTAGGGAATTGTAGTCAGACTACACGGGCCTTGTCGCAGCTTGCCATCGGTAGAGCCGTCGCGCCCGGCGAAGCCGGGCGGGATCTACCAGAAGTGACAATCCAGGCCCTCGCTTGGTTTCCCCCTACTCCCCCGCCCTCGCCTCCGCGAGGGAGCTACGGCCCAGCGGCAGCACGCTGCCTACGGATCATCGCACCCGGCAAAGCCGGGTGGGTTTCACCTTCAGTGAAAACTCCGGGCCGTCCCTGATTTCTCCCTACTCCCCCGCCCTCGCCTCCGCGAGGGAGCCTCGCTATCGCTCGTCAGTGGGGCGTTGGACGCTCAGTGATACACGCTGGCCGCGTTCCGATCAGCGTCGCCAGGAACACCGATACCGCCAACTACGCAGAGCCCCCTACCCGTCGAAGCCGCCGAGCACCGCAGGGCTCCGCGGGGGCAGTCGGCGAGCACTGTCCGAGGCCCGCAGGGCCGAGTTGCGCAGCCGCCCGCGGAGACCGAGGAGCGCAGGGAACCCCGCGCAGCGGGGCGGCTTTGTCGGGTCGCCTTTCTTTGCTTACTTTCTTTGGCGAAGCAAAGAAAGTAAGGCGGCTGCGGGACGCATCCCCGCCCTAATCCGCACGCAGTGCGGGATCCGCGGCGAAGCCGCTAAAACCAAAGCGATAGTCGATTAGCGAACCGCCAGTCGAATCAGCGCAGCACCAGCGCCAGCACCACCAGCAAGGCCGTCAGCAACCCGGCGATCACCGCCAACCACTCGTTGCGCTGCCGCTGCGCCTGCAACATGGCTTCCGCCAGTTCGCGCGCCCGGTCGCGCCGCGCGGGATCGGCCAGTTCCACCAGCGCGCGCGGCAGCTTCGGCAGCGTCTCGGCCCAGTACGGCGCCTCGTGCTTCAGTTGGCGCACCAGCGCGCGCCAGCCGATCTGCTCGTCCATCCAGCGCTGCAGGAAAGGCCGCGCCGTGGCCCACAGGTCGAGCTGCGGATCGAGCTGGCGGCCCAGCCCCTCGATATTGAGCAGCGTCTTCTGCAGCAGCACCAGCTGCGGCTGGATCTCGACGTCGAAGCGGCGCGAGGTCTCGAACAGCCGCATCAGGATCTGCGCCAGCGAGATATCGGCCAGCGGCTTGTCGAATACCGGCTCGCACACCGTGCGGATGGCGGCCTCGAGCTCCTCGACGCGCGTCTCCTTCGGCACCCAGCCCGATTCGATGTGGGCGGTCGCCACCCGCTTGTAGTCGCGGTTGAAGAAGGCCAGGAAATTGATCGCCAGATAGCGCCGGTCGTTGTCCGACAGGCTGCCGACGATGCCGAAATCGAGCGCGATATAGCGGTTGTCGGCCGCCACGAAAATGTTGCCCGGGTGCATGTCGGCATGGAAGAAGCCGTCGCGGAACACCTGGGTGAAGAAGATCTCGACGCCGAAGCGCGACAGCTTCTTCAGGTCGATGCCGGCCGCGAGCATTTCCTCGATGCGTCCGATCGGGATGCCGTCCATCCACTCGAGCACCAGCACCTCGCGCCGGGTGTAGTCCCAGAACACCTCGGGCACGATCAGCTGCGCCGAGCCGAGGAAGTTGCGCCGCAGCTGGCTGGCGTTGGCCGCCTCGCGCTGCAGGTCCAGTTCGTCGTGCAGATGGCGGTCGAACTCGGCCACCACCTCGCGCGGCTTGAGCCGGCGGCCGTCGGCGAACAGCTTCTCGACCAGCCAGGCCATCACCCGCAGCAGCGCCAGGTCCGACTCGATCACCGGCAGGATGCCGGGCCGCAGCACCTTGACCGCCACCTTGCGGCCGTTGTGCAGCTCGGCCACGTGCACCTGGGCGACCGAGGCCGAGGCGACCGGCTGCGGGTCGAAGCGCTTGAACAGCGCCTGCGGCGGCTTGCCCAGCGCCTGCTCGATCACCTGCGCCGCCAGTTGCGGATCGAACGGCCTGACGCGGTCCTGCAGCCGCGCGAGCTCGTCGGCCAGGTCGAGCGGCAACAGGTCGCGCCGGGTCGACAGCACCTGGCCGAACTTGACGAAGATCGGCCCGAGCCGCTCGAGCGCCAGCCGCAGCCGCACCGCGCGCGGCGTGTCGAAGCGGCGCCAGAACAGCACCCGCCGCACCAGCGTCTCGAGCCCGCGCACGCGCTCGTGGCCGAGGATGAACTCGTCGAGGCCGTAGACGAAGACGACGCGGAGGATCTTGAACAGGCGGAGCAGGAACATGGATGGAAGCGGGAGATAGCCGCCCGGGCGGAGGCGAGGCGGCAATGGTATGCGAGCGGTGGTGCTTACGTCATCGATTTGCCGTATGGAATAACGCGCAAACGGCCCATCGGACCGGCCTCAGTGCACGCTAAACCCGATCACTTCCCGCTTATGGCGAAAAGAGGTGGTTCGGCATAGGTAGTGGTTTGAAATGCAACCCTCACCCTACGCCGGGCGCCCCCAACCCCTCTCCTGCACGCGGGAGAGGGGCTAAAAACGCATCGAGGCCCAAGTGGCGCTGGCCTCGGTTGCGGCATGAGCGCAGCGATATGCCTAACAACCAGGTCTACGGAGAAAGAACGAGCGCCAGCGAGGCTCCCTCGCGGCGGCGAGGGCGGGGGAGCAGGGATGAACCAGGGGAGCCGGTGGTTCAGCCTGCACCAAACGCAAACGCCCGGCTTTGCCGGGCGCTGCACCACTGCCTCAGTCCTCACCGCCAGCTATGCATCCGCAAAGGCGACGATCACCCGCTTGTTCTGCTTGCCCTCGGAGCGGATCTTCTGCACCACCAGCGGCCCGATCTCGGCCGTATTGCGCACATGGGTGCCGCCGCAGGGCTGCAGGTCGGCGCCGGCCACCTCGATCAGCCGGACCCGGCCATGGCCGCGCGGCGGCGCGACCGACATGGTCTTGACCAGGCCCGGGTTGGCATCGAGCTCGGCATCGGCGATCCAGCGCGCGTCGACCGCGTGGCCGGCTCGCACCAGCGCGTTGAGACCGGCCTCGATGGCGTCCTTGTCGAGCGCGTCCATCTCGACCGCGAAGTCGAGCCGCGCCTTGTCCGCCGCCACCTGACCGCCGGTGACCGGCGCCGCGACCACCGCGCACAGCAGGTGCAGCGCGGTGTGGTAGCGCATGTGGGCATAGCGGCGATCCCAGTCGAGCACCAGCCGCACCGGCTCGCCCGGCGCCGGCAGCGCCTCGCCCTCGGCCGGCACGTGGATCACTTCGTCGAGACCGTCGCCCTTGACGGTATTGGCGATGCGCAGCGCCGAACCGTCCTGGCGCAGCAAGCGGCCGCTGTCGCCGGGCTGGCCGCCGCCGTTCGGATAGAACACGGTGCGGTCGAGCCGCACGCCGCGCTCGTCGACGGCGGTGACCACCGCCTCGCATTCGCGCAGATAGGCATCGTCGCGGAACAGCAGTTCGGTCATCGGGGGTTCCTCGCAGGGGAATTCGGATCAGGCCGCGGCAGCCGCCGCTCAGGCCTGGGCGCGGCCGGCCTGTTCGAGCCTTTGCAGCCGCTTTTCCAGCCGGGCCGCATCGTCGCGCAGGCGGTCGACCTCGCCGAGGAAATGCCGCACGCCGGGGCCGGTGGCCAGGAGCCGCGCTTCTTCCTGCAGGTACTCGACCGCGGACTCGGCCAGGTTGCGCGCCACGACGCGCGGGCTGCCGAGCGTCTGGCGCGCGGTCTGGGCCAGCCGGTGGGCGGCGATGTCGCCGATCAGCCGGGCCAGGTCGGCCTCGGCATCCCAGTCGAGCGCCTGCAAGACGCGGCCGACCGTGGCGGCCAGCGCGCCGTCGCCCTCGACCACGATCTCGCGCTCGGCGGCCGGGTCGCGCAGCGCCAGCCGCGGCAACAGCGAGGGGTAGACCAGCAGCGTGGTGGCCGGCGCCTCGCTCGGCTCGCACAGGAGGCCGTCGGTCGTCACCGCGAAAGCCAGCCGGAACGGCGGCACCGCGAGGCAGGCGGCCTGGCCGGCATGGCGGGCCAGCTCGGCGCGCAGGTCGGCCCGCTGGGCCAGCAGGTGGTTCAGGACCGCGAGCCGCAGCATCGGGGGCGTCCCGCTCAGACCGGCTGTTCGTCGTTGTAGCGCTCGGCCGTCTCGCGCCAGCGGTCGACGAAGCGCAGGCGGCTCTTCACCGGCTCGGCGTCGACTTCGATGATGCGGCGCGCGTAGGGGCGCAGCACGTCGGCGATGCTGCTGAGCGAGCCGATCAGGTAAAGGTCGACGTTCTCGTACTCGACCAGGTTCTGCACCGGCTCGTGGAAATCGCCGTCGCCGGCGAACAGCGCGAGCTTGCTCCACTTGCGCTTATGGAAGGAGCGCGTCATGTGGTAGACCAGGCCCACGTCGACCGCCTTCTGGGTGGTGATCTCGTAGATGATGTTCGGCTGGTCCGGATGGGTCACCGGGCCGCCGCCGAGGTGGTTCGGCCAGTAGAGCTGCTTCTTCTGCAGCCAGTAGTTCTTGACGCGCAGGCCCGGTCCCTTGGGATAGGGGAAGGACAGCGCGTTGTGCAGCTTGGAGGACATGGCCTGGTTGTCGTCGGCATTGAAGAAATAGCCTTCGTCCACCGTATCGCCCAGCTCTTCCTCGACCAGCTTGCGCAATTCGAGGTAATTGATCTTTTCCCGGCCGAAGGCCTTGTAGGCGTATGCGCCGTCAATGAACAAGCCAATTGACATGATCGATCCAATCCAAAGTAATTTATTTTCCGGCCTGGTTTCCTCCTGGCCGTGTCCGTCTATATGGCACCCGCCCGAAACGACGCGTGTCCGCCTGTATACAGCCATCCTTCGCGCTTGCCGCATGCGCAGGACCACCTGCGTGCGACCTCCGGAATCGCGAAAGATTTCCGATGCCGTCCCGCGCTACAGCTTGAAGCCCTTGTGCAGGGCCACCACGCCGGCGCTGAGGTTGAAGTAGTCGACCTTCTCGAAACCGACGCCGCGCATCATGCCGGCCAGTTCCTCCTGGCCCGGGTGCATGCGGATCGATTCGGCCAGGTACTGGTAGCTCGAGGCGTCGCCGGCGACCAGTTCGCCCATCTTGGGCAGCAGCTTGAACGAATAGAGATCGTAGGCCGGCGCCAGCGGCTTCCACACCTTGGAGAATTCGAGCACCAGCAGCCGGCCGCCGGGCTTGAGCACGCGGTGCATCTCGGCCAGCGCGGCGTCCTTGTGCGTCATGTTGCGCAGGCCGAAGGCGACCGTGACGCAGTCGAAATAGTCGTTCGGGAAAGGCAGCTTCTCGGCGTCGCACTGCGCCACCGGATTGAGGAAGCCCTTGTCGATCATGCGGTCGCGGCCGACCGTGAGCATCGAGCTGTTGATGTCGGTGAGCCAGACCTGGCCGCTCTTGCCGACGCGCTTGAGGAAGGCCAGCGACAGGTCGCCGGTGCCGCCGGCGATGTCGAGCACCTTGTGGCCGGCGCGCACGCCGCTCTGCTCGATGGCGAAGATCTTCCACAGGCGGTGCAGGCCGGCCGACATCAGGTCGTTCATCACGTCGTATTTCTGCGCGACGGAATGGAATACCTCGGCGACCTTCTGCGCCTTCTGCGACTCGGCCACGGTCTCGTAGCCGAAATGCGTTGTGTTCTCGCTCATTTACTGTGTGTCTCTCGACAGGCCGGCCGCGGCCAGCCTGCTCAGGTAATCGTTCCAGTTGGCGGCTTGGTCGCGGCCGAGTTCGTACAGGGTGTCCCAGCCGTACAGCCCGCTGGCGTGACCGTCGTCGAACACCAGCTTGACCGCGTAGTGGCCGACCGGCTCGACCGCCACGATGGCGACTTCGCGCTTGCCCGGAACGGTCTGCATCGGTCCGCCGCCGTGGCCGCGCACTTCGGCCGAGGGGCTGAAGACGCGGAGATATTCACAGGGCAGCGAAAACCGCGCGCCATCGTCGAATTCCACGTCCAGCCTGCGACTGGCGGCATGCAGCGTGATTTCCCGCGGCACCGGCGCAGTGGGGTTCAAACCGGCCATCAATTCACCTGGCATAGAGCATAAGCTATCAATCATAACCCGAGCGAACGAAACTTGGGATTTCGGCGTGTTTCGGACTTGTAATATTTCGGTCATGCGGGTTACTTAAGCTCGCAACAAATTTTTATCGCCCCATGCGATCGAGACCTCCGCCATGCCAGCCAATATCCTGCTCGTCGAAGACGAGCCCGCGATCCAGGAACTGATTGCCTTCAACCTGCAGCAGGCCGGCCATCACGTGCTGCGGGCCGATTCGGCCGAAGTCGGCATGAGCCTGGTGAAGAACGCCCTGCCCGATCTGATCCTGCTCGACTGGATGCTGCCCGGCATGAGCGGCATCGAGTTCGCCAAGAAGATCCGAGGCGACGAACGGACCAAGCAGGTGCCGGTCATCATGCTGACGGCGCGCTCGGAAGAGACCGACAAGATCACCGGACTCGAGACCGGTGCCGACGACTACATTACCAAGCCGTTCAGCCCACGCGAACTGCAGGCACGTATCAAGGCGGTGCTGCGCCGCCGCGCGCCGCAGATGACCGACGACGTGGTGCAGGTACGCGGCCTGACGCTGGACCCGGCCACCCACCGTGTGTCGGGCAACGGCACGCCGATCGACCTCGGCCCGACCGAGTTCCGCCTGCTGCATTTCTTCATGACCCATCCCGAGCGCGTACACTCGCGCGCCCAGTTGCTCGATCACGTCTGGGGCGACCACGTGTTCGTCGAGGAGCGCACCGTCGACGTCCATATCCGCCGGCTGCGCTCGGCGCTCGAGGGCACCCGCCACGACGGCCTGATCCAGACCGTGCGCGGCACCGGCTACCGCCTGTCGGCGCTGTAACGACGTCGCAATCCGCGCGGGCCAATCTTGTCGTTGCCCCGCGCGGGCCTTTCCATCCCTGACGGATCCCCCCACATGTTCTGGTGGCGTACCGCCGCGCTCCTGGCCGGCCTTGCCCTGCTTTCGCTGCTGCTGCAGCCCTTCTTCGGCTGGGTGGCGACGCTGGCCGCGCTGGTGGCGGGCCTGCTCGCGATCCTCGGCTATCACCTGCGCAATCTCGAACGGCTCGGCCGCTGGCTGGCCGACCCGACGCCCGAGGGCGTGCCCGAGAGTTGGGGTGCCTGGGAGATCGCCTACGGCCGGCTCTACCGGCTGGTGCGCAGCCAGCACAAGAGCCAGCGCATGCTGTCGGCCGCGCTCGACCGCTTCGTCGCCGCCGGCGAGGCGATGCCCGAGGGCGTGGTGGTGCTCGATGCCAACGACCGCATCGAATGGTGCAATCCGCGCTCGATGCAGCACCTGGGGCTCGACCGCAAGAAGGACCTGGGCCAGCACATCGCCTACCTGGTGCGGCTGCCGGCCTTCCAGCAATACCTGACCGCGCAGGACTACGGCCAGCCGGTGATCCTGCGCAACCTCACCGGCAGCGAGACCACGCTGTCGGTGCAGCTGGTGCCGTTCGATTCGACCCGCAAGCTGCTGCTGAGCCGCGACATCACCCAGCTCGAACGCGTACAGACGGTGCACCGCGATTTCGTCGCCAACGTCTCGCACGAGCTGCGCACGCCGCTGACGGTGGTCGGCGGCTTCATCGAGACGCTGATCGACATCCCCGAGATGGACCCGGCCACCCGCGCGTCCCAGCTCAACCTGATGCACGAGCAGACCCGCCGCATGCAGCGGCTAGTCGACGACCTCCTGACGCTGTCGCGGCTGGAGAACGGGGTCGAGCTGCGCGAGGACAAGATCGACCCCGAACAGATGGTGAAGCTCCTGGCCAGCGAGGCGCAGGGCCTGTCGCAGGGCCGGCACACGGTGTGCGTGGAGGTGGCCGGGGAAGGCGGCCTGCGCGGCAACTACGACGAGCTGCACAGCGCCTTCGGCAACCTGGTCAGCAATGCCGTGCGCTACACGCCCGAGGGCGGCGAGATCCGCATCCTCTGGCGGGTCGAGGACGGCCAGGGCGTGTTCGCGGTGCGCGACACCGGCATCGGCGTCGACGCCCAGCACATCCCGCGGCTGACCGAGCGCTTCTACCGCGTCGATCGCGGCCGCTCGCGTTCGACCGGCGGCACCGGCCTGGGCCTGGCCATCGTCAAGCACATCGTCCAGCGCCACCAGGCGCGGCTCGAAGTGAAGAGCGAGCCCGGCAGCGGCAGCTGCTTCTGCATCCGCTTCCCGGCCAACCGCATGCTCGACGCACGCGAGATGTCGGCGGCGAAATAGCGTCCCGCGGCGGCCCCGCCGCCCGCCGGCCTGCCGCAGTGCAACATCGGCGTTGCCTCGACGGGCCGGCCTCCCCTACCATGGCCTTCCCCTCCGACTACCGCCCGTCCCCGCCATGAATCCCCTGTTGCAAGCCAAACGACTGGGCCAGCGCCTCTGGCTCGACAATCTCTCGCGCGAGCTCCTGGCCGGCCCGCTGCAGACGCTGATCGCCGAGGACGGCCTGGCCGGCGTGACCTCGAACCCGGCCATCTTCCAGAAATCGATCTCGGCCGGCGCCGGCTACGCCGACGACCTGGCCGCGCTCAAGGCGCAGCCCTTGAGCACCGAGCAGCGCTTCGAGGCGCTGGCGGTGCCCGACGTGCAGGCCGCCTGCGATCTGTTCGCCGCCAGCTACCAGGCGTCCGAAGGGCTCGACGGCTACGTCAGCCTCGAGGTGTCGCCCTTCCTGGCCCGCGACGGCGCCGGCACGCTGGCCGCCGCGCAGCGGCTGTGGGCCGCCATCGACCGGCCCAACGCGATGATCAAGATCCCGGCCACGCCGGAGAGCCTGCCGGCCTTCAGCGCGGCGATCGCCGCCGGCATCAACGTCAACGTCACGCTGATGTTCGGCCAGCGCGATTGCGACGCGGTGTTCGACGCCTACCTGGCCGGCCTGCGCCAGCGCCTGGCGGCCGGTGGCGACCTGCGCCACGTGCGTTCGGTCGCCAGCCTGTTCCTGTCGCGCGTCGACACCCTGGTCGACGCCAGGCTCGAGGCGATCGGCGCCGACGCCGTGCTGCTCAAGGGCAGCGCCGCGCTGGCCATGGCCAAGCTGGCCTATGCGCGCTGGACCGCGCGCTGGAACGGCGACGAGTGCGCCGACCTGCGCGCCGCCGGCGCCAACGTGCAGCGCCTCTTGTGGGCCAGCACCGGCACCAAGAACCCGGCCTATCCCGACACGCTCTACGTCGACAACCTGATCGGCCCCGATACCGTCAACACCCTGCCCGACGCGACGCTGGCCGCCTTCCGCGACCACGGCACGGCCAGCCTGGCGCTGCTCGAGGGCGTCGACGCCGCCGAGACCACGCTCAAGCGGCTGGCCGAGATCGGCATCGACCTCGATGCCGCGGCCGTGCAGCTGCAGGTCGACGGACTCAAGCTGTTCGACGAGGCGTTCGAAAAACTGCTCGCGAGCCTGGCTTGATGATTTCGCGACGGCGAGAGATTCACCCTTAGCGCAGCGCCCGGCAATGCCGGGCGTTTACGCCCGGTGAATCGGAGCCTGCGGCTCGTTCTGTTCGCTCCCCGCCCTCGCCCTCGCCGCCGCGAGGGAGCCTCGCTACGCTCGGGGCGCCTTCCCCACCGCAAAGCGAAAGGCCGGATCGTCGATCCGGCCTTTTTCGTTGCCCCGCCTGTCCGCGGCTACATTTCCACCTGCGTCCCCATCTCCACCACCCGGTTCGGCGGGATCTTGAAGAAGTCGGTCGGCCGCTGCGCATTGCGCTGCATCCAGGCGAACACCTTGAGCTGCAGCCAGGGCATGTCGGCGGTGCGGTGGCAGATGATGGTCTCGCGCGACAGGAAGAACGAGGTGTTCATCTCCTCGCACACCAGGCCGTGGTCGCGCTCGGCCAGGTTCAGGATCTCGGGCACCGACGGGTCTTCCATGAAGCCGTAGGTGGCCGATACCTGCCAGAACGAATCGGACAGCCGGGTGACCTTGAGCCGCTGCTTGTCGGCCACCGTCGGCACGTCGGTGGACTGGATGGTGAGGAACACCACCTGCTCGTGCAGCACCTTGTTGTGCTTGAGGTTGTGCAAGAGCGCGTGCGGCGTGGTGTCGACGCTGCCGGTCATGAAAATCGCCGTGCCCTCGGCGCGGTAGGGCGGATTGGCCTCGATGCTCTGCACGAACAATTCGAGCGGCAGCTCGCCATCGTGGATGCGGTGGAACAGCAGCCGGCGGCCGCGCTTCCAGGTAAACATCATGAACAGCATGAACAGACCGACCATCAGCGGGAACCAGCCGCCCTCGGGGATCTTGGGGATGTTGGCGGCCAAGAGCGCCAAGTCGATGAACAGGAAGAAAGCCAGCAGCGCACGGATCGCCCGCGTGCGGCCCGGCCGCTTGCTCTGCTTGAGCGCGACGAAGGCCGTAGTGGTGGTCATGATCATGATGCCGCAGATGGCGAAGCCATAGGCCGCGGCCAGGTTGCCCGAGCTCTTGAAGGTGAGCACCAGCAGCAGCACCGCCACGCACATGCCCCAGTTCACGCCGGGGATGTAGATCTGGCCGATCTCGCGCTCGGACGTATGGTGGATGTCCATGCGCGGCATGTAGCCGAGCTGGATGGCCTGGCGGGTGATGGAGAACACGCCGGAGATCAGCGCCTGCGAGGCGATCACGGTGGCGGCGGTGGCCAGGATCACCAGCGGCAGCACCAGCGGCTCGGGCGCCAGCATGAAGAACGGATGGTCGGCCGCCGACGGATCGTGCAGCACCAGCGCACCCTGACCGTAGTAGTTGAGCAGCAGACCCGGCAGCGCCAGCGAGAACCAGCCGATCTGGATCGGCTTGCGGCCGAAGTGGCCCATGTCGGCGTAGATCGCCTCGGCGCCGGTCACCGCCAGCACCACCGCGCCGAGCGCGAGGAAGGCCAGCATCGGCTGGGCGGCGAAGAAGGCCACCGCGTAGCCGGGCCAGAAGGCACGCAACACGGCCGGATCGTGCAGGATGCCGCCGATGCCCAGCACGCCGAGCGTGGTGAACCACAGCGCCATGATCGGCCCGAAGAACTTGCCGACGCCGCCGGTGCCGTGCCTCTGCACGGCGAACAGCGCGACGATGATGACCAGTGTGAGCGGGATCACCCAGCGCTCGAACGCCGGATCGATGATCTTGAGGCCCTCGACCGCCGACAGCACCGACACCGCCGGCGTGATCACGCCGTCGCCATAGAACAGCGCCGCGCCAGAGATGCCGAGCAGGATGAAGACAGAGAACTGGCCACGCTTGCGGTGGGTGTTGCGCAGCGCCAGCGCCATCAACGCCAGGATGCCGCCCTCGCCATTGTTGTCGGCGCGCAGCATGAAAAACACGTACTTGAACGAGACGACGATCAGCAGCGCCCAGGTGATCAGCGACAGGATGCCGAGCACGTTCTCGGGCGTCGCGGTCAGGCCGTGCTTGGAATGGAAGCATTCGGCGATGGTATAGAGCGGGCTGGTGCCGATGTCGCCATACACGACGCCGAGCGCTGCGAGAGTCAGGCCGGCGAGTTTCTTCGGGTCTTGCGGGTCTTGCTGCGCACTCATGGGACGCTTTCCTGGAACCAGAACGGGGCGTGGCGGCGGATTATAGTCCGGCTGACGCGTTGTGATGGTGCGGCGCACTAACGGCGGTGAAAGGTGAAAAGTGAAACGTGGCACCCCATCCCCTCCCGGCCTCCCCCTTGAAGGGGGAGGAGCAGTGCAGCGATAGCGGTTAACAGCACTGATCGTTATTCGCGTCGCCGCATGGCTCCCTCCCTTCAAGGGGAGGGCTGGGGTGGGGATGGGGTGCCACGTTTCACTTTTCACCTTTCACATGTCACAGCCGTCAACAAGGCGCCCCGGATAGCGCGCCCAGTCGAAATACGGCCCCGGATCGGTCTTGCGCTCGGGCGCGACATGGCAGTGGCCGACCAGGTGGCGGATCGGGAAGCGCGCCCGCAGCGCCGCCAGCAGCGCGTCGAGCGTGGCGTACTGGGCCGGCTCGTAGGGCCAGTGGTCGCCGCCCTCCATCTCTATCCCGACGGAAAAATCGTTGCAGCGTTCCCGGCCCTGCCAGGACGACGCGCCGGCATGCCAGGCGCGGTCGAGGCAGGAGACGAACTGCAGCAGCGCGCCGTCGCGCCTGACGAAGAAATGCGCCGACACCCGGAAATGCTGCAGCTCCTCGAAGCACTCGTGCTCCGCCGGGTCGCAGCGATTGGTGAACAGCCGCTCGACGCCGTCGCCGCCGAAGCGGCCCGGCGGCAGCGAGATCGAGTGCAGCACCACCATGTCGATCGCCGTGCCGTCCGGCCGCGCGTCGGCATTGGGCGAGACGATGCGCGCAGCGCCCTCGACCCAGCCGTCGGCGCCGATCGCCAGCTTCATGTCGTCTTGGCCTTGTATTCGCACAGCTCGCGCACCACGCAGACCGGACAGTCGGGCTTGCGCGCCTTGCACACGTAGCGGCCGTGCAGGATCAGCCAGTGGTGCGCATCGAGCATGAATTCCTTCGGGATCACCTTGACCAGCTTATCCTCGACCGCGCGCACGTCCTTGCCGGGCGCGAGGCCGGTGCGGTTGGAGACGCGGAAGATATGGGTGTCGACCGCCATGGTCGGCTGGCCGAAGGCGGTGTTGAGCACCACGTTGGCGGTCTTGCGGCCGACGCCGGGCAACGCCTCCAGCGCCTCGCGCGTCTCGGGCACCCGGCCGTCGTGGCGCTCCATCAGGAGGCGGCACATCTCGATCACGTGGCGCGCCTTGCTGCGGTAGAGGCCGATGGTGCGGATGTAGTCCTCCAGGCCCTCGACGCCGAGCGCATGGATCGCGGCCGGCGTATTGGCCACCGGGTAGAGCTTGCGCGTCGCCTTGTTCACCCCGACGTCGGTCGCCTGCGCCGACAGCACCACCGAGACCAGCAGCTCGAACGGCGTGCTGTACTCGAGCTCGGTCCGCGGCTCGGGATTGTGGGCGCGCAGGCGCTCGAAGAATTCGCGGCGGCTGTCCTTGTTCACGATCTGGACTCGACCTGGCGGACGAAGGCCTCGATCAGCGCCGGCGTGCCGACCGGGTCGGAGACGAATTCGAGGAAATCGAGGCCGACGTGGTAACGGGCCTCCGCCTCGGCGGCGCGGCAATCGGCCACGCGGCAGCGCGCCTGCACCACGTTCTGGCGGCCGGCCACCGGCAGCATGAAATAGACCTGGCACTCCTGGCCGGTCTCGACCGGGCGGTCGTGCTCGACGCCGAGGCCCTCGACCGAGATCTCCTCGATATGGCCGAGCAGGCCGGGACCGCGCAGCGGCACCACCTTGACCCAGGTGCGGTAACGGATGCGGCCGCGGACGGGCGTGACGGGATTCATGGCGGGCACTCCGGTAACGGGCGAAGCGGGTTTCAACGCGGGGGGCGGCCCGGTTGGCGCACGGACGGCTTGCGGGAGGGCGGGGCGAACTCCTGGTTCCATTGCCGCGCCTCGCGCTCGCGCGCCTCCACGATGTACTGGCGGATGCGCCAGGCCGACCAGGCCACGCCGGCGACGATCAGCGCCAGCGCCAGGCGGTATTGGCCGGCCATCAGCAAGACGAGGAACAATGCCGTGCCGGCGACGTAAGCGATCTTGGATAAGGGCATGGTCATCCTTTCTTGGCCTGGGCCAGGCGAGCGGCCGCGCGCGCCATGATGTCGTCGAGCTTGGCCTGGCGCGCGCGGGCGGCGTCGGCCGCCGGCGGCGTCGGCTCGGGCTCGGGTGCCGCAACCGGCGCCGCGGCCAGCCGGGCCTGGCTGCGGGCCAGGGCGGCCTCGATTCTGGCCTGTTTATCGGGCGCTGCGAAGTGCGGGTCGTCGCGCTTGGCCAGCGCCTTGGCGGCCAGCCGCGCGGTGCGCTCGCTGCGTTCGCGCTCGATGCGGAACAGGTGGAAGCGGTGGCGGCCGCGCCAGCGGTCGGCCTGGGCCTCGCGCTCAGGCAACGCGTCCGGCCGCCGGGCCGGCACCAGGTCGATGCAGTCGACCGGGCACGGCGCGATGCACAGCTCGCAGCCGGTGCATTCGTCGGCCAGCACGGTGTGCATCTGCTTGACCGCGCCGAGGATCGCATCGACCGGGCAGGCCTGGATGCACAGCGTGCAGCCGATGCAGTGCGCCTCGTCGATCAGCGCGACCATGAAGGGCTTGGTGCTGCCGCAGGCCGGGTCGAGCGCCAGCGGCGGCCGGCCGGTCAGCTCGGCCAGCCGGACGATGCCCTCGTCGCCGCCGGGCGGGCAACGGTTGATGGCGGCCTCGCCGGACGCCACCGCGTCGGCGTAGCGGCGGCAGTCGGGATAGCCGCACTGGGTGCACTGGGTCTGCGGCAGGACCGCGTCGATGCGGTCGGCAAGGGAAAGCGTCGAATGCAACGGAA
Organism: Chitinimonas koreensis; assembly: GCF_014353015.1. Classification (NCBI taxonomy): domain Bacteria; kingdom Pseudomonadati; phylum Pseudomonadota; class Betaproteobacteria; order Neisseriales; family Chitinibacteraceae; genus Chitinimonas; species Chitinimonas koreensis. The sequence goes on from NZ_CP060704.1 coordinate 4,958,535, forward strand.
TTCTCGATGGCTACAAAATGCGACAGCCCGGTGAACCGGGCTGCCGATCCGTTCTGGAGGATTGCTCAGTGGTGCGACGGCGTGGCGTGCGTCGTCGTGCTGCCATTGTCGTTGGAGGTGGCCGCGATCGCGCCGGCCACCGCGACGCCGGCCGCGATCATGCCGCCGCTCAGGCCCGAAGCGCCGGCCGTGCCGGCCACGCTGCCGCCGCCCGAGCTGGCCCCGCCGGCCACGTCGCCGGCCCAGTTGGCGCCGCCGATGGACAGGTTGGGCAGGCTGCCGAACACATTGGCCGGCAGTTGCGAGAACGAGACCAGCTGCGAGGCGTTGACACCGAGCGTGGCCGAGTACTGGCCGGCGTCGACCAGCAGCGTGTTGGCGCCGTTGGTGATCGAGATGCCGTTGCTGGTGACGCCGGTGTAGAGCGAATTGTTCAGCAGCGCCGCCATCCAGTCGCTGCCGCGGATGCCGATGGTGGCGGTCGGCGTGGTCAGGCGGAAGGCCTGCTTGTTGTTGCGGCCGATCAGGCCGGTGATCGCCCGCAGGCTGCCCTTGACCATCGACAGGAACACGTTGCCGCTGGCGGGCTGGGCCGCGTTGTAGCGGAACGATTCGACCTTGAATTCGGTGTCCTTCTCCAGGCCGATGATCTGGCCGTCGTCGAAGCGCATCGCGGCGCGTGCGTTCGGACCGGTCAGCACCGTGGCGCCTTCGAGCACCCGGGCGCCGACCGCGCCGGCGGACAGCGTACCGTCGGCGGCGCGGATGCGGACCTCGCCCGCGCTATCGGTCACGGTGGCGGCCGCCAGCGCAGCCATCGAACACAGGCCCAGCATCAGGGGCATCAGCAAGTGCATCGGCTTCATGGTCCAGCTCCTTCTCGGTCGAAGAATATTCAAAATGCATCACGGCCGAACTATAGCCGATGCAGTCCTCAAGTCAGCGTCCCGAACGACGAAGCCGCCGCACCTGCTACATCCGCGCCACGGCGCGGATCGTCTCGCCGACCAGGCCCGGGCCGCGGTAGATCAGCCCGCTGTACAGCTGCACCAAGGTCGCGCCGGCCTCGATCTTCTCGACCGCGTGGCGCCCCTCGAGGATGCCGCCGACGCCGATGATGGGCACCTGGTCGCCGAGCGCGGCCTTCAGCGCGCGGATCACCGAGGTCGATTTGGCGCGTACCGGCGTGCCGGACAGGCCGCCGGCCTCGCCGCCGTGCTTGAGGTGCTCGACGCCGGTCCGGCCCAGCGTGGTGTTGCTGGCGATCACCGCGTCGAAGCGGTATTCGACCAGCAGCCGGGCGATCTCGGCGATCTGCTCGCCGTCGAGATCGGGCGCGATCTTCAGCGCCAGCGGCACGTAGCGGCCGTGCTGGGCCGCCAGCTTCGCCTGCTCGTCCTTGAGCGCGGCCAGCAGCTTCTCCAGTTCGTCCGATTGCTGCAGCTGGCGCAGGTTCTTGGTGTTGGGCGAAGAAATGTTGACCGTGACGTAGCTGGCATACGGGTACACCCGCATCAGGCAGGCCAGGTAGTCGTCGGCCGCGCGCTCGATCGGCGTGTCGAAGTTCTTGCCGATGTTGATGCCGAGGATGCCGCGGTACTGCGCAGCCTCGACGTTCTTCACCAGCGCGTCGAGCCCGCCGTTGTTGAAGCCCATGCGGTTGATCACGCCCTCGGCCGCCGGCAGTCGGAACAGCCGCGGCTTGGGGTTGCCCGGCTGCGGCCGCGGCGTGACGGTGCCGATCTCGATGAAGCCGAAGCCGAGGTCGGCCAGCGCGTCGATGTGATCGCCGTTCTTGTCGAGGCCGGCGGCCAGGCCGACCCGGTTGGGAAAGGTCAGCCCCATGCACTGCACCGGCGCAGCCTCCTCGCGGCTGCCGAGGATGGTGGCGAAACCGAGCGCGTGCAGCGCCTCGAGGCCGGAGAAGGTGAGCTTGTGGGCGGTTTCCGGCTCGAGCGAGAACAGCAGCGGGCGCAGCAGCGGATAGAGCATGGGCGGTCTCGAATCGGGAAGTGGATCAGGGATTGAGGTTGACGCTGGCGTCGAAGGTGTTCTGCATCAGCATGGCAATGGTCATCGGCCCGACGCCGCCCGGCACCGGGGTGATCCAGCCGGCGCGCTGGCGGGCGGTCTCGAACTCGACGTCGCCGCACAGCTTGCCGTCGGGCAGCCGGTTGATGCCGACGTCGATCACGATGGCGCCCGGCTTGATCCAGTCGCCCTTGACGAAGTTGGGGATGCCGACGCCGGCCACCACCACGTCGGCGGCACGCACCTTGTCGGCCAGCGCCACGGTGCGGCTGTGGCAGATGGTGACGGTGGAGCGCGCCTGCAAGAGTTCGAGCCCGGCCGGCCGGCCGACGATGTTGGAGGCGCCGATCACCACCGCATCCTTGCCGACCAGGTCGACCCCGGTCTTCTCCAGCATCACCATCACGCCGTAGGGCGTGCACGGCCGCAGCAACGGCATGCGCAGCGCGAGGCGGCCGAAGTTGTACGGGTGGAAGCCGTCGACGTCCTTGCGCGGATCGATCGCCTCGATCACGCGCTCCTGGTCGATCTGCTTGGGCAGCGGCAGCTGCACCAGGATGCCGTCGACCTCGGGGTCGTGGTTGAGCCGCTCGACCAGGGCCAGCAGCTCGGCCTCGGTCAGGCTGGACGGCAGCTCGTGGGAGATCGAGCGGAAGCCCGCGCGCTCGCAGGCCTTCTTCTTGTTGCGCACGTACACGGCCGAGGCGGGGTCGTCGCCGACCAGCACCACCGCCAGCGCCGGAGCCCGGTGGCCGTCCGCGACGCGAGCGTCGACGCGCGTACGCACCGCGCTGATGATTTCTTCGGAAATCAGTTTGCCGTCAAGCAACTGTGCGGTCATGGGCGGGTCTCCGGGACGATGCAAAGGGTCGAATTCTCTCATCAATCGTTGCCGGCCCCAAGCTTCGCGCTTGACAGTCCAAAAGCCCGCCCGTATTCTCCTGCCCTCTTCGGGGCGTAGCGCAGCCTGGTAGCGCACCTGGTTTGGGACCAGGTGGTCGTGAGTTCGAATCCCACCGCCCCGACCAGGTTTGCCCGAAGTAGGAAGTAGAACCAGCCAGGCCAGGCGCCCGTAGCTCAACCGGATAGAGCAACGGCCTTCTAAGCCGTAGGTTACAGGTTCGATTCCTGTCGGGCGCGCCAAGTCCGTCGATATATGATGGCGGCAACGGTTTCAACGGTGGTGGATGTAGCTCAGTTGGTAGAGTCCAGGATTGTGATTCCTGTCGTCGTGGGTTCGAGTCCCATCATCCACCCCAAGCAACACGCACTTAGCCCGGCCCCGCGCCGGGCTAAGTGCTTTTCGGCGTCCGCATGCCCGGCTTCACCGGCCAGGACGGACCGCAGCAGCCCCCGCATCCTGCGGCATCGGCCATGCCCGCCCCGCACCGGGGCCGCGACATCCCCGCAATCCTCCTAGTCCCCTCCCCCGGCTTCTCACCGATAGGCAGCCCCTCCCGCCGGCCATACGCTTGCGGTCATTGCCACCGAACCCCGCGCATGCCGTGCCGCCCACGCCTCGAGGCGAAGCGCGATCGCACGCCGCACCGCGGAGAGACCACGCGTCGAGCCGCCCGAGCGCGCTCGCGCCCCAGCCCGCACCGAGGAACGCGCCATGAAAATCGCCATCGTCGACGACACGCCGATCAACCTCGCCCTGATGGCCCGGCTGCTGCGCCGCATCGACGGCGTCGAGACCCATCTGTTCGATTCCTCCCGGGCCGGCCTCGACTGGTGCCTGGCCGGCGATCCCGACCTGATCGTGGTGGACTACATGATGCCGGGGCTGGACGGGCTGGATTTCATCCGGCAGGTCCGCGAACGGACGATGCTGCAGGACATCCCGCTGGTCATGGTCACCGCCAGCATCGAGACCGCGGTGCGGCACGAAGCGCTCGACCTCGGCGCCACCGATTTCCTGACCAAGCCGATCGACCAGCACGAATTCCTGGCGCGGACCCGCAACATGCTGGCGCTGCGGCTCAACCGCCGGCTGCTGGACGACCGGGCGGCCCTGCTGACGGAAGAAATACGGCAGGCCACCGCCGGCATCCTGGCCCGCGAACGCGAGACGCTGCTGCGGCTGAGCCGCGCCGCCGAGTTCCGCGACCCGGAAACCGGCGCCCATCTGCAGCGCATGGCGCGCTATTCGGCGTTGATCGCCCGCGGGCTCGGCTGGTCGGCCGCGGACCGCGAGCTGCTGCAGGAAGCCGCGCCGATGCACGACATCGGCAAGATCGGCATCCCGGATGCCATCCTGCTCAAGCCCGGCCCGCTCGACGCGGCCGAGAGCGCGGTGATGCGCAGCCATGCCGAACTCGGCCATCGCATCCTCGGCGGCAGCGATTCGCCGCTGCTGCGCCTGGGCGCCGAGATCGCGCTCGCGCACCACGAGCGTTTCGACGGCAGCGGCTATCCGCAGAGCCTGCGCGGCACGGCCATCCCCGCCAGCGGACGGATCGTGGCGGTGGCCGACGTATTCGACGCGCTGTTGTCCCGCCGGCCCTACAAGCAACCCTGGACGCTCGACGCCACGACCGGCTTCCTGCGCGACCAGGCCGGCGTCCTGTTCGATCCCGATTGCGTCGCCGCGCTGCTCGACGCCATGCCCGAGGTCGAGGAGATCCGCCGCCGCCATGCCGACGAGGCGACCTCACACGGCTAGACGGGAATCGCGCCGGCGCAGCCGGATCGCCGGGTCGCGGCGCGATCCGGCCGACGGCATTCGCCGGTCAGGCTCGAGGCGCCCGGATGGACGCGATCGGCCGCCGGCCTTGCGCAGGTCATGGCGCCCGAATGGAGCAGGCCCGAATGGCCGGGACGCAGAGGGAAACGAGGAACCGGTTCGGCCGGGACGGCACTCGGGCCGCCCCGGCCGAATGCCTTGCGGCAGGCGGTTTGCGCGGGAAACGGGCGCTCAGGCTTCCGCCAGGAATTCGTCCAGCGCGGCATCCACGGCGGTCAGCGTCGCGCCGATCTCGGCCTGCAGGCGTTTCAGCCGGCCGGCATCGCCGTCCTGCGCCGCCGCTTCGGCGCGGAGCGCCTGTTCGGCCAACTCGCCGGCACCCAGGCCACAGGCCGTCCCCTTGAGCGAATGGGCGGCGAAACGGGCCGCCTCGTAGTCGCCGCGCGCCGTCGCGGCGGCGAGCATCTCCAGGTAGCCGCCGGCGCTGTGGCGGAACGTGCCGGCCAGTTCGCGGAAGAAATCCAGGTCGTCGTCCAGCTCCGCCAGCATCGTCCGCGGATCGTAGCGGCCGGCGGCGGCGACGGCATCGGCTGCCTGCTCGCCCGCGCCGGGCCGGTGCAGTAGCCGCGCCATCTCCGCCGCCAGCGCCTGGGCCTGGATCGGCTTGCTGACGTAGCCGTCCATGCCGGCCTGCAGGCAATCCTCGCGCGTGCCGGCCATCGCGTTGGCGGTCAGCGCGATGATCGGCGTCCGCCGCCCGGCCGGCTCGCCGGCGCGGATCAGCCGCGTCGCCTCCAGGCCGTCCATCCTGGGCATCAGCATGTCCATCAATATCAGGTCGAAGGTTTCCGCCACCGCGCGGGCCACCGCCGCCTCGCCGTCCTCGGCCACCGTCACGCGATGGCCTTGCTGCTCCAGCAGACGCGTGGCCAGGCGACGATTCACCGGATTGTCCTCGGCCAGCAGGATGCGCAGCGGCGCGAGCGTTTCGCCGGCCGGCCGGCCGGTTTCCGCCGCGGGCCGGGCGGCGGCGCCGAGCAGCGCGTCGAGCAGGGCGTGCGGCCGCACCGGCTTGCTCAGCACGGCGGCGGCGGCCAGCCGGCTCGCCGCGGCGCTGCCCTGACGGGTGGACAGCAGCAGCCGGCGGGCCTGGGGCAGCGCGCGGCAGGCTTCGCCGGCCAGGTCGGCCCCGCCGTCGAGATACTCGTCGAGCAGCAGCACGTCATAGTTGCTCCAGCGCCAGGCAGCGCGCGCGGCGGCGGCGTCGACCGCCAGCGTCACCGCCATGCCCCAGCGGCTCAGCCAGTCGGCCACGGCGGCCCGGCCGCTCGACAGGTCGTCGACCACCAGCACCCGCAAGCCTGCCAGCCCGGGCTGCGGCCCGCTGCGCGCGGCCGGAAGATCGGCGGGCTCGGCCCGCGCCAGCGCCAGCTCGACCCTGAAGCGGCTGCCCTGGCCGGGTACGCTGTCCACCGAGATGTCGCCGCCCATCATGCGTGCCAGCCGCTTGCAGATGGTCAGGCCGAGACCAGTGCCGCCGAAGCGGCGCGAGGTCGAGCCGTCGGCCTGGCAGAACGGCTCGAAGATCGTCCCGATCTGCTCGGCCGCGATGCCGATGCCGCTGTCGCGCACCGTCAGCGCCAGCCTCAGCCCGTCGGGTCCGTCGGCCGCCAGCGTCGCCTCGAGGCCGACCTCGCCGCGCTCGGTGAACTTGATCGCGTTGCCGACCAGGTTGGTCACGATCTGGCGCAGCCGCAGCGGATCGCCGAGCAGTTGGTCGGGCACCGTCGGCGCGATCGCGCAGTCGAGCGACAGGCCGCGCTCGGCGGCCCGCAGCCGCAAGGGGTGCAGCGTGTCGTGCAGCAGGCTGCACAGCGAGAACGGGATGGTCTCGAGGCCGAGCCGGCCGGCCTCGATCTTGGACAGGTCGAGGATGTCGTCGATCAGTCCCATCAGCGCCTCGGCCGACGACTTGGCCATCAGCAGGTTGTCGCGCTGCTCGGCGTCGAGCGCGGTCTGCAGCACCAGCTCGGTCATGCCCAGCACGCCGTTCATCGGGGTGCGGATCTCGTGGCTCATATTGGCCAGGAAGGCGCTCTTGGCCCGGCTGGCGGCCTCGGCGGCGTCCTTGGCCTGCCGCAGCGCCTGGTTCAGCTTGGTCAGCTCGGTCACGTCGGTGCGCAGCAGCACGTGGGTGCCGTCGTCGGCCTCGGCGTGTTCCAGCGTCACCCAGCGGTCGAACACCCGGATCGGCTCGATGCGGCCGTTGGACTGCCGGCTCGACAGCCAGCGCTCGACGAAGGCGTCCTCGCCGCCGACCTCGAACTCGTAGGGATGGGCGGCGCGGCAGGCGACGTCGGCGCCGTGGTAATAGCTGCGCAGGATGTCGCGCAGCGGCAGGCCGGCCACCAGCCAGGGCCGCAGTCCGGGGTAGAGGCGGCGGAAGGCCTGGTTGCACACGACCAGCCGCTCGTCGCGGTCGTAGATCAGGAGGCCGACGTCGACCGATTCGATGGTGTTGAGCAGCTGGCTGCGCGCCCGCTCGACCCGCTCGTTGGCCAGGTGGGCGGCGGTGGCGTCGAGGATCAGGCCGTCGATGCGTTCGAGGCTGCCGTCGGGACGGAAATGCGGCCGGCCGCGTTCCTGCACCCAGCAGACGCTGCCGTCGGGCCGCGCCACCGGGTATTCGAGCTCGTAGGCGAGCCGCGCGAGCACGGCGCGGCCGATCCGGTCGCGTCGCTGCGCCGCCGTGGCGGCATCGGGAAAGACCGGCGCGTGCTCGAGTTCGTCGCGGCTCCAGCCGGTCAATGCCACCAGCCCGTCCGAGACGAAGGTGAAAGCGTAGGGCTGGACCGGCGCCAATTGGTAGACGCCGCCCGGCAGATTGCCGATCAGGCTGCGCAAGGTGTATTCGCTGGTCTGCAAGGTGGCCCCGGCCTGCTGCCGTTGCTCGGTCAGCAGTTCGACCGCGTGCGACAGCGATGCCAGGTCGGTGGCGGCCTCGTCCCGCACCGCGGCGCCGCCTTGCCCGGCCAGCCGGGCCAGCAGCGCCCGCAGCCGCGCCGGCTCGTCGCCCAGAATGCGCAGCAGCTGCCGGTAGGCCAGCGCGAAGGACAGCAGGTAGAGCAGCACGAAGCCTGCGGCCGCCGCCAGGCCGGCGTCCCGCAGCGCGCCGAGATCGTCGTCGAGCCGATCGTCGTAGCCGTCGTAACGCGCGCGCAAGCCGAGGTAAAGCAGCTCGGCCCGCTCGATCAGGCCGGCGGCGGCGGCGTCGAAGCCCTGCTGCGGCGCGCGGAGCAGGCGCAGGCCGGCATCGCGGTCGCCGGCTTCGTAGGCGTGGGCGACGCGCGCGCCGAGCCGGTCGAGCCGTGCCAGTCCGGCTTTCAGCGCATCGATTTCGCCACGGTATTCGGGCAGCGCTTCGCCCAGTTGGCGGAGCTTTTCGCTGGCGGCGGCATATTGGCGGTGGGCCGCGGCGCCTCCCAGGCCGTCGCGCGAGCCGACCGCGGCGGTCACCGCCTGCTGCATCTGGGCGACGTGGTAGCGCAGATCGCTGGCCAGCCGCGGGTAGGGACGCAGCCGGTCGGCTTGCTCCTCGGTCGCCAGCACACGCTGGAAACGGACGCCGAGGAAGCCGAACAGGAGCGCGACCAGCACGATCTGCAGCACGCCGCTGCGCAGGAAGTGGTGCTTGACGCTGAAATCGCTGGCTTGCTTCATGGGCCCCGCTCCGGTCGGCGACGTCTTCATCATGGCGAATCCTCCGAGGCTGGCCGTTGACCACGGTCAAGCAGGAGTGGCGTGCCGGCGGCTGCCGGTACGGGGCGGCTCGGTCGCCTCCCGCGGCGGGCGGTTTCGCCGGCCAATCGAGACTCTAGCGCCGGCTTCGCGGCGGGGAAGCTAGGGTGAACACGGGTCGGAGCCCGGGAGATTGCCGAGGCGGGGCCGGGCCGCCGGCCGTCCGGGCGATGCCTGCCTTGGTTTCGCCGCATCGGCGGGGCTGGGATCGCCGACGCGCGATCGGGAGGAGGCGCCGCAGCCTCGCGATTCGAACATTCGAATTTCAAGATATTCAAATCAATGACTTGCGTGTCGGGCCGGACGGCCGGCATCCCGGCTCCCGTCGCCGTCGCCGTCGCCCGACCTATGCCGGCCGCGCCAATGCCGGGCGGAACCCTAGCTAGTAGCGCTCCGAGCTGGCAGGGCGGTCGCGACGGTCCAGCATGGGCACCGTCAACCGACCCCCAACGAGGAGCCCATCATGTTCCAACGCATCTCCCACCGCCTGCTGCTGTTGATCGCCGTCGCCATGGCCGGACTCTGGCTGGCGGCCGGCCTCGGCCTTTACCAGTTGAACCGGGCCAACCAGTACCTCAGCGAGCTGGACCACAACTTCATTCCCAGCATCGACAAGCTCAATGACGCCACGCTCGTCTTTTCCCGCATCCGCGTCAGCCTGCTCTACCACATCCTCGCCGATGCACCACAAGACAAGGCCGAGATCGAAGGCCAGCTCGAGCGGTACCGGACCGAGCTGGCCCAGACCCTGCAGAGCTATGAATCGCTGGTCAGCGATGAGGAAGATCGCCGCATGCTGACGGCGGACCATGCCGCCGTCGATGCCTATATGGCCGACCTGCCCAAGCTCCTGGAGCTGTCCCGCGCCAACGATCGGGACGGCGCGATGCGCGCCACGGCAACGCTGCGGCCGCTGGGGCTCAAGGCGATCGACGCGCTCCAGGCCCATGGCGATTACAACCAGAAGCTGACCGACCGGTATGTCGAAGAGGCGGCCGGCAACTACCGTTCGACGCTGATCGAGATGCTCGTCGTGAGCGTCCTGACCAGCGCGGTCTTGGCCATCGCAGCCTTCGCCACTTATCGCAAGGTGGTCGGCACCGCCAACCGCGCCAACCAGGAGGTGAGCCGCGTCGTCCGCGAACTCGATTTCTCCAGGAGCATCGAGGTGACCGGCCAAGACGAGCTGTCCAACCTGCTGCGCACCTTCAACAGCCTGATCGAGCGGCTGCGCGACGGCTTCGGCACCATCCGCAAGGACGTGACCGAGCTGGCCTCGGCCTCGGAGGAGCTGGCATCCGCCGCCGAGCAGGTGCGGATCAGCTCGATGTCGCAGGCCGACGCCGCGGCCGCCATGGCCGCCAACGTCGAGCAGGTCACCGTCAGCATCAGCCACGTCTCGGAGCGCACAAGCGAGGCCAGCAGCCTGAGCCGCTCGGCCGGCGAGCAGGCCCTGGTCGGCGACAGCTCGGTGCAGCGCACCGTCGGCCGGATCGACGCCATCGCCAGCGAAGTCGACAGCGCCGCGCAGGAACTGATCCAGCTCGAGGAAAGCGGCCGCAAGATCGGCACGGTGGTCGGCGTGATCAAGGAAGTGGCCGACCAGACCAACCTGCTGGCGCTCAATGCCGCGATCGAAGCGGCCCGTGCCGGCGAGCAGGGCCGCGGCTTCGCGGTGGTGGCCGACGAGGTGCGCAAGCTGGCCGAACGCACCGCGCTGTCGACCCAGGAGATCGCCGCCATGGTCCTGGACATCCAGAACCGTTCGAGCAGCGTGTCGGACCGCATGGCGCGCGCCGTCGACTCGGTGCGGGCCGGCGTGAGCGAGGGCGGCTCGACGCGCGACGCGATCCAGCAGATCGCGGTGGTGTCGACCCAGAACAGCACCCTGGTGTGCGAGATCGCCGATGCCCTGCGCGAGCAGAGCACCGCCAGCAACGCGATCGCCGGCCAGGTCGAGCGGGTGGCGCAGATGTCGGAAGAGAACAGCCGCGCCGCCGAGCGCAGCACCGAGCTGTCGACCCGGCTGCAGGAACTGGCCGCCACCATGCAGCGCATGGTGCTCGCCTACCAGCTCTAGCGCGGCAGCCGACCGAAGACAGGCCCTGGCTTCGCGATGCGGCGCCGGGGCCTTTTGCCGCCCGCCTCCGGCGGCGGCTCCGTCCTGCCCGGGCATGGACGGAGTCACCCGGAACATCGCCCGATATTTTTTATATTTCTTGTCATGGATCAGAATCACCATGCCCCGACCCGCGCACAATACCCAGTATCCGAGCCCGGCCGGCGTGCGACCGGCGGCACGGTGGACAACAGACAGAACGGACCAGGAGACCGAGGAACCCCGCAACCGTTACCGGGCGGCCGCGAATGCCGCGCCGCACGGCCGGTTCGGGGCAGTCATGCGAAAGATGTTCATGGAGCGCAAGCAGCAGGAACTGTTGATGCGGGCTTTCACCCGGGCGGCCAACGCCGTCATGATCGCCGATCGCCAAGGGCGCATCGTCTGGGTCAACCAGGCGCTGTGCCGGCTGAGCGGCTACGACGAGGCGGAGCTGCTGGGCCAGACGCCGGCGCTGCTGCACTCGGGCGAGCACGAAGCGGACTTCTACCGCGGGCTGTGGGACACCATCCTGGCCGGCCAGCCGTGGCAGGGCGAGCTGATCGAGCGCGACAAGCAAGGCCGGCGCTATACCGTGAGCCAGCTGATCACCCCGCTGTTCGACGACAGCGGCGCCATCACCCACTTCATCGCGATCCAGCACGACCTGAGCGCGCAGCAGGGCGAGCGCGAGAAGATGGAGCACCTCGCCTATCACGACAGCCTGACCGGGCTGCCCAACCGGCTGCACTTCGTCGACCGGCTGAACCGCGCCATCGCCGCTGCGGCACGGCAGGGCGGCATGCTGGCGGTGATGTTCCTCGACCTCGACCGCTTCAAGGCGGTGAACGACACGCTGGGCCACGCGATCGGCGACCGGCTGCTGGTGTCGGTGGCCGAGCGGCTGACGGGCGCGGTGCGCAAGTCGGACCTAGTGGCACGGCTGGGCGGCGACGAATTCACCGTGCTGGTGACCGACCTGGCGAACGCCGCCGACGTCGACAGCGTGGCCAGGCAGCTGGTGGCGGCCGTCGGCCAGCCCTTCGCCTTCGATCACCACCCGGTGCAGACCCACGCCAGCATCGGCATCAGCCTGTATCCGCGCGACGGCGACTGCGCCGAACTGCTGCTGGAGCGGGCCGACGAGGCGATGTACCGGGTCAAGGCGCAGGGCGGCGGCGGCTACGGGCACTGGCAACCCGCGCTGCCGCGGTGAACGGCGCCGGCCGGCTGCGCGCCGGAGCGGCGCCGCCGGTTCCGTTGATGCCGGTCAAGCGCCGGCGGCGGCGGCCGGATTAAGGTCGGGACCGGATAGGCCGGCTGCGCGCCGCCGTCGCCGGCCGAGCCGCCGCGGCCGGCCGCCGCCGGACGACGGGAGAGAAGACTTGGCTGAACACCCGCAATGGCCCGAGGGCCTGACGAGCGCCGAGGCGGCGGCGCGGCTGGCCGCCGACGGGCCGAACCTGCTGGCGGCGGAACGGCGCCGGTCGTGGGGACGCACCCTGCTGGAGATCGTGCGCGACCCGATGTTCCTGCTCCTGCTGGGCGCCGGCTCGATCTACCTGGTGCTCGGCGATCGGCTGGAGGCGGCCGCGCTGCTCGGCTTCGTCGCGATCATCATCCTCGCCGCCGCGCTGCAGCAGCGCCGCACCGAACACGCGCTGGAGGCGCTGCGCGAGCTGTCCAGTCCGCATGCGCTGGCCATCCGCGACGGCCGGCCGGTCCGCATCCCCGGCCCGCAGGTGGTGGCCGGCGACATGGTGCTGCTCGACGAGGGCAGCCGGATCGTGGCCGACGGCCGGCTGATCCAGGCGCACAACCTGGCCGTCGACGAATCGCTGCTGTCGGGCGAATCGCTGCCGGTCGCCAAGCGCGCCGCGGACGGCGCAAGCGGCGAGCCGGTCGGCCTGGCCTACGCCGGAACGCTGGTCACCGCCGGCCAGGGCTGGCTGCGCGTCACCGCGACCGGGTCGCGCACCGCCTTCGGCCGGATCGGACGGGCGCTGGACACCGTCGAGCGCCCGCCCTCCCCCTGCAGACCGAGCTGGTCCGGCTGACCCGCCGCCTGGCCTGGGGCGCCGGCGCGCTGTCGCTGCTGATCGCGGTGGCCGCGCAGCTGCGCGGCGCCGACGCGCTGACCGCGGTGCTGGCCGGCATCGCGCTGGCCATGGCGATCCTGCCGCACGAGCTGCCCGTCATCATGACCGTGTTCCTGGCGCTGGGCGCCCGCCGCATGGCGCGCGCCGGCGTGCTGACGCGCCATCTGCAGGCCATCGAGACGCTGGGCCGGGTCACCGCGCTGTGCGTCGACAAGACCGGCACGCTCACCGAGAACCGCATGGCCGTCGCGGCGCTGCAAGTCGGCGAGGCCCGGCTGGACCTGGACGGCCCGGCCCCGGTCGGCGAGCTGCCGGAAGACTTCCACCTGCTGGTCGAGTACGCCGTGCTGGCCAGCGCGCGGGTGCCGACCGACCCGATGGAGCGCGCCTTCCACCACCTGGCCGAGCGCTATCTCGCCGGGACGGAACATCTCCACCCGGACTGGGCGCTGATCCGCGAATACGAGCTGACGCCGGCGCTGCGCGCCATGTCCCACGGCTGGTCGGGCGACGAGGCGGCGTCGCGGCACCCGGTCGCGGCCAAGGGCGCGCCCGAGGCCATCGCCGCGCTGTGCCACCTGCCGCCGGCCGAGGCCGGCCAGCTGATGCGGCATGCCGACGCGATGGCGGCGCGCGGCCTGCGCGTGCTGGCGGTCGCGCGCGCCGAGCAGGACGGGCAGGACTGGCCGGACGACCAGCACGATTTCTCCTTCCGCCTGCACGGCCTGATCGGCCTGGCCGACCCGATCCGGCCCGAGGTGCCAGCCGCCGTGGCCCGCTGCCGCGAGGCCGGCATCGCGGTCTACATGATCACCGGCGACCATCCGGTCACCGCCCGCGCCATCGCGGCGCAGGCGGGGATCGACACCGACGGCGTGCTCACCGGCAGCGCGATCGACGGCCTCGATGCCGCGGCGCTGGCGCGGCAACTGGCCGCCACGCGGGTGTTCGCCCGCCTCGATCCGCAGCAGAAGCTGAGGCTGGTCGAGGCGCTCGCGGCCCGCGGCGAGGTGGTGGCGATGACCGGCGACGGCGTGAACGACGCGCCGGCCCTCAAGGCGGCGCACATCGGCATCGCCATGGGCCGGCGCGGCACCGACGTGGCGCGCGAGGCGGCTTCGCTGGTGGCGGTGGAGGACGACTTCGGCGCCATCGCCGGCGCCGTCGCGCACGGGCGCCGCATCTACGACAACCTGGCGCGGGCCGTGGTCTACACGCTGGCCGTCCACCTGCCGACCATCGCGCTCGCCTTCGTGCCGGCGTTGCTGAGCCTGCCGCCGGTCCTGCTGCCGCTGCACATCGCCTTCCTCGAACTGGTGATCGGCCCGGCCTGTTCCATCGCCTTCGAGTCCGAGCCCGGCGATGCGCACACCATGCGGCGGCGGCCGCGCCTCCGTTCGGAACGGCTGCTGTCACCGCGGGCCTGGCGGCTCGCGCTGGGCGCCGGCGCGGGCGCCGCGCTGTGGACGCTCGCCGGCTATGCGGCAATCCTCGCGCTGGGCGCCGGGGCGGAAGCGGCGCGGGCCGCGGGCTTCACCGCGATCGTGTGCGCCAATCTCGGCCTGATCCTCGGCGTCCGCAGCGCCGGCCGCCCCACGCCGGCGCTGGCCGCCGTCGTCGGCGCGACGCTGGCCGCGCTGGCCTTGGTCCACGCCGTGCCGCCGCTGCGCACCGCGTTCGGCTTCGCGCCGCTCTCGGCCGCACAGGCCGCGATCGCCGCGCTGCCGCTGCTGCCGACCTGGTTCGGCGCCGTCTGGCTGGGGCGCAAGGACCGCGGCCGCATCCGCTGAGGCGGCGTGCACTGGGCGAATCGGGGACGGGCCGGGGCGAGCCCGGAAGGCGGGACGGGTACGCCGCCCCCGCGGCGCCGCGGCCGAGGTCTGGCCGGGGCGCAAGGGCGACGGCCCCGGGGGGCCGGGCGGGGGAATTCGATCGGGAGAAGGTCGGGAGAAGGTCGGGAGAAGGTCGGGAGAAGGTCGGGAGAAGGTCGGGAGAAGGTCGGGAGAATGCGATCGGGACCGGCGATCCGCCACAGGCCGGACCTGGCCTGCGGCGGACGTTCGCGTTGCCGGAGAATCGTGCGGGCGGGACGATCCCGCCCGCGCGCTCAGCCGAGCACGTCTTCCACCGGCCGGCGCGGCGTATGGGTCCGCCGCTCGGCCCGGCCGATGCGCAGCAGGATCTGCGGGAACGCCGCGCCGCCGACCGCGGCCTGCAACCGGCCGCGCAGCGATTCGACCTCGATCGGCTGGTTGAGGAAGGACGCGTCGAAGCCGGCGGCGCAGGCCGTGAGCAGGATGCGCTGCAGCGCCTGCCCGGTGGCGAGCCAGGCCTGGACGTCGTCCATTTCCGTCGAGATGCAGGCCAGCGTCGGCGAGTGGCGGACCAAGTTCTCGTGCGAGGCGGCGACGTTCTCGCCCATGTCGAAGGTGCGCACGATCAGCCCGGCGATCGGCGCCGCCGCATCCAGCAGCGCGCCGGAGCCCGCCGCATAGGCCGGCATGCCGTCCTGCGCGCGGCTGCCGTGCAGCCAGCGGGCCAGTTCCTGGCGGAACGCCGGATCGGCGAACTGGATCTCGTCGCCGCGCGCGACCAGCTCGGCCAGGTGGCGGCGCGGCTCGAGCTGGTCGACGAAGCTCAGCGCCACGCCCTCCTCGCCCGCGGCCTGCAGCAACTGGGCGCGCAGCGCGGCCGGCAGCGCTTCGTCGGCATAGCGGCGCCGGTCGGTGGCGCGGCGGGTGATCTCGGGGAACAGCGGCGCCAGCGCCGCCGGCTGGTGCGCGCACGGATTGGGCTGCATCAGCGCGAGGACGTCGGGCTCGACCTTGAACGGGAAGGTGTCGATCTGGACGCCGCAGCCGAAGTGGGCGAACGCCACCCGCAGGTTCATCAGGGCCGCGCCGCAGCTGATGATCAGCTCGCGGTCGTAGGGGTCGCAGACCGGCAGCGACCGCGTGCGGTCCGCAAGCAGCGACAGGCTCTCGTCGTCCAGCTTGAAGCGCCACGGCTGCGTGTTGTGGCTCGACGGCGCGAGCGTCGCGTAGCGCAGCAGGAAGCGCATCTGCTCGCCGAAGCCGCTGGCGTGCGGGAACTCGCGGGCCGCGGTCTCCCAGGCGGACAGGTCTGGTGTGCTCATGATCCGAATCTCCTCGTGGCCGGTGTGCGTCCCGACGATCCGGTCCGGCCGTTCCGCGCCGGACATGCAGCGACTCTACCGGCCGCCTGCGCCAGCCCGTTGATCCGCATCAACTTTCCGTCCGCCGCCGGCGGCCGTCCGGCCGCGGTCGCCGGCCATCCACTGCCGGCCGCAGCGCGCAGCAGGCTTGATCCTGCGCAAGGACCGCGCGGGCGGACGCCGGATACTCGGGCAACGACCCAGGAGGAGGCCCTGCACCATGCGACTGCAATTCCTAGGCGGCACCGGCACGGTGACCGGATCGAAATACCTGCTCGAGGTCGGCGGCCTGCGCGTGCTGGTCGACTGCGGCCTGTTCCAGGGCTGGAAGATGCTGCGCCTGCGCAACCGCGCACCGCTGCCGGTCGAGCCGGCCAGCATCGACGCGGTGGTGCTCACCCACGCCCACCTCGACCACAGCGGCTACCTGCCGCTCCTGGTGCGCGACGGTTTCCGCGGGCCGGTCTACTGCACCGCCGGCACCGCCGAGCTGTGCGGGGTGCTGCTGCCCGACAGCGGCCGGCTGCAGGAGGAAGAGGCGAACTACGCCAACCGCCGCAGCTTCAGCCGCCACGACCCCGCGCTGCCGCTGTATACCGAGGCCGATGCCTACGCCTGCCTGCAGCGGCTGGTGCCGGGCGACTTCGAGCGCGACCTGCCGCTCGGGCCGGGCATCGGCCTGCGCCTGCGCCCGGCCGGCCACATCCTGGGCGCGGCGATGGCGGAAATCTCGTTCGGCGGCCGCCGCATCGTGTTCTCGGGCGACCTGGGCCGTCCGCACGACCCGGTGATGAAGCCGCCGGTCAGCCCGGGCCGGGCCGACTGGCTGCTGGTCGAATCGACCTACGGCAACCGCCGGCACGCGCCGGAGGACGCGCAGGCGCAACTGGGCCGCATCATCCGCCGCACCGTCGCGCAATCGGGCGTGGTGCTGATCCCGACCTTCGCCGTCGGCCGCGCCCAGAGCCTGCTCTACCTGATCCACCGGCTGCGCGCCGAGGGCGAGATCCCGCAGGTGCCGGTCTACCTCAACAGTCCGATGGCGCTCGACGCCACCGAGATCTTCGTGCGCCACCAGGGCGAGCACCGGCTCGACCGCGCGCAGTGCGAGGCGATGTGCCGCTCGGCCATCGCGGTGCAGTCGGCCGAGGAATCGAAGGCGCTGAACCGGCAGCGCGGCCCGATGATCATCCTGGCCGCCAGCGGCATGGCCACCGGCGGCCGGGTGCTGCACCACCTCAAGGCCTTCGCGCCGGACCCGCGCAACACCATCGTGTTTTCCGGCTACCAGGCCGGCGGCACGCGCGGCGCGGCCATCCTGGGCGGCGCGCGGCAGGTGCGCATCCACGGCGAGGACGTGCCGGTGCACGCCGGCGTCGAATGCCTGTCCAGCCTCTCGGCCCACGCCGATGCCGACGAGATCCTCGAATGGCTGCGCGGCTTCGTCGCCCCGCCGCGGCAGACCTTCGTGGTGCACGGCGAGCCGGACGCGGCCGACGTCCTGCGCCGCCGCATCGCCGACGAGCTGGGTTGGCCGGTCTGCGTGCCCGATTACCTGCAGTCCGTCGAGCTGAACGCATGACGGCCGCCACGCTGCGCCTGCGCCCGCTCGGCATCGACGGCGGACACGAGCACGCGGTCTACGTCAACGCCGGCTGCCACGTCTGCCGCGCCGAGGGTTACGAGGCGCAGACCCGGCTGACGGTGGCGGCCAACGGCCGCAGCCTGGTCGCCACGCTGCACATGGTGCACGGCGACCTGCTCGGGCTGGGCGAGGCCGCGCTGAGCCTGGCGGCGCAGCATGCCCTCGAGCTGCGCGCGGGCGAGCCGCTGAGCCTGTCGCACCTGCCGGTGCTGCGCTCCGAGAGCGCCCTGCGCGCCAAGATCTACGGCCAGCGGCTCGACGAGGACCAGTTCGCCGGCCTGGTCGCCGACGCGGTCTCAGGCCGGCTGTCGGACCTGCACCTGGCGGCGCTGGTGTCGGCTTGCGCCGGCGACAAGCTGGACCTGGCCGAATCGCTGGCGCTGACCCGCGCCATGGTCCAGGCCGGCGAGCGGCTGAGCTGGTCGCGCCACCCGGTGATGGACAAGCACTGCGTCGGCGGCCTGCCCGGCAACCGCACCACGCCCATCGTCGTCGCCATCGCCGCCGCCGCCGGCCTCTTGATGCCCAAGACCTCGTCGCGCGCCATCACCTCGCCGGCCGGCACGGCCGACACCATGGAGGTGCTGGCGCCGGTCGAACTCGACTCGGCCGCCATCCGCCGGGTGGTGGAGCGTACCGGCGGCTGCGTCGTATGGGGCGGCGCGATGCGGCTGAGCCCGGCCGACGACGTGCTGATCCGCATCGAGCGGCCGCTGGGCCTGGACAGCGACGGCCTGATGGTGGCCTCCATCCTGTCCAAGAAACTGGCGGCCGGTGCCGAACGCGTGCTGCTCGACCTGCCGGTCGGCCCGACCGCCAAGGTGCGCGACGCCGCGGGCGCCGGCCGGCTGGCCGCCCGCCTGCGCGCGGTCGGCCAGCAGCTCGGGCTCGAGGTCGACATCGCCGTGACCGACGGCCGCCAGCCGGTCGGCCGCGGCATCGGGCCGGCGCTGGAGGCACGCGACGTGCTGCAGGTGCTGCGGGGCGAGCCGACCGCGCCGGCGGACCTGCGCGAACGCGCGCTGCTGCTGGCCGGCCGCATCCTCGAGATGGGGGGCGCGGCGGCGACCGGCCTGGGCCTGGTTCGCGCCACCGAGCTGCTCGACGGCGGCCAGGCCTGGCAGCGCTTCCAGGCGATCTGCGAGGCGCAGGGCGGCATGCGGACGCTGCCGCGCGCGCCGTTGACCGAGACCATGACGGCGCCGGCGCCCGGCCGGGTGAGCGCGATCGACAACCGCGTCCTGGCCCGCATCGCCAAGCTGGCCGGCGCGCCGCAGTCGCCGGCGGCCGGGCTGGACCTGCACGTCAGGCTGGACGACGCGGTCGAGGCCGGCCAGCCGCTCTACACCCTGCACGCCGAGGCGCCGGGCGAGCTGCGCTACGCGCTGGCCTACGCCCGCGAAAACCTGACCGCCATCGCATTGGGAGAACCGACATGCCCAGCACCCTCCTGCTGACCCTGCCCGGCAACGAGGCCGCCGGCGCCGCCCTGGCCCAGGCCGCCGGCTGCCGGACCGCGGCGGTCCAACTGCACCGCTTTCCCGATGGCGAGACGCGGGTCACCCTGCCGGCCGGATTGCTCGGCTGCCGCGTCGTGCTGCTCTGCAGCCTCGACCGCCCCGACGAAAAGCTCGCCCCGCTGCTGTTCGCCGCCGACGCGGCGCGGGAGCTGGGCGCGCTGGAGGTCGGCCTGGCGGCGCCCTACCTGGCCTACCTGCGCCAGGACGCCCGCTTCGCGCCGGGCCAGGCCATCAGCGCGCGCACCTTCTGCCGGGTGCTGGCGCGGCATTTCGACTTCGTGGCGACGGTCGACCCGCACCTGCACCGCTATCCCTCGCTCGACGCGCTGTTCGACATCCCGGCCGTCCGCGTGCCGGCCGCGCCCGCCGTCGCCGACTGGATCGCCGCCCGGGTCGAACGCCCGCTGCTGATCGGGCCGGACAGCGAGAGCGAGCAATGGATCGGCGACGTGGCCCAGCGGCTGGATGCGCCGTTCCGGGCGCTGGAGAAACGGCGCGACGGCGACGCCGACGTCACGGTCTCGCCGCTGGGCGACGGCGACTGGCACGGACGGACGCCGGTGCTGCTCGACGACATCCTCTCCACCGGCAGCACCATGCTGGCCGCCATCGAGCGCCTGCGCGCCGCCGGCCTGCCGCCGCCGCTGTGCGTCGCGATCCACCCGGTCCTGGCCGGCGAGGCGTGGGCCCGGCTGCGCTCGGCCGACACGGCCGGGGTGGTCAGCTGCAATACCATCGCGCATCCGAGCAACGCGATCGACGTGATGCCGCTGCTGGCCAGGGCGCTGCCCCCGGCCTGAGCAGGCCGGGCCGCCGACCCGCCAGGCCGGTGCCGCGGCCGGCCGGCGGCCTAGCGGGGCGGCGCCAGCCGTAGCCGCAATTCGATCAATTCCGGATCGGCGCAAGGCCCGGCCTCGAAGCCCAGCGATTCGGCCAGCCGCCGCATCGCCAGGTTGCCGGCCAGGGTCTGGCCGAACAGCGTGCCGGTGCCGCGGCCCCTGCAGTATTCGACCAGCCGCGTCAGCAGCGCCCGACCCAGGCCGCGCCGCTTCAGGTCCGAGCGCACCACCACGGCGAATTCCGCCACCAGGTTGTCCGGGTCGCTGACCGCGCGGGCCACGCCCAGCGTCCGGGTCCGGCCGTCGGCATCGCGGCGCACCGCCACGAAGGCCATCTCGCGCTCGTAGTCGATCTGGGTGAAGCGGGCCAGCTGGTCGTGCGCCGGCCGTACCGCGGCGAAGAAACGCGCCCGGATGTCGGCCGGGCTCAACGATTCGAAGAATTCGCGGTGCGCCGGCTCGTCCTCGGGCCGGATCGGCCGCAGCAGCACCGGCTCGCCGTGCCAGTCCAGCCAGCGCTCCTCCTCGGCCGGATAGGGCCGGATCGCCAGGCGGGCGTGGCCAGGGCCGGCGGCCTGGGTCACCACGATGCGCGCGTCGAGCGCCACCGCGCCATCGGCACCGGCCAGCAGCGGGTTGATGTCGAGCTCCATCACGCCGGGCAGTTCGCAGACCAGTTGCGAGACCGCCACCAGCACCCGTTCGATCGCCGCCCGGTCGACCGCGGGCCGGCTGCGGAAGCCGTCGAGCAGGCGGTCGACCCGGGTCCGCCCCATCATTTCGCGGGCCAGCGAGCGGTTCAGCGGCGGCAGGCCGAC
Organism: Chitinimonas koreensis; assembly: GCF_014353015.1. NCBI lineage: Bacteria > Pseudomonadati > Pseudomonadota > Betaproteobacteria > Neisseriales > Chitinibacteraceae > Chitinimonas > Chitinimonas koreensis. The sequence goes on from NZ_CP060704.1 coordinate 4,979,244, forward strand.
GGCGCGGTCGCCGATCAGCTCCACCGCCACGCCGCCCTGGCCGAACAGCAGGGTCGGGCCGAACACCGCGTCGCAGCTGGCGCCGACGATCAGCTCGACCGCCCCCTCGCGGCGATGCATCGGCTGCACGGTGAAGCCGTCCAGGCGGGCATGGGGATGGCTCGCCGCCAGCCTGGCCCGCATGGCGGCGGCGGCCTCGGCGGCGGCTGCCGGGGTCGGCAGGTCGAGGATCACGCCGCCGACGTCGGACTTGTGGCTGAGATCGGGCGAGCGGATCTTCAGCGCCAGCGGCGGCGCGAAACCGGCCGCGGCCTGCGCCACCTGCTCCGGGGTGGCGGCCTGGCGCGTCGGCACCACCGCGATGCCGTAGGCGGCCAGTACCGCCTTGGCCTCGGCCTCGTCCAGCATGCTGCGGCCGTCGGCCAGCGCCGCGGCGATCACCGCCTGCGCGGCGGCCCGGTCCGGCGCCGTTTCGCCGCCGACCGGCGGCGTCTCCAGCAGCAGGGCCTGGTTGCGCTGGTAGGCGAGCCGCTGCAGGAAGGCCCGCACCGCCTGCTCCGGCGTGTCGTAGGTCGGCACCCCGGCGGCGCGGCAGCGCGCCCGCGCCGCCCGCACCGCGCCGCCCGCACCGCGTCGCCGCCGAGCCAGCAGGCCAGCACCGGCTTGGCGCGGCGGCGAGCGCCGGCACCACGGCCCGGGCGATCTCGTCGCTGTCGACGATGGCGGTCGGGGCGTGGATGAACAGGACGGCGTCGCAGCCCGGGTCCGCCAGCAGGACGTCCAGCGCGGCCAGGTAGCGCGGCACCGGCGCGTCGCCGACCAGGTCGACCGGGTTGCCGTGCGACCAGGCCGCCGGCAGCGCGGCGTCGAGCCGGAGCAGGCTCCGGGCCGCCAGCGCGGCCAGCCTGCCGCCGCCGAGCTCGAGCGCGTCGGCCGCCAGCACGCCGGCGCCGCCGCCGTTGGTCAGCACCGCCAGCCGCTCGCCGGCCAGCGGCTTGCAGCGCGCCAGCGTCTCGGCCGCGTCGAACAGTTCCTCGGTGGTGTGCACGCGCAGCATGCCGGCGCGCCGGATGGCCGCGTCGTAGACCGCGTCGGCGCCCGCCAGCGCGCCGGTATGGGAATGCGCGGCACGGGCGCCCGATTCGCCGCGGCCGGCCTTGACCAGCAGGACCGGCTTGCTGCGGGCGGCGGCGCGCGCCGCCGACATGAACTTGCGGGCATCGCGCACCGCTTCGGCGTAGAGCAGGATGGCGCCGGTGTCCGGATCGGCCGCCAGGTAGTCGAGCAGGTCGCCGAAGTCCACGTCGGCGCAGTCGCCCAGCGAGACGAAATGGGAAAAGCCGATCTGGCGCGAGCGGGCCCAGTCCAGCACCGCGGTGGTCAGCGCGCCCGACTGCGAGACGAAGGCCAGCCGGCCGGCCGGCGCGCCGGCGTGGGCGAAGCTGGCGTTCAGGCCGAGGCCGGGCACCAGCAGCCCGACGCAGTTGGGGCCGAGGATGCGCAGCAGGTGGGGCCGGGCCGCCGCCAGCATGGCCGCGGCCAGGCTGTCGCGCTGCCGCGGCGAGCCGAGCCCGGCGGTCAGCACCACGGCGGCGCGGCAGCCGGCGGCGCCGAGCTCGGCGATCAGGCCCGGCACCGTGGCCGGTGGGGTGCAGATCACCGCCAGGTCGGGCGGCTCGGGCAGGCTGGCGACGTCGCGATGGACCGGCAGGCCGGCCAGTTCGCCGTACTTGGGGTTGACCGGCATGATGCGGCCGGCGAAGCCGCCGGCCTGCAGGTTGGCCAGCACCGTCGCGCCCACGCTGCGCGGCCGCGCCGAGGCGCCGATCACGGCGACCGAGGCGGGACGGAACATCCGGTCGAGATTGCGGATACTCATGGGTGGGGCTCCTGGCGGGATGGCGGACCAGCCCGACCATAGCGCGGCGCCGTGCCGCGTTTCTTGATCTGGCTCAGGCCGAGCGCCACCACAGCGCCGCCGCGCAGCCGGCGACCGTCGCCGCCAGCGGCCCGGCCACGCGCCGGCCGAAGCCGCCGCCGCCGAGAACGAAGGCGATCGCCAGCTTGGCCGCGGTATTGGCCGCCAGCGCCAGCACCACCGCGGCCAGCACCGCGTCGGCGGACTGCCGGCCCAGTGCGTGCATGCGCAGGCCGGACAGCGTGACGGCATCCACGTCGGTGGTGCCCGAGATCAGGGCGGCCAGGTAGAGCCCGCCCTGGCCGGCGCGGTCGGTCAGCCAGGCCACCGCCAGCAGGACCGCGCCGTAGAACGCCGCGAAGCCGAGCGCGGCCGGCAGCTCAACCGGGTTGCCCGCGGCGGGGGGATGGACCGGCTCGACCGGCCCGCGCAAGAGCGGCAGGGCCGACAGGAGTCCGGCCAGCGCGCCGCAGCCGAGCACGGCCGCCAGCGGGCCGGCCAGCGCGGGCGCCGTCACCGCGGCGATCAGCGCCAGCCGGAGCGGCACCACCAGGTTGGCCAGCACGGTCACCCGCGCGGCCGGCCGGAGCGGCGCCTCCTTGCGGCCGGCCAGGCGCGCGTACAGCAGCGTGGTCGCGGTGCTCGACACCAGGCCGCCCAAGAGGCCGGCGACACGGGTGCCGGCCTGCTGGCCGAACAGGCGCAGCGCCAGGTAGCCGACCAGCCCGACGCCGGAGATCAGCACCACCAGCAGCCAGGTCCGATACGGGTTGAACGCGGCGTAGGGGCCGTAGTCGCGGTCGGGCAGCAGCGGCAGGACCACCAGGCTGAGCACCGCGAACTGCAGCATCGAGCGCAGCTCTTCCGGCTCCAGCCGGCGCGCCAGCCCGGCCAGCTCGGCCTTGAAATGCAGCAGCAGGGTCACGGTGATGCCGAGCATGGTGGCCAGCTCGAGCTGGCCCAGCCAGCACAGCACGCCCAGCGCATAGCACAGCACCAGCGCGACCTCGGTGGTGGTGCCGGGATCGCCGTCGGCGGCCGGCCGCGCCAGGTAGGCGGCGACGATGGCCAGCGCCGCGCACAGCATGCCGGCCGCCACGATCCAGCTGCTGCCCAGCGCCTGCGCCAGCAGGCCGCAGACCGTGCCCAGCAGCGCGACCAGGGCGAAGGTGCGCAGCCCGGCCAGCGCGGCGGGACTGCGCTCGCGCTCCAGGCCGATCAGCAGGCCCAGGGCCAGGCTGGTGGCGAAGGCGGCCAGGATGTGCGGTTCGGGCGAGGGAAGCGACATGGGCAGGGGCGGCGAACGCGGCGGTTGCGGCAGCGCCGGCGGGCTAGAGTTCCAGCACCACGCGGCCGTCGATATGGCCGGCCTTCATGCGGGCGAAGATGTCGTTGATATGGTCCAGCCGGTCGGTGCTGTAGTGCGCCTGCACCTTGCCCTCGCCGGCGAAGGCCAGCGCCTCCTCCAGGTCCTTGCGGGTGCCGACGATGGAGCCGCGCACGGTCTTGGCGTTGAGCACCACGTCGAAGATCGGCAGGTCGAAGCTGCCCGGCGGCAGGCCGACCAGCGACATGGTGCCGCGCTTGTGCAGCATGGCCAGCGCCTGGGCGAAGGCCGGCCGCGAGACGGCGGTCACCAGGGCACCGTGCACGCCGCGCAGCTCGCGCTGCAGCACCTCGGCCGGATCGGTGGCGCTGGCATTGATCGCGAGGTCGGCGCCCAGCGCGCGCGCCAGCGCCAGCTTGTCCTCGCTGACGTCGACCGCCGCGACGTGGAAGCCCATGGCGCGGGCGTACTGCACCGCCATGTGGCCCAGGCCGCCGATGCCGGAGATCGCCACCCAGTCGCCCGGCTTGCAGTCGAGCACCTTGAGACCCTTGTAGACGGTCACGCCCGCGCACAGCACCGGTGCGGCCGCGGCGAAGCCCAGGCTGGCCGGCAGGTGGCCGACGTAGCCCGGATCGGCCAGCACGTACTCGGCATAGCCGCCGTTGACCGAATAGCCGGTCATCTGCTGGTGGTCGCACAGCGTCTCCCAGCCGGTGATGCAGTGCTCGCAGTGGCCGCAGGCGGTGTGCAGCCAGGGCACGCCGACGCGGTCGCCTTCCTTGAGCGTGGTGACGCCGGCGCCGACGCGGGCCACGTAGCCGGCGCCTTCGTGGCCGGGAATGAAGGGCAAGGCCGGCTTGACCGGCCAGTCGCCGTCGGCCGCGTGCAGATCGGTGTGGCAGACGCCGGAAGCCATCACCTTCACCAGCACCTGGCCGGCCGGTACCTCGGGGACGTCGACCTCCTCGATCGACAAGGGCTTGCCGAACTCGCGGACGACCGCCGCCTTCATTTTTTCGCTCATGGTCCCTGCTCCTGGGAATGCCCGGTCCCGTACCGGTCGCCGTGACGGCCAATCTAGGCTTCCGGGCAGCGCAGGGCTTGATCGAAGTCAAGGATGGGCGCCGGCGGCCGGCGCGGCCCGACCGCCGGGGAAACCCTCGCGGACGCCGCCGCCCGGCTCGACCCACAGCCCTGCTGCTATATTGCGCGCCTCGCTTCCATCGACAACGGGCCCGTACATGGCAACCGCAACCCCCGCCCCCGGACGTCCCGCCGCACTGGCCGGACTGCTGCCCTATATGCGGCCCTACCGCGCCCGCATCGCGCTGGCGCTGCTGTTCCTGCTGCTGGCCGCCGCGGCGACGCTGGTGCTGCCGGTCGCGCTGCGCGGCCTGCTCGACCAGGGGCTGCTGAGCGGCGACGGCGGCAGCCACGGCGAGCGGCTGGTCGCGCTGCGCGGCCACTTCCTCATGCTGTTCGCGGTCACCGTGGCGATGGGCGTGTTCACGGCGGTGCGCTATTTCCTGGTCACCTGGCTCGGCGAGCGCATCACCGCCGACCTGCGCAACGCGCTCTACGGCCACATCCTCAAGCAGAGCCCGGCCTTCTTCGAGACCACCCAGACCGGCGAGGTGCTGAGCCGGCTCACCACCGATACCACGCTGGTGCAGACCGTGATCGGCACCTCGCTGTCGATGGGTCTGCGCAACCTGATCATGGGCGCCGGCGCGCTGGCGATGCTGGTGTGGACCAACCCGCGCATGATGCTGCTGGTGCTGGCCGGCCTCGCCCTGGTGGTCGTCCCCTCGGTCTGGATCGGCCGGCGCGTGCGGCGGCTGTCGCGCGCCAGCCAGGACCGCATCGCCGATTCGAGCGCGATCGCCGGCGAGGTGCTCAACGCGATCGCGGTGGTGCAGAGCTACACCGCCGAGCCGCGCGAAACGCGCCGCTTCGCCGATTCGACCGAGCACGCCTTCCATACCGCCGTGCGGCGCACCGCCTCGCGCTCGGCGCTGGTCGGCTTCATCACCATCGCCACCTCGGCGCTGCTGCTGTGGATGCTGTACCAGGGCGCCCAGGCGGTGATCGGCGGCGGCATGAGCGCCGGCCAGCTCGGCCAGACCGTGGTCTACGTGATCATGCTGGCCGGCGCCTCGGCGGTGCTCAGCGAGGTCTACGGCGACCTCTTGCGCGCGGCCGGCGCGACCGAGCGGCTGGTCGAGCTGCTGCACACCGAGCCCGCCATCGTCTCGCCCTCGCCGGCGGCCCGCGCGCCCGACAGCCACGGCGGTTGCCGCGTGCGGCTCGACGCGGTCGGCTTCGCCTACCCGTCGCGGCCCGGCACGCCGGCGCTGCAGCAGCTGTCGTTCGAGGTCGAGCCCGGCGAGACCGTCGCCCTGGTCGGCCCGAGCGGCGCCGGCAAGACCACCGTGTTCCAGCTGCTGCAGCGCTTCTACGATCCGCAGCAGGGCGCGCTGCTGCTCGACGGCGTGCCGGTACGCGAGCTGCGGCTCGAGGAGCTGCGCGCGCGCATCGGCGTGGTGCCGCAGGAGGCGGTGCTGTTCTCCGGCAGCGTGTTCGACAACATCCGCTACGGCCGGCCCGAGGCCAGCGCGGCCGAGGTCGAGGACGCCGCGCGCGCCGCCTTCGCCCATGACTTCGTCATGGCACTGCCGGACGGCTACCACACCGAGCTTGGCGAGCGCGGCGTACGGCTGAGCGGCGGCCAGCGCCAGCGCATCGCGATCGCCCGCGCCATGCTGAAGAACCCGCCGCTGCTGCTGCTCGACGAGGCCACCAGCGCGCTCGACGCGCAGAGCGAACGCATGGTGCAGGCCGCGCTCGACGCGCTGATGGCCGGCCGCACCACGCTGGTGATCGCCCACCGGCTGGCCACGGTGCAGCATGCCAAACGCATCCTGGTGCTCGATCGCGGCAGGCTGGTCGAGCAGGGCAGCCATGCCGAGCTGGTCGCCGCCGACGGCCTCTACGCCAAGCTGGCCTCGCTGCAGTTCAGCGAGGCCTGAAACGGCGCCGGACCGGCATCGGCCGCATATCGATCAATGCCATAAGCATCGTTAATTTCATGCACTTTAGTCATTTGACACGCCTCGAGCCGGTCACTTAAATTCGCCGATGACATCAGTATTGCGCAGTGCAGCACAGCCTGCGCAAAGGCGATGTCGGGCCCCGGCGATCCACCGCGCCGCGGCCTCACCGCCCTACCCCACGGCGACGCAGGCCCCACGAATCCGCACCAGAACGGAATGCCTCGCGCAGCCCTGCCGCATCCGGCCACTCGCGGTCGGTTGGTTTTCACGACCCCAACCTCATCGAACGACCATGACCGATACGCTCCGACCGGAATCCGTGATCCAGCGCCAGCTCGACGCCTACAACGCGCACGACCTCGACGGCTGGCTGGCCACCTACGCGCCCGACGCGCAACAGTTCGAATACCCGGCCACGCTGCTGGCCGACGGCATCGACGCCATCCGCGAACGCGCGCGCAGCCGCTTCGCCGAACCCAATCTGCATGCCCATCTGCGCCAGCGCACGGTGATGGGCAACATGGTGATCGACTACGAGGACGTGGTGCGCACCTTCCCTGGCGAAGGCCCGGCCGCATCGAGCTGACCGCGATCTACCAGGTGGTCGACGGCAGGATCAAGACCGCCTCCTTCGTGTTCGGCGCCAAGACGCTCGACGCCGCGCGCTGAGCGGCGCGCCGGCCGATCCAATCACCACGACGGAGTCGACAGCGACCACAGACCGAACCTGAACGATCCGCCGCAACGGGCGCCAAGTCCCGCCGGCGGATCGCCTACATCGCAAATCCGTGCTGAATGAACATCCGCATCGATCGCGCAACGGGCGAACGATGCGGCGGCGCCGGCGGGTCCGAACCCGACCGGCGACCGACAACAAGATGCAGGCAGCATCGAGCACACGGGGAGGAAACCCATGGGCAACCACAATGCCGGTGCCGCGCACGCCCTGCGCGCCGCCGATGCCGCGTCGCATGCCGTCGCGGCGCGAGGGCTTGCGTGATGCAAGACCCGCTCGGCCTCATCGCCGCGGCCTGGAACGGCCTGGTCGCGGCCTATCTCGCCGCCTTGCCGGCCACGCTCGAGGATTTCCTCGGCTCGGCCGCGCTGGCCGCCGCCATCCTGCTGTTCGAATGCGCCTGCCTGGGCTGGCCGCGCTCGTCGCTGCGCGCGCTGCTGCGCGGCGACAGCGGCAGCGTGCGCAACGACCTATGGACTTTCCTGCTGCTCGGCCTGGGCCTCGGCTGGCCGCTGAGCCAGCTCGCGCTGCTGGGCCTGCCCGAGGCGGCCCGGCAAGCGCTGCAGCACTGGGCCGCGCTCCAGCCGGCCGACGCCGGCCCGCCGCTGGCGGTCGCGCTGGCCTGGTTCGTCATCTACGACTTCCTGCTCTACTGGCTGCACCGCTGGTCGCACACCGTGCCGGCGCTGTGGGCGCTGCACGCCTACCACCATAGCGCCGGCGAGATGACGGTGCTGACGCGCTTCCGCTTCCATCCGCTCGAAGCCGCGCTCTACACCGTGGCGTTCGCCGCCACGCTGGCCTGGCTGCCGGTGCCCAAGCTCTACCTGCTGGCGCTGATGGGCGCCTCGATCGCCCACACCTGCCTCAAGCATTCGCGGCTGACCGGCGACTGGGGCTGGCTCGGCCGCTACATCCTCGCCTCGCCGGCCTCGCACCACGTCCACCACTCGCGCGACGAAGCGCATTTCGGCAGCAACTACGCCACCACTTTCCAGTTCTGGGACATCTGCTTCGGCAGCCACCGCCAGCCCGACCCGGCCGCGCTGGCCGGCCTGCGGCTGGGCCTGGCCGACGACGACGGCGGCCGGCCGCAGTGGACCGCCCTGCTCGACCACTACCTGCGCTTCCTGCGCGGCCTGCTGCCGCGCCCGCGGCGGCGCCAGCCGTCCTGACGGCGCCCTCAACCCTTCCAGGATCGATCGCATGACCACGAGTCGGCTCTTCAAATACTCGCGCTGGGACGCGCTGAACTTCGCCGTGATCCCGCTGCACCTCGGCTTCTTCGTCTGGCTGGCCTTCGCCTACCGCGAGCTGCCGGCCTGGGCGCTGCTGGCGCTGTTCCCCGTCCTGTTCGCCATCTCGCTGCAGAACGCCGGCGCCAACCACAACCACTTCCACACCCCGTTCTTCCGCTTCCGCTGGCTCAACACGCTGACGCGCATGGGCTTCTCGATGACCGCCTCGCCCAAGACGCCGTACAACATCGGCCACGGCGTGCACCACGCCACCCACCGCTCGTGGAACGAGGCCTCGATCCTCGACATCCTCGGCCTGAACCGGCCGCTGCACGTGCAGCTGCTGGCCTTCGCCCAGTACGTGGTCGAGTCGCTCGGGCTCAAGTACCTGGTGCTGCTCTACCTGCTCAAGCGCCGCACGCCCGAGCAGATCGCCGCCTTCGCCGCGCCCAAGGAGATCGAGGTGGCGACGCGCATCTTCGAGAAGATCAAGGCGCCGCACAAACTGCGCGAGGCCAAGCTCGACCTGGCGGCCTGGATCGGCTTCCGCCTGCTGCTGTGCGCGATCGACTGGCGCTTCTTCCTGTTCTATTTCGTGCCGACCGCCTACGTGATCGACACCGTGCGGCTGGCCGAGAACTTCCTGCAGCACTGGGGCGCCAGCGATCCGTTCGACCCGAAGCGCGACTCGGTCAGCAGCTACGGCCGGCTCTACAACCTGCTGACCTTCAACCTCGGCTACCACCAGGAACACCACTACCGGCCCGGCGCGCACTGGCTCGAACTGCCGCGGCTGCGCCGCGAGCTGCCGGCCGACCGCCGCACCGTGCCGTTCACGCACTACATCAACCTGCCCATCGTCTACCCGGCGTTCTCGGCCCGGCTGGCCGAGCGCGTGCGCCGCGAGGCCGCCGCCCAGGGCGGCCCGGCCTGACTCCCCCGAACGTGACTTCCCGGTAAGCATCGCCATGTCCCTGCCCCACCCGCCCCTGACCACGCTGCTCGACGTCGTGCGCCACCGCGCCTCGGCCGACTCGGGCTACGCCGACGCGCCGGCCTTCAGCTACCTCGACGACGGCGAGCACGTCAGCGGCGCGCTCGACTACGCCGGCCTCGACGCCGCGGCGCGCACGCTGGCCGCCCGGCTGCAGCGCCACACCCGGCCGGGCGACCGCGTGCTGCTGGTCTACCCGCCCTGCCTCGACTACGTGGTGGCCTTCTATGCCTGTGTCTACGCCGGCGTGATCGCGGTACCGACGGTCTCGCCGAGCAATGCGCGCACGCTGCCGCGGCTGCGGCTGATGGCGGCGGACGCGGCGCCGACGCTGGCGCTGACGCGGGCCGAGCTGCTGGCCCGGCTGCCCGCCATGCGCGGCGGCGAGGGCGGCGACGACCCGTTGCTGCGACTGCGCTGGATCGCCAGCGACGACGGCGACGATTCGGCGACGGCGGAGGACTGGACGCCGCCGCCGACCCAAGCCGCCGACATCGTGTTCCTGCAATACACCTCGGGCTCGACCGGCGCGCCCAAGGGCGTGATGGTCAGCCACGCCAACCTGCTGGCCAACGCCGAGCTGAGCCGGCAGGCCTACCGCATCGCCGAGCGCGACGTGTTCGTGTCCTGGCTGCCGCCGCACCACGATTTCGGCCTGATCGGCGCGATCGTGATCCCGGTCTGGGTCGGCGGCCACTGCGTGCAGTTCCCGCCGGCCACCTTCCTGATGCGGCCCTACCGCTGGCTGCGGCTGATCGACCGCTACCGCGCCCGCATCACCGGCGCGCCCAACTTCGCCTACCAGCTGTGCGTGGAACGCGTGTCCGAGGCCGAGAAGGCGGCGCTCGACCTGTCCAGCCTGGCGGTCACCGTCAACGGCGCCGAGCGCATCCGCGCCGGCACGCTGCAGTGCTTCGCCGCCGCCTTCGCTGGCTGCGGTCTGGCGCCGCACAGCATGACGCCCTCCTACGGCATGGCCGAAAGCGTGCTGATGGCCTCGGCCAACCTGGCCACGCCGGCCGGCGCCACGCCGCGCACGCGCCGGCTCGACGCCGCCGCGCTGGCCGAGGGCCGCGCCGAGCCGGCCGAGGGCGAAACCGGCGCCGAGGTGGTGCTGACCGGCGCGGCCTGCACCGTCGACCACCGCGTCGCCATCGTCGACCCGGCCAGCGGCGCCGAGCTGGCCGCGGGCCGCGTCGGCGAGATCTGGCTGCAGGGCGCCTCGGTGGCGCAGGGCTACTGGGGCCGGCCGGAGGAGAGCGAGCAGACCTTCCGCGCCGTGCTGGCCGGCCGCGACGGCCGCTGGCTGCGCACCGGCGACCTCGGTTTCCTCGACGCCGACGGGCTCTACGTCACCGGCCGCAGCAAGGAAGTGATGATCTTCAACGGCCGCAACGTCTACCCGCAGGACGTCGAGATCGGCATCGAGGCGCTCGATGCGGCCTTCCGCAGCGACGGCTGCGCCGCCTTCGCGGTCGAGGACGGCGAGCACGCCGGCCTGGTGATCGTGCAGGAGCTCGAACGGCGCCGGCAGCCTCGGCTCGACGGCCTGGTCGCCCGCATCCGCGCCGAGTTGGCCGAGCGTCACGAGCTGGCCGACCTGGCCGCCGTGCTGCTGGTGCGCGCCGGCCAGGTGCCGCGCACCTCGAGCGGCAAGATCCAGCGCGGCCGCTGCCGCGAGCTGTTCGCCGCCGGCGCGCTCGAGCCGGTCTGGGCTTGGCGGCGCGCCGACCGGCCGGCCGATGCCGGGCAGGCGCCGCGCAAGCCGGCCACGCCGACCGAACGCACGCTGCTGGCCGCCTGGCAGGCCGCCTTCGGCCGCGACGACCTCTCGGTGCACGACGATTTCTTCCGCCTCGGCGGCCATTCGCTGCTGGCGGTGCAGCTGGTCGGCCGCCTGCGCGAGGCCTTCGGTTTCGAATTGCCGCTGGGCACGCTGTTCGCGGCGCCGACCGTGGCCGGGCTGGCGCAGGCGATCGATGCGGCGCAAGGCGGCGCCATGCCCGCCCTGCCGCCGATCGTCCACGGCGAGCACGGCGCGCGGCTGCCGCTGTGCCATGCCCAGCAGCGCTTCTGGTTCCTCGACCAGTACCAGCCGAACAACCCGTTCTACGCGATCCCGCTGGCGCTGACGCTGGCCGGCGCGGTCGACGCCGCGGCGCTGCAGCGTGCGCTCGACGCGCTGGTGGCGCGCCATGCGCCGCTGCGCACGGTATTCCAGGCCGACGGCGGCCAGCCGCAGCAGGTCGTGCTGCCGAACCTGACCATCCCGCTGCGGGTGGTCGAACTCGGCCAGCTGGCCGACCCCGCCCGCGCCGCCGAGGCCGAGATCGCCGCCGAGGCGCAGCGCGGCTTCGACCTCGCCGCCGGTCCGCTGCTGCGCGCCACGCTGCTGCGGCAGGCCGCCGACCGGCAGGTGCTGCTGCTCACGCTGCACCACATCGTCTACGACGGCGGCTCGACCGGGCCGCTGCTGGACGAGCTGGCCGCGCTCTACGCCGCCGCGCGCGACGGCCGGCCGGCCGGGCTGGCGCCGCTGGCGATCGACTACGCCGACTACGTGCAATGGGAGGCGCAACATCTGCGCGGCGACTGGCTCGACCAGCGGCTGGCCTGGTGGCGCGAGGCGCTGGCCGGCGCGCCGACCCTGCTGGCGCTGCCGACCGACCGGCCGCGCCAGGCCGATCCCGACCAGGCCGGCGCGGCCTGGCCCGACCGGCTGCCGCGCGCGCTGGTCGAGCGGCTGGCGGCGCTGGGCCGCGACCGCGGCGCCACGCTGTTCATGGTGCTGACCGCCGCGATGGCGGCGCTGCTGCACCGGCTCGGCGGCCAGGACGATTTCTGCCTCGGCATCCTGTCGGCCAACCGGCCAGCCGGCACCGAGCGGCTGATCGGCAACTTCGTCAACGTGGTGCCGCTGCGGGCCCGGCTCGGCGGCGCGACCGCCTTCCCCGCGCTGCTGGCCGATACCGCCCGGGGCCTGCTCGAGCACTACGAGCGCCAGTTGCCGTTCGAGCTGATCCTCGAGCATGCCGCGCCACAGCGCGACCGCAGCCATACGCCCTACCTGCAGGTGGTGCTGAACTTCCACAGCGAACTGGCGCAGCCGCCGCAGTGGCAGGACGAACAGGCGCTGCGGGTGGCCGGCCGCCATCCGGCCAGCGTCCGCCATGCCGCCTTCGACCTGAAGCTGGAAATCCACGACGGCGGCGGCGACGGGCGATCCGGCGACGGGCTGGCGCTGAGCTACGAATACGCCACCGCGCTGTTCGATGCCGCGACCATCGAGCGGCTGGCCGGCCACTTCCGTACCCTGCTCGAAGCGATCGCCGCCGATCCGCACGCCACCGTCGGCGCGCTGCCGCTGCTCGACGCCGCCGAACGCTCGCGGATGCTCGACGGCTGGAACGACAACGCGGCCGCGCGGCCGTCGTGCTGCATCCACGAGCTGTTCGAAGCCCAGGCCGCCCGCAGCCCCGAGGCGATCGCCGTGGCCTGCGGCGCGCGGCAGCTGAGCTATGCCGCGCTCAACGCGCGCGCCAACCAGCTCGCCCACCACCTGCGCGGCCTCGGCGTGCGGCCCGACAGCCTGGTCGCGCTGTGCGTCGAGCGCAGCCTCGACCTCGCCGTCGGCATCCTCGGCATCCTCAAGGCCGGCGCCGCCTACGTGCCGCTCGACCCCGACTACCCGGCCCAGCGGCTGGCCTGGATGCTGGCCGATACCGCCGCGCCGGTGCTGCTGACCCAGGCTGCGCTGGCCGAACGCTTGCCGCCGCATCCGCGGACGCTCTGCCTCGATCGCGACTGGGACGAGATCGCCCGGCAATCGACCGATAACCCGGCCTCGCTGACCACGCCGCAGCACCTGGCCTACTGCATCTACACCTCGGGCTCGACCGGCACGCCCAAGGGCGCGATCAATACCCACGCCGGCTTCGTCAACCTGGCGCTCTGGTATGCCGGACATGACGCCGAGCGCGTGCTGCTGGCCAGCTCGCCGAGCTTCGACCTGACCCAGAAGAACCTGCTCGGCACCTGGCTGGCCGGCGGCACCCTGATCGTCCCGCCCGGCGCCACCGCCGATGCCGACGCCTTCCGCCAGGCCCTGGCCGAGCAGCGGCCGACCCGCATCAACTGCGCGCCGTCGGCCTTCCGCGCCTTCGTCGCCGGCCAGCCGCTGCCTGCCTCGCTGCGCAGCGTGATGCTCGGCGGCGAGCCGATCGACGCCGCGCTGGCCGAGCTGCTGGCGTCGAACGACGTCACCCTGGTCAATTCCTACGGCCCGACCGAGTGCGCCGACGTGGCGATCTGCCACGCGCAGCTGCCGTCCGACGGCGCCGTCGCGCCGCCCTTGGGCAAACCGCTGCCCAACGTGCGCATCTACGTGCTCGATGCCGAGCAGAACCCGGTACCGGTCGGCGTGGCCGGCGAGATCCATATCGCCGGCCTGGGCGTCGCCCGCGGCTACCTGAACCGGCCGGGCCTGACCGCCGAACGCTTCGTGCCCGATCCGTTCGGCGCGCCGGGCTCGCGCATGTACCGCACCGGCGACCTCGGCCGCTACCAGGCCGACGGCACGCTGCTGTTCCTCGGCCGCATCGACCACCAGGTCAAGCTGCGCGGCCTGCGCATCGAACTCGGCGAGATCGAGGGCGCGCTGCTGCGCTGCGAACGGGTGCGCGAGGCGGCCGTGCTGCTGCGCGAGGACGGCGGCGAGCCGCAGCTGGTCGGCTATGTCGCCGGCGACGCCACGCCGGCCGAGCTGCGCGCCCACCTGCTGGCCGAGCTGCCGGCCTACATGGTGCCGAGCGCATGGGTGCGGCTCGACGCGCTGCCGCTGAACCCCAACGGCAAGACCGACCGCAAGGCGCTGCCGGCGCCGGACGGCTGCGGCGTCGCGACGGCCGAATACGTCGCAGCCAGCACGCCGACCGAGATCGCGCTCGCGCAGATCTGGGCCGAGGTGCTGCAACGGCCGCGTGTCGGTATCCACGACGACTTCTTCGCGCTCGGCGGTCATTCGCTGCTGGCGATGCAGGTGGTCGCGCGGGTGCGCGCGCAGTTCGCCGGCGTCGCGGCTTCCGCGCCGGTGCGGCTGTTCTTCGAGGCGCCGACCATCGCCCAGCTCGCCGCACGGCTCGACGCCCAGGCAGCGAAACCGGCCGCGCCGGCGATTCCGAAACTGGCACGGCGCAACAGCGTGCCGGTCGCTTGAGAGGCCTACGCATAAGTCGCGATCCAACGCTCCACCGCTTTTAGCCCCCCCCCCACGGGAGAGGGGTTGGCGCAGGTTTTTCATACAGCAGTCCCGCACTCATACCGCAGTCCCCGCATTGGAACCCGCATGGCCCCGCACGACACCGACCAGTTCAGCACCTCGTTCGCCCAGCAAAGGCTGTGGTTCCTCGACCAGTACGAGCCCGGCAGCGCGCTGTACAACATCCCGGCCGCCTGCCGCCTGCGCGGCCCGCTCGATGCCGCGGCGCTCGCATGCGGGCTCGACGCGGTCGTGGCGCGGCACGAGACGCTGCGCACCACCTTCGCCGTCGACGGCGACCAGCCGGTGCAGCGCATCGCCGCGCCCGCGCCGCGCGCCCTGCCGCTGATCGACCTGGCGGGCACAGGCGATGCCGAAGCGCGCATGCGGCAGTACGTGCACGACGAGGCGCAGCGCCCGTTCGACCTGGCCGCCGGCCCGCTGCTGCGCGCCACGCTGCTGCGGCTCGGCGCCGACGACCACGTGCTGCTGCTGACGCTGCACCACATCGTGTCGGACGGCTGGTCGATGGGCGTGCTGCTGGGCGAGCTCGGCGCCGCCTACCGCGCCTTCGCGGCCGGCCGGACGCCGCAGTTCGACGAATTGCCGATCCAGTACGCCGACTTCGCCGAATGGCAGCGCGGCTGGCTGCAAGGCGAAGTGCTGGCCGGGCAGCTCGATCACTGGCGCCGCACGCTGGCCGGCGCGCCACCGCTGCTGGCGCTGCCGACCGACCGGCCGCGGCCGGCCGTGCGCGCGCAGCACGGCGCGGCGGTCCAGTTCGACCTCGGTCCGGCCCTGAGCGAACGCCTGCGCGGGCTCGGCCGCACGCTCGGCGCCACGCCTTTCATGCTGCTGGCCGCCGCCTTCCAGGTGCTGCTGCAGCGCTACAGCGGCCAGCGCGACCTGTGCATCGGCTACCCGGTGGCCGGCCGCGGCCAGGCCGAGCTCGAAGGATTGATCGGCTTCTTCGTCAACACCCTGGTGCTGCGCAGCCAGATCGACCCGGCCCGGCCGTTCGCCGCGCTGCTGGCCCAGGTGCGCACGGCGCTGCTCGAGGCCGACGCCCACCAGGACCTGCCGTTCGAGAAGCTGGTCGAAGAGCTGCGGCCCGAGCGCACGCTGAACCACTCGCCGCTGTTCCAGGTGCTGTTCGCCTTCTACGACGCCGACCAGGCCGCCGCGCTCGACCTGCCCGGCCTCGCCGCCGAAGTGCTGCCCAAGCCCTGTCATGGCGCCAAGTTCGACCTGTCGCTGGAGATGACGGTACGCGGCGGCAGCCTGTGCGGCGCCTTCGAATACGCCACCGCGCTGTTCGATGCCGCGACCGTCGAGCGGCTGGCCGGCCACTTCCGTACCCTGCTCGAAGCGATCGCCGCCGATCCGCACGCCACCGTCGGCGCGCTGCCGCTGCTCGACGCCGCCGAACGCACGCGGATGCTCGACGGCTGGAACGACAACGCCGCCGCGCGGCCGTCGTGCTGCATCCACGAGCTGTTCGAAGCCCAGGCCGCCCGCAGCCCCGAGGCGATCGCCGTGGCCTGCGGCGCGCAGCAGCTGAGCTATGCCGCGCTCAACACACGCGCCAACCAGCTCGCCCACCACCTGCGTGGCCTCGGCGTGCGGCCCGACAGCCTGGTCGCGCTGTGCGTCGAGCGCAGCCTCGACCTGGCCGTCGGCATCCTCGGCATCCTCAAGGCCGGCGCCGCCTACGTGCCGCTCGACCCCGACTACCCGGCCCAGCGGCTGGCCTGGATGCTGGCCGACACCGCCGCGCCGGTGCTGCTGACCCAGGTCGCGCTGGCCGAGCAGTTGCCGGCCCATCCACAGACGCTCTGTCTCGATCGCGATTGGCCGGTCATCGCCCAGCGATCGGCCGACAACCCGGTCTCGCTGACCACGCCGCAGCACCTGGCCTACTGCATCTACACCTCGGGCTCGACCGGCACGCCCAAGGGCGCGATCAATACCCACGCCGGCTTCGTCAACCTGGCGCTCTGGTACGCCGAAAACGATGCCGAGCGCGTGCTGCTGGCCAGCTCGCCGAGCTTCGACCTGACCCAGAAGAACCTGCTCGGCACCTGGCTGGCCGGCGGCACCCTGATCGTCCCGCCGGGCGCCACCGCCGATGCCGACGCCTTCCGCCAGGCGCTGGCCGAGCAGCGGCCGACCCGCATCAACTGCGCGCCGTCGGCCTTCCGCGCCTTCGTCGCCGGCCAGCCGCTGCCGGCCTCGCTGCGCAGCGTGATGCTCGGCGGCGAGCCGATCGACGCCGCGCTGGCCGAGCTGCTGGCGTCGAACGACGTCACCCTGGTCAATTCCTACGGCCCGACCGAGTGCGCCGACGTGGCGATCTGCCACGTGCAGCCGCCGTCCGACGGCGCCGTCGCACCGCCCTTGGGCCGGCCGCTGCCCAACGTGCGCATCTACGTGCTCGATGCCGAGCAGAACCCGGTACCGGTCGGCGTGGCCGGCGAGATCCATATCGCCGGCCTGGGCGTCGCCCGCGGCTACCTGAACCGGCCGGGCCTGACCGCCGAACGCTTCGTGCCCGATCCGTTCGGCGCGCCGGGCTCGCGCATGTACCGCACCGGCGACCTCGGCCGCTACCAGGCCGACGGCACGCTGCTGTTCCTCGGCCGCATCGACCACCAGGTCAAGCTGCGCGGCCTGCGCATCGAACTCGGCGAGATCGAGGGCGCGCTGCTGCGCTGCGAACGGGTGCGCGAGGCGGCCGTGCTGCTGCGCGAGGACGGCGGCGAGCCGCAGCTGGTCGGCTACGTCGCCGGCGACGCCACGCCGGCCGAGCTGCGCGCCCACCTGCTGGCCGAGCTGCCGGCCTACATGGTGCCGACGGCCTGGGTGACGCTCGACGCGCTGCCGCTGAACCCCAACGGCAAGACCGACCGCAAGGCGCTGCCGGCGCCGGACGGCTGCGGCGTCGCGGCGGCCGAATACGTCGCAGCCAGCACACCGACCGAGATCGCGCTCGCGCAGATCTGGGCCGAGGTGCTGCAACGGCCGCGCGTCGGCATTCACGACGACTTCTTCGCGCTCGGCGGCCATTCGCTGCTGGCCACCCAGGTGGTCTCGCGCATCCGCCGCGAGCTGACGGTCGAGCTGCCGCTCCGCCTGCTGTTCGAGGCGCCCACCATCGCCCAACTGGCCGGCCGGCTCGGCCATGCCGCGGCCGACGCCGCGATTCCGGCCGGACCCGCCGGCCCGGGCCGCAAGGCCGCCTCCTTCGCCCAGGAGCGGCTGTGCTTCCTCGACCAGCTCGAGCCGGGCAGCGCCGCCTACAACATCCCGATCGCGCTGCGGCTCGACGGCGCGCTGCACGTCGAGGCGCTGGCCCGCAGCATCGCCGAGGTGATCGAACGCCACGGGGCGCTGCGGACCACCTTCGAGCACGACGCCGACGGCCGCGCGGTCGCCGTCGTGCATGCCGCGCCGCTGAGCCGGCTGGTGGTCGAAGCGGTCGATTCCGAAGCCGCCGCGCTGGCCCTGGCCGAGCGCGAGGCGATGACGCCGTTCGACCTGGCCGCCGGTCCGCTGCTGCGCGCCCGCCTGCTGCGGCTGGCCGACGACCGTCACCTGCTACTGCTCACGCTGCACCACATCGTCGGCGACGCCTGGTCGATCGGCGTGCTGGTGCGCGAGGTGATGGCGCTGTATGGCGCCTTCGCGGCCAATCACCCAAGCCCGCTGGCGCCGCTGCCGATCCAGTACGCCGACTACGCCGCCTGGCAGCGCCGGCACCTGGCCGGCGACACGCTGGCCGCCCAGACCGCCTTCTGGACCGCGCACCTGGCCGGCGCACCGGCCGTGCTCGAACTGCCGACCGACCGGCCGCGTCCGGCGGTGCAGACCTTCCGCGGCATGGCCTTCACGCGCGAACTCGGCGCCGACCTCTCGGCCCGCGTCGACGCGCTGAGCCGCCAGCTCGGCGCCACGCCCTTCATGACCCTGCTGGCCGCCTTCGGCCTCTTGCTCGGCCGCCATGCCAACCAGCGCGACCTGGTGATCGGCAGCCCGATCGCCAACCGCACCCGCGCCGAGACCGAGCCGCTGATCGGCTTCTTCATCAATACGCTGGCGCTGCGCACCGACCTCTCCGGCGCGCCGAGCTTCGCCGAACTGGTCGCCCGCACCAAGGCCACCACGCTGGCCGCCTACGCCCACCAGGACCTGCCGTTCGAGAAGGTGGTCGAGGCGCTGAACCTGCCGCGCGACCTGAGCCGCTCGCCGCTGTTCCAGGCCATGTTCTCGCTGCAGAACACCGATCTGCCGGACTTCGAACTGGCTGGCCTGACCGCCGGCCTGGTGCCGCTCGAAGCCGCGATCGCCAAGTTCGACCTGATGCTGGTGCTGCTGCCGACCGCCGCCGGCTACCGCGCGCGCTGGGAATTCAATACCGACCTCTACGACGCGGCGACCATCGTGCGCATGGCCGGCCAGTTCGAGACGCTGCTGGCGGCCGCCTGCGCGGCGCCCGCGACGGCCGCCGACCGCCTGCCGCTGCTCGACGCGGCTGCGCGGCGCGAGATCGTCGAACACTGGAACGCCACCGCCATGCCCTACCGGCCGCTGCTGGCGCACGAACTGTTCGGCGAGACCGTGCAGCGCATGCCCACGGCGCTGGCCGCGCTCGATGGCGAGGCCGCGCTGAGCTACGCCGAGCTCGACCGCCGCGCGAACCAGTTCGCCCACTACCTGCGCCGCTTCGGCGTGACGCCGCACTCGCTGGTCGGCCTGTGCCTGCAGCGCTCGCTCGACGTGGCGGTGGCGGTGCTCGGCGTGCTCAAGGCCGGCGCCGCCTGCGTGCCGATGGACCCGGCCTACCCGGCCGAGCGGCTGCGCTTCATGGCGCGCGACGCGCGCGCGCCGGTGATCGTCACCCACCGCGCGCTGCGCGAGCGGGTCGGCGACTGCGACGCCCACTTCATCTGCATGGACGACTGCGCCGAGGCCTGGAGCGAAAGCAGCGAGGCGCCCGTGCTGGCCCGGCCGCTCGGGCTCGAAGCGCTGTGCTACGTGATCTACACCTCGGGTTCGACCGGCCAGCCCAAGGGCGTGGCGCTGCCGCACCGCATGCTGAGCAACCTGGTGCAATGGCAGTTGACCGAGTCGGCGCTGCCACTCGGGGCGCGCACGCTGCAGTTCTCGCCGCTGAGCTTCGACGTGAGCTTCGACGAGCTGTTCTCGACCTGGGCCGCCGGCGGCACGCTGGTGATGGTGAGCGAGGAGACAAGGCGGGACCCGGTGCAACTGCTCGACCTGGTGCAGCGCGAGCGCGTCGCCCGGCTGTTCATCCCCTTCGTCGCGCTGCAGGGCATCGCCGACGCCGCCGCCGAGCTGGACGCCCTGCCCTCGCTGCGCGAGATCGTCTGCGGCGGCGAGCAATTGCAGATCACCGACGAGGTGGTGGCGCTGTACCGCAAGCTGCCCGGTGCGCTGCTGCACAACCAGTACGGCCCGACCGAGAGCCATTTCGTCACCGGCTACCGGCTCGACGGCGAGCCCGGCGACTGGCCGCGGCTGCCGCCGATCGGCAAGCCGATGTTCAACACCCGGATGTACGTGCTCGACCGCCACTTCGAGCCGGTGCCGGTCGGCGTGCGCGGCGACCTCTACATCGCCGGCGACAACCTGGCGCGCGTCTACTGGCAGCGCGCCGACCTGACCGCCGACCGCTTCGTGCCCGATCCCTTCTGCGGCAATCAAACCGGCTGTGCGCCGGGCAGCCGCATGTACAAGACCGGCGACGTGGCGCGCTACCTGCCGGGCGGCGACATCGAGTTCCTCGGCCGCGCCGACCACCAGGTGAAGATCCGCGGCTTCCGCATCGAGCTGGCCGAAGTCGAGCAGGCGCTGGTGACCGTCGACGCGGTCGCCGCCGCCTCGGCCACCGTGCGCGAGGACCAGCGCGGACTGAAGAAGCTGTTCGGCTACGTGGTGGCCAAGCCCGGCGCCGCGCTCGATCCGCGCGCGGTGCGCGAATCGCTGGCGCAGCGGCTGCCCGACTACATGGTGCCGAGCGCGGTGGTGGTGCTGCCCACGCTGCCGCAGACGCCGAGCGGCAAGGTCGACCGCAAGGCGCTGCCGCTGCTGGAAGAAGCCGACCTCGGCATCGACTACGTCGCACCGACCGGCGCGACCGAGGCGGCACTGGCACGGATCTGGGCCGAGGTGCTGAACCTGGCGCGCGTCGGCATCCACGACGATTTCTTCGAACTCGGCGGCCACTCGCTGCTGGCCACCCAGGTGGTCTCGCGCATCCGCCGCGAGCTGGCGGTCGAGCTGCCGCTGCGCCTGCTGTTCGAGGCGCCCACCATCGCCCAACTGGCCGGCCGGCTCGGCCATGCTGCGGCCGACGCCGCGATTCCGGCCGGACCCGCCGGCCCGGGCCGCAAGGCCGCCTCCTTCGCCCAGGAGCGGCTGTGCTTCCTCGACCAGCTCGAGCCGGGCAGCGCCGCCTACAACATCCCGATCGCGCTGCGGCTCGACGGCGCGCTGCACGTCGAGGCGCTGGCGCGCAGCATCGCCGAGGTGATCGAACGCCACGAGGCGCTGCGGACCACCTTCGAGCACGACGCCGACGGCCGCGCGGTCGCCGTGGTGCATGCCGCGCCGCTGAGCCGGCTGGTGGTCGAAGCGGTCGATTCCGACGCCGCCGCATTGGCCCTGGCCGAGCGCGAGGCGATGACGCCGTTCGACCTGGCCGCCGGTCCGCTGTTGCGCGCCCGCCTGCTGCGGCTGGCCGACGACCGTCACATATTGCTACTCACGCTGCACCACATCGTCGGCGACGCCTGGTCGATCGGCGTGCTGGTGCGCGAGGTGATGGCGCTGTATGGCGCCTTCGCGGCCAATCACCCGAGCCCGCTGGCGCCGCTGCCGATCCAGTACGCCGACTACGCCGCCTGGCAGCGCCGGCACCTGGCCGGCGACACGCTGGCCGCCCAGACCGCCTTCTGGACCGCGCACCTGGCCGGCGCACCGGCCGTGCTCGAACTGCCGACCGACCGGCCGCGTCCGGCGGTGCAGACCTTCCGCGGCATGGCCTTCACGCGCGAACTCGGCGCCGACCTCTCGGCCCGCGTCGATGCGCTGAGCCGCCAGCTCGGCGCCACGCCCTTCATGACCCTGCTGGCCGCCTTCGGCCTCTTGCTCGGCCGCCATGCCAACCAGCGCGACCTGGTGATCGGCAGCCCGATCGCCAACCGCACCCGCGCCGAAACCGAGCCGCTGATCGGCTTCTTCATCAATACGCTGGCGCTGCGCACCGACCTCTCCGGCGCGCCGAGCTTCGCCGAACTGGTCGCCCGCACCAAGGCCACCACGCTGGCCGCCTACGCCCACCAGGATCTGCCGTTCGAGAAGGTGGTCGAGGCGCTGAACCTGCCGCGCGACCTGAGCCGCTCGCCGCTGTTCCAGGCCATGTTCACGCTGCAGAATGCCGAGCTGCCAGAGTTCGAACTGGCCGGCCTGGCCGCCCGGCCGCTGCACCTGGAAGCCGCCAGCGCCAAGTTCGAACTGTCGCTGGAGATGACGCCGGCGCGCGGCGGCTACGCAGCGCGCTGGGAGTTCAACGCCGACCTGTTCGAGCGCGCCACGGTCGAGCGCATGGCGCAGCAGTTCGAAACGCTGCTCGGCACGGCGACCGAAGCGGCCGACCGCTGCATCGACACGCTGCCGCTGCTCGACGCGGCTGCGCTGCGGCAGCTGCTGGTCGACTGGAACGACAGCGCGCAGCCCTTCGATACGCAGGCCTGCGTGCACACGCTGTTCGAGGCGCAGGCGTGCCGCACGCCCGAGGCGATCGCGCTGGTCTGCGGCGCGGAAACGCTGAGCTACCACGAGCTCGACGCGCGCGCCGACGCCATCGCCGCCCGGCTGCGCGCGCACGGCGCCGGGCCCGAGGTGTGCGTCGGCGTCTGCCTCGAACGCTCGGCCGAGCTGGTCGCGGCGCTGCTCGGCACGCTCAAGGCCGGCGCCGCCTACGTGCCGATGGACCCGGCCTACCCGGCCGAACGGCTGCGCTACATGCTGCGCGACGCGGCCTGCGCGGTAGTGCTGGCGCAGCGAAGCAGCGCAGCGCTGTTCGACGGCGAGGCCGTGCCGCTGCTGCTGCTCGACGCGCCGGACGACCATCCCGTCGCCGCCGCCGCCGCCGCCGCCGCCGCCGCCGCGCGGCCGGCCTGCGCCGACCACACCGCCTACGTGATCTACACCTCCGGCTCGACCGGCCGCCCCAAGGGCGTGCAGGTCGGCCACCGCGCGGTGGTCAACTTCCTCGCCGCGATGGCCGCGCGGCCCGGCCTCTCCGCCGCCGACACGCTGCTGGCGGTCACCTCGGTGTCGTTCGACATCGCCGCGCTCGAGCTCTACCTGCCGCTGGCGGTCGGCGGCCGCATCGTGCTGGCCGACCGCGCCGAGGCGGCCGACGGCCGGCGCCTGCTCGAACTGGCGCAGGCGCACGGCGCCACGGTCATGCAAGCCACGCCGTCGACCTTCTGGCTGATGCTGGCGGCCGGCTGGCCCGCCGCGCTGAAGCTGCGCGCGCTGTGCGGCGGCGAGGCGCTGCCCGCCGCGCTGCTGCAGGCATTGCGGCCGCGGGTCGGCGAACTCTGGAACATGTACGGCCCGACCGAGACCACGATCTGGTCGACCTGCCGCCGCGTCGACGGCGACGAGGCGCCGATCGGCCGGCCGATCGCCAACACCGTGCTGCGCGTGCTCGATCCGCACGGCCAGCCCTGCCCGATCGGCGTGGCCGGCGAGCTGCACATCGGCGGCGCGGGCCTGGCGCGCGGCTACCTGGGCCGGCCCGGCCTGAGCGCCGAGCGCTTCGTGCCCGATCCGTGGGGCGAGCCCGGCAGCCGGCTCTACCGCACCGGCGACGCGGTGCGCTGGCTGGCCGGCGGCGAACTGGCCTATCTCGGCCGGCTCGACCAGCAGGTCAAGCTGCGCGGCTTCCGCATCGAGCTCGGCGAGATCGAGAGCCGACTGACCGAGCATCCGCGCGTGCGCCAGGCGGTCGTCGCCCTACGCGACGACCGCCTGGCCGCCTACCTGGTCTGCGACGGCGAGGCGCCGGCGGCGGCCGAGCTGCGCGAACTGCTGGGCCGCACGCTGCCCGAGCACATGATCCCGACCGCATTCAGCGCGCTCGACCACCTGCCGCTGACACCGAACGGCAAGGTCGACCGCAAGGCGCTGCCGGCGCCGGACACCGCCGCCGTGGCCGCGCCGGCCTGGCGCGCGCCCGAGGGCGAAACCGAACGGGCCATCGCCGCGCTGTGGCAGCAGTTGCTCGGCCTGCCGCGCGTCGGCCGCGACGACGACTTCTTCGCGCTCGGCGGCCATTCGCTGCTGGCCGCACAGATGGTCGAGCGGCTGCGGCGCGAAAACGGACTGAGGCTGGCGCTGCGCGACCTGTTCGAGGCGCGCTCGCTGGCCGCGCTGGCCGCCCGCGCCACGGCGGCCGGCGGCGCGTCGCGCCATGCCGTCACGCTGCGCCACGGCGCGGCGCCGCCGCTGTTCCTGCTGCATCCGGTCGGCGGCGGCGTCGGCCCCTACCTGGCGCTGGCGCAGGCGCTGCCCGAGTCGCTCGGCGTGGTCGCCTTCCAGGCGGCCGGGCTCGACGGCGAGGCCGCGCCGCACGAGGCCGTCGCCGCGATGGCGGCCGCCTACCTCGGCGAGCTGCTGCAACTGCAGCCGGACGGCCCGGTGCGGCTGGCCGGCTGGTCGATGGGCGGCGTGGTCGCCTTCGAGCTGGCGCGGCAGCTCGAAGCACGCGGCCGTTCCGTCGAATGGGTGGCGCTGCTCGATGCGCCCTCGCCGGCCGAGCTGGCGGCCGAGCCGGCGCCGCAGTGGCCGCTCGGCGAATACCTGGCCGACCTGGCGCTGACCGGCGGCCAGCCGCTGCCGCTCGACGCCGGCCGGATCGAACGCCTGCTGGCCGAGCCGCAGCGCGATGCGCACGCCATCGCCGCCGCCCGCGCCGCCGGCCTGATCCCCGAAACGATGAGCGATGCGCTGCTGCGGCAGCGGCTGGCGGTGTTCGCCGCCCATCGGCAGGCGATGCGCGACTACCGGCCCGCCGCCGCGATCGACGCGCCGCTGGCCTTGCTGCGCGCGGCCGACGCACCGGCCGGTGCCCGCGCGGCCTGCGACTGGGCCGGCTGGAGCCGCGGCGGCCTGACCGTGACCGAGGTGCCCGGCGACCACTACGGCATGTTGCTGGCCGCCGGCGCCGCGCTGCACCGCCTGCTCGACGGCGCGGCCGAACACCGGAACAAGACCTTGGAACAAGCCTGAACACGTACTGGAGGAACCCCATGAACCTGAAAGCCACGGCCGATTTCGACCATTTCGCCAATCTCGACCTGCGCGTCGGCCGCATCCTCGCGGTCGAGGACGCGGCCACCAAGAAGCCGACCTACCGCCTGCGCATCGACTTCGGCGCCGAAATCGGCATCAAGGTCTCCTGCGGCGCCTTCCGCAACTACCCGCCCGAGGCCCTGGTCGGCCAGCAGGTGATCGGCGTGGTCAATTTCGCCGCCCGCAAGATGGGGCCGGAAACCTCCGAGGTGCTGGTGCTCGGCGTTCCCGACGAAGCCGGCCAGACCATCTTCCTGACGCCGAAGAGCGCGGTGCAGCCCGGCGTCGCGGTGTTCTGACGCCGTCTGCATTTCCGTAGGAGCGGCTTCAGCCGCGAATGCAGCGGTCAAGCCACGATTCGCGGCTAAAGCCGCTCCTGCATAGAACCTTCGATTCGCCGCCCGGCCACGGCCGGGCAACCCTGAAAAAGCCAAGAGGTCACGCCATGAGCACGATCCAAGACATCTTCCCGCCGTCCGCAGCCGCATCGCTGCGCCCGGCCGTATCCGCGACGCCCGGCCGCCTGGAGGACTGGCCGGAGTCCGCCCACGCCGAGGTCTGGCGGCGCAACCTGGGCGCCGCCATCATCGGCGTGGCCGCCACGCCCGATGCCACCCTGGTGGCGGCCGCCAGCATCGACCGCCGGGTCGCGCTGTTCTCGGCCGCCGGCGAGCTGCTGTGGCAGCGCACACTCGGCAACGAAGCCTGGGCGGTGGCGATCTCCGACGACGCCTCGCGCATCGCGGTCGGCACCGCCGCCAAGCAGCCGGCTGCCGGCGCCATCGCGGTGTTCGACCGCGCCGGCGAACTGCTGTGGCAGCTCGAGGTCGACGCGCCGGTCTGGAGCGTGGCGCTGTCCGGCGACGGCCGCCGGCTGGCGGCCGGCTGCTGGAACAACCAGGCCTACGTGTTCGAGGCCGCCGACGGCCGCTTCGAGGAACGCGCCCGCAAGCGGCTGGGCGAGGCCGGCGTCTACGGCGTGGCGATGTCGGCCTACGGCGACCGCATCCTGGCGGCCGCCTACGACCAGTCGGTGGTGCTGCTCGACGGCGGCATGACCGCGCTGTCCGAGTACGCCAGCGGCAGCGGCGCCTACCACACCGCGCTGTCGCGCGACGGCAGCCGCGGCGTGGCCGGCCTGCGCGACGGCCGCGCCATGCTGCTGCGGCCGCATGCCGAGGAGCCGGTGCTGTACACCGAGGTGATCTCGCAGCGGCCGATCTGCGGCGCCGCCGTATCGGCCCAGGGCCTGGCCGCGCTCGGCTCGTTCGACGGCCGCGCCTACCTGGTCAACGGCGAGGGCCGGCTGCTGTGGTCGCTCGACGCCGGCGGCGAGGTGTGGGCCACCGCGGTGTCGACCGACGGCGCGCTGGTGGTGGTCGGCTCGGGCGACGGCACGCTGCGGCTGGTGCGCAACCGCGTCGACGACGCCGCCAACGCCTCGCTGCTGTGGCTGGAACACACCGTCGAGCGCGCCGGCGAGGGCGCGCCGGCGCTGGCCGCCGCCCAGCGCGCGGTGGCGGCCTTCCGCCGGCTCGGCCTGATCGACTACGCGGTGCGCCGGCTGCAGGACTGGGGCCCGCGCATCGGCCGCGAGGCGGCCAGCGAGCTGGCGCGCCGGCTGCTGCTGGACGACACCGCCGCGTTTCCGCGCCACCACCAGAGCCATTTCCTCTTGGCCACCATGTTCGAGGCGCAGGGCGAGTACCGCCAGGCCGCCTGGCACTACATCTGGGCCGGCCAGGACGACCGCCTGCGGCTCGACGGCCTGACCCGCGCCGGCGAGGCGTTCTCGCGCGCCGGGCTCGGCTTCGCCGCCAAGTCGGCCTTCCGCCGCGCCCACGAGCAGCGCGTCGGCGAGGAAGCCAAGCGCACGCTGTACAGCATGGGCCGCGCCTTCGAGGACAACGGCCAGCTGGCCGAGGCGCGCAAGTACTACGAGGTGGTGTTCACCTTCAGCCCGGACTACCGCGACGTGTTCGCCCGGCTCGAGCAGCTCGGTACGCCGGAGGCCGCCGCGGCGGCCGAGGCGGAGTTGAACGATGCGAACGAAGCGGCCGAGTCGACGGCTCCCGCCAAGTCGGCGGTTCCCGCCGACTGGTACGACAGCCTGCTGCTGGGCTTGCTCGGGCCCGACGTGCCGCGGCTGGCCGAGGTCGACCAGTCGCTGCACCCGATCCTGCGCGCGCGCTCCAAGGAGCTGGCGGTCAGCGCCGAGGACCGCAAGCGCATGCTGAGCGTGATCGCCGAGCATGCGCTGGAGCGCGATGCGCCGGGCCGCCAGGCCGGCCTCGACTACGACGAGGCGGTCTACATGCGCTACGACGCCTCGGTGCCCGAGGACGAGACCAAGAAGTCGCTCGAGCTGATCCACGTGCTCGACTGCATCAAGCGCTATGGCCCGTTCCAGCGCAGCCTCGACATCGGCGCCGCCACCGGCCGCTACCCGACCCTGTTCAGCGGCATGGGCATCGAGGCCTTCGGCGTCGACATCGAGCCCGAGGCGGTCGCCTTCGCGCTGAAGAAGCGCGGCGACGCGCCCTACCCCGACTTCCGGGTCGGCGACGCCCGCGCGCTGCCGTTCGAGGACGCCAGCTTCAACCTGGTCACCTGCATGATGGGCACCGCCGCGCACATCCCGGCCGGCGACATGGCCACCGTGCTGGCCGAGATCCACCGCTGCCTGCGGCCCGGCGGCGCCTTCATCCTGTCGACCTGGGACGTCGAGTGCCCGCACCTGACCTTCCTGTCGATCTATTCGCACGCGCAGAAGGAAGAGATGCGGCGCAACTCGCCGACCCGCGGCGAGGTGCGGGCGATGGCGCTGGCGCAGGGCTTCACGGTGGACGAACTGCGCCCGGTCGGCCTGATGCCGGAATCGATCACCTACGAGCTCGACCTGCAGCAGTTCGGCCCGAACCGCATCGGCCACCTGGTCGACCTCGACCTGGCGTTCCGCGCGCTGTTCCCGGCGCTGCACGGCCAGATGTACGTGATGCTGGTGCGCAAGCCGGCCTGAGCGACGACGTTTCAACATTCGAACCAAGGAATCGACGCGATGAGCGACAAGTACGAAGACGGCGACGATCGCCGCTACCTGGTGGTCGTCAACCACGAGGACCAGTATTCGATCTGGCCGGCCGAACGGCCGCTGCCGGCGGGCTGGACGGCGGAAGGCTTCGCCGGCGACAAGGCGGCCTGCCTCGCCCATATCGAGACGGTGTGGACCGACATGCGGCCGAAGAGCCTGCGGCAGGCGATGGGCGAGGCGTGAGCCGCGAGGGCGGCACGGCGGGCGTTTCGTTGCAAGGTCGGAAATGTCAGCTTCCGGCCGGCCTGCGTGCTGCTCTACTGCGCCCCCGGCGCGTTCGAGTGCGGAGGCCGGGCAATCGGAATGGGGCTTATCGCTTTGACTCGCTGACCACGGAATGGCCTCCAATCCTTCCCCCGCGCGCGGGAGAAGGGGGTCCGAAGGACCGGACGAGGGCGGTGGTTTGATGCCCCCCCTCACCCTGCGCCGGGCGCCCCCAACCCCTCTCCCGTGCACGGGAGAGGGGTTGGGGGCGACGCATCTGGGGGTCAGTACTGCCCTGCGTCGCCAACCAAGCAAGGAATGAACATGACAAGACAGCAAGCGCCCCTGTTGCGGCGCCTGTGGCAGAAAACCGGCCTGGCCGACAACCGCGCCGAAG
Organism: Chitinimonas koreensis; assembly: GCF_014353015.1. Lineage (NCBI taxonomy): Bacteria > Pseudomonadati > Pseudomonadota > Betaproteobacteria > Neisseriales > Chitinibacteraceae > Chitinimonas > Chitinimonas koreensis. Next base: position 5,007,848 of record NZ_CP060704.1, read on the forward strand.
CGACGCTGCTGCTGGTCGCCTTCGTCGACGCGGTCGGGCGCGGGCTGTTCCTGGCCGGCGCCACCTTCTTCTATACCCAGGTGGTCAAGCTCAGCAACGTCCAGGTCGGCATCGGCCTGTCGCTGGCCGGCCTGGTGGGCCTCGCCTGCGCGGTGCCGATCGGCCGGCTGGCCGACCGCGTCGGCGCCGGCCGCACGCTGATCGGCCTGCAGGTCTGGCGCGCGGCCTGCTTCTGCGTCTACCCCTTCGTCACCGACTTCCACCTGTTCCTGCTGGTCGCCTGCCTGATCGGCGCGGTCGAGCAGGCGGTCTGGCCGATCATCCAGGCGCTGGCCGGCTCGATCGCCCAGGGCGCCTCCTACGTCAAGACCATCTCCAAGGTCTCGGTGGTGCGCAACGTGGCCTACACGCTGTCGGCCGGCATCGTCGCGCTGATCATCGGCGCGGCCGGCGGCAAGACCGCCATGCAGGCGCTGCTGATCGCCAACGCCGCGGCCTTCCTCGCCTCGGCGCTGATGCTGCTGTTCGCCCGCCTGCCGGCGCCGGCCGCGCGCGCCGAAAAGAGCAGCGAGGCGGAACCCAGGCGCCCGTTCTGGGCGCAGGGCCAGCCATTCCGCGACAAGAACTTCCTGCTGCTGTCGCTGCTCAACGGCTTCCTCTCGCTGCACGCGGCGGCGATGAACATCGCGCTGCCGCTGTGGATCCTGACCAAGACCGATGCACCCAAGGCCTCGGTCGGCGTGCTGCTGGCAGTCAACACCGTGCTGACGGTAGCGCTGCAGCTGCGCTTCAGCCGCGGCGGCGACCAGCTCGCCATCGCCGCGCGCAAGCAGCTCTATGCCGGCATCTCGCTGGCCGGCTTCTGCGTGCTGGCCGCGCTGACCGACACGCCGAACCTGTGGCTGGCCTGCGCGCTGCTGCTGCTGTGCACGGTGGTGCTGACCTTCGGCGAGCTGTGGCAGTCGGCCGGCGCCTGGGGCCTGTCGTTCGGCCTGGCGCCGGAGCGCGAGCGCGCCTACTACCTGAGCGTGTACTCGCTCGGCACCACGGTGATGGCGATCATCGGGCCGGGCCTGCTGCCGATCGCGGTGGTGGAGAAGGGCATGGCCGGCTGGCTGACCTTCGCCGCGCTGTTCGCGGTGGCCGGGCTGGCGGTGCCGATCCTGGCGCAGCGGGCCAGCCGGCAGCCGGCCTTCGTGGCGGCGCCGGCCGAAGCCAAGGCCTGAGCGCAGCGCAGAACGACCAGCAAAAAGCCCCGGAACCGGTCCGGGGCTTTTCGTTGGGGACGCGAGCAGCGGCGTGCTTATTCGCCGATCGCCACCCGCAGCGACAGCGCGATGCCGCGCGCCGCCTCGGTGATGTCGCCCAGCGTCGGGAAGCTCGGCGCGATGCGGATGTGGCGGTCGGATGGGTCCTTGCCGTAGGGGAAGGCGGCGCCGGCCGGGGTCAGCGTGATGCCGGCCTCGCGCGCCAGCTCGACCGTGCGGCGCGCCTTGCCCGGCGGGGTCAGCAGGTCGATGAAGTAGCCGCCCTGCGGATGGGTCCAGCTCACGTCGGCCACGCCGCCCAGCAGCGCCTCGAACTGCGCCAGCACGGCGTCGAACTTGGGCTTGAGGATCAGGCGATGGCGCTCCATCAGCGCCTCGACGCCGGCGCGGTCCTTGAGGAAGGCCACATGGCGCAGCTGGTTGACCTTGTCCGAGCCGATGGTGCGCACCGACACGTGGCGCGTCCACCAGGCCACGTTGGCCGGCGAGGAAGCCAGCGCGGCGAGGCCGGCGCCGGCCAGCGTCACCTTGCTGGTCGAGGCGAACACGATGGCGCGGTCCGGGTTGCCGGCGGCGGCGCAGGCCTCGACCACGTTGGCGATGGCGATGCGCTCCTCGCCCAGGTGGTGGAAGCGGTAGGCGTCGTCCCACATCAGGCGGAAATCGGGCGCCGCGGTCTTCATCGCGGCCAGCCGGCGCACCGTCTCGTCCGAGTAGACCACGCCGCCCGGGTTGCTGTACTTGGGCACGCACCACATGCCCTTGATGCCGGCATCCTCGGCGACCAGGCGCTCGACCAGGTCCATGTCGGGGCCGCCGTCGCCCATCGGCACGTTGATCATGCGGATGCCGAGCGCTTCGCAGATGGCGAAGTGGCGGTCGTAGCCGGGTACCGGGCAGAGGAAGGAGATCGGCGCCTGGCGCACCCACGGCTCCTGGCCCGACACGCCGTGCAGCATGGCGAAGGCCAGGGTGTCGTGCATCAGCGCGAGGCTGGAGTTGCCGTCGACCACCACCTGGGCGGCCGGCAGGTCGAGCAGCTCGGCGAACAGCGCGCGCGCTTCAGGCAGGCCGACCGCGCCGCCGTAGTTGCGGGTGTCGCTGCCGTCGGCAGCCTTGAAGCCGGGCAGCGCGTCGAGCAGCGGCAGCGAGAGGTCGAGCTGCTCGGGTGCCGGCTTGCCGCGCGACATGTCGAGCTTGAGGCCGAGTTCCTTGAAGGATTGATACTGGGCGAGGGATTCTGCGTGGTTCATGGGGAGGGTTTCCTGCGGCGGGCAAAAAGTCGGCGCTATGTTGGCACGTCCGACGGCCGCGCGCATCCGGCCGATTGGCGTTCGCCCGGCGCGGCGGCGATAATCGCGCGTCTCCCCTGCCTGACTGCGCCCATGACCGACTCCCTCAACGTGCTCGGCCTGCCGCTCGAGACCTGCAGCCTCGAGCCGCTCACCGGCTTCCTGCGCGACGGCTGCTGCCAGGCCGATGCGGCCGATCCGGGCCGCCATACCGTCTGCGCCGAGATGACGCGGGCGTTCCTCGACTTCTCGGCCGCGCACGGCAACGACCTGTCCACCCGCGGCCCGAGTTCGGCTTCGCCGGTCTCGAGCCGGGCGACCGCTGGTGCGTCTGCGCGGCGCGCTGGGTCGAGGCGCTGGTGGAGGGCGCGGCGCCGCCGATCGTACTGGCCGCCACCCATGAGGACATCCTCGAACTGGTCTCGCTGGAGACGCTGGTCGCCTATGGCCTGGACCGGCCCGGCGCCTGAGCGCAGCGACGACCGACGAACAGCACAACCCGAAACGAGAAAGAAATCGCCATGACCCAAGCGCTCGACCATCTCTTTGCCAACAACCGCCAATGGGCCGAACAGGTCAAGGCGGAGCGGCCCGAGTTCTTCGCCCAACTGGCCAAGCAGCAGACGCCCGAATACATGTGGATCGGCTGCGCCGACAGCCGGGTGCCGGCCAACGAGCTGATCGGCCTGTTGCCCGGCGAGGTGTTCGTGCACCGCAACGTCGCCAACCTGATCGTGCATTCGGATCTCAACTGCCTGTCGACGCTGCAGTTCGCGGTCGACCTGCTGCGGGTCAAGCACGTGATCGTCTGCGGCCACTACGGCTGCGCCGGCGTGCGGGCGGCGCTCGACGACGTGCGGGTGGGCCTCGCCGACAACTGGCTGCGCCACATCCACGACCTGCGCCGGGTGCACAGCCGCTGGATCGAGAAATTCCCGCCCGAGATGCGCGCCGACAAGCTGTGCGAGCTCAACGTGATCGAACAGGTGGTCAACGCCTCCCAGACCACGGTGGTGCAGGACGCCTGGGCGCGCGGCCAGGACGTCGCGGTGCACGGCTGGGTCTACCGCATCTCGGACGGCCTGCTGCACGACATGGGGATGAGCGTCGGCCAGCCGGAGGAGCTGGTCGATCTGTATCGGGATTTCTTCAAGCGCGAGGGATGAGAGCGTGAGGGGTTAGGTGTGAGGTGTGAGGTGTAACCCCATCCCCACCCCAACCCTCCCCTTGAAGGGGAGGGAGTCTGTGCAGCGAGACAATGACGGTCACAGACCTTGGAACCATCGCAATCCTGCCCCTCCCCTTCGAGGGGGAGGCCGGGAGGGGATGGGGCTACACCTCCCCTCACGCCTAACTCCTCACACTTAAGCTCCTGATCCGACAAGAAAACTGGACAAGCCCCCGCGCTTCAGTAGCATCCGCGCCCTTTTTCCTGACGGAGGGCCACGATGTACACCCAATCCGCCCGCGCCTGCGGCATCGACTTCGGCACCTCCAACTCCACCGCCGGCTGGCTGCGCCCCGGCACCTCGCCCTTGCTGGCGCTCGAGGACGGCAAGGCCACGCTGCCCTCGGTGGTGTTCTTCAACGCCGAGGAAGACAGCACCTGCTTCGGCCGCCACGCCTTGGCCGAATACCTCGACGGCTACGAAGGCCGGCTGATGCGCTCGCTCAAGAGCCTGCTCGGCTCGAGCCTGATCGACGGCCAGACCGAGGTGCTCGGCCGCGCGCTGCCGTTCCGCGAACTGCTGGCCCGCTTCATCGGCGAACTCAAGCTGCGCGCCGAGCAAAGCGCCGACCGCGACTTCGATACCGCGGTGTTCGGCCGGCCGGTGCATTTCGTCGACGACAACCCGGCCGCCGACCGCCAGGCCGAGGAGACGCTGGCCGCCACCGCGCGCGCAGTGGGCTTTCGCGAGGTCAGCTTCCAGTTCGAGCCGATCGCGGCGGCCTTCCATTACGAGCAGGATATCGACCGCGAGGAGCTGGTGCTGATCGCCGACATCGGCGGCGGCACCTCGGACTTCTCGCTGGTGCGGCTGTCGCCCGAGCGCGCGCGCCGCGCCGAGCGGCAGGACGACTTGCTGGCCAACGCCGGCGTGCATGTCGGCGGCACCGACTTCGACAAGTACCTGAGCCTGCGCGGCGTGATGCCGCTCTTGGGCCTGGGCAGCCGGCTGCGCAACAACTCCGAGGTGCCGTCGAGCTACTTCTTCAACCTGGCGACCTGGCACACCATCAACTTCAACTACACGCGCAAGATCTGGATGGAATTGCAGGAGGTCTACCGCGACGCGCGCGAGCAGGACAAGCTCGACCGGCTGTTGCGCGTGATCGAGCACCGCGAGGGCCACTGGCTGGCGCTGCAGGTCGAGCAGGCCAAGATCGCGCTGTCCGACGCCGAATCCACCACCATGGCGCTCGACCGCATCCGCGAAGGCCTGAGCCACGTGGTCGACCGCGCGGTGTTCGAGGACGCCACCGCGCTGCTGGTCGACCAGGTCGAGCACACCGTGGCCGGCCTCCTGGCCGATGCCGGCCTCGCCGCCGGCAAGATCGACACCGTATTCTTCACCGGCGGCTCCAGCGGCGTGCCGCAGCTGCGCCGCCGCATCGCCGCGCTACTGCCGGCCGCGCGCGCGGTCGAGGGCGACCTGTTCGGCAGCATCGGCGCCGGCCTGGCGGTCGAGGCGATGCGGCGCTACGGACCCGATTGATCGCCACGTCCACGGCGACAAGCCCCCCTTCTCAATAATATAATCCGCACCCCGCCCGCAGCCGCGGCGCGGGATTGAATCCATTCACATTCATGAACGTTCGTACATAAAGGGAGAAGAACCATGAAGAAAACCATGCAATCGATGCTGATCGCTGCAATGGGCACCACCGCACTGCTGGCCGCCACGCCCGCGCTGGCCGGCGAAGCCGACAATCCGCGCAACGTGAGCTTCGTCGTCCACGGCGGCCTGACCTACGGCGGCGAGAAGATGGCCTCGGTCGAATACACCAACGGCAGCTCCTACGATCTGCGCGGCGGTTCGCTGTTCCAGGTCGGCGCCGGCGTGCTGCTGCAACCGAGCGAGCAGCCGTTCGCCCTGCAGCTGACCTACAACTATCACTTCGACCGCGCCGGCGCCAAGAACGGCGACGCCTACTTCACCCGCATGCCGCTGGAGGCGATCGCCTACTACACCGGCGTGGAACGCTGGCGCTTCGGCGTCGGCCCGCGCTTCGTGCAGAACGCCAAGGTCAAGGTCGAGTTCGAAGGCCGCAAGGAAACGGTGGACTTCAAGAACACCACCGGCCTGGTGCTCGAAGCCGGCTACCAGCTCAACGACAAGCTGTGGCTCAACGGCCGCCTGGTCAAGGAAACCTACAAGGCCGAGCGCTACAGCCTGAACGGCCAGTCGGTCACGGTGGCGGAAGAGACCGACGGCTCGCACCTCGGCTTCTTCGTGACCGGCGTGTTCTGATCGCGGCGGCCGAAGCGCTCCAATCGTCCATCGCTCCGGCGAAGCGGGTTGGGTAGGTCGGGCTTCATGCCCGACTGGCGCACTCGGTTGGCGGCGCTATCGGGCATCAAGCCCGACCTGCGAAAGTCGGCCACCGTTTCGCCCGGTCGTAACCGCAAAAAAGCCCCGCCTGATCAAGGCGGGGCTTTTTGCTGGGCGATCGTCCGGCCGCTTCGGTCTTCAATTGATCCCCAGCCGCTCCATCCGGTAGCGCAGCGAGCGGAAGGTGACGCCGAGGATCTTGGCCGCCTGGGTGCGGTTGAAGCGGGTCTTGTCGAGCGCCTCGAGGATCGCTTCCTTCTCCATCCGGTCGAGGTAGTCCTGCAGCGGGTACTTGTCGCCGATGGCGGCCGAGGGCAGCGGGCCGTCGTCGTCGGTACGGCGCAGCTGCAGGTCGTCGGCGCTGATGCGCTGGCCGTCGCACAGCGCCAGCGCGCGTTCGAGGATGTTCTCCAGTTCGCGCACATTGCCGGGGAAGTCGTAGGCGGTCAGCGCCTCGATCGCGTCGCGCGCCAGCGGCGGCTCGTCCATGCCGTTCTGCTGCGCCAGCCGCGCCAGCACGCCATGGGCGATCTGGGCGATGTCCTCGCGCATCTCGCGCAGGGCCGGCATCTTCAGCTCGATCACGTTGAGCCGGTAGTAGAGATCCTGGCGGAAGCGGCCGTCCTCGACGCACTTGGCCAGGTCCTGGTGGGTGGCGCAGACGATGCGCACGTCGACCGGCACCTCGCGCGTGTCGCCGAGCTTGCGCACGCGCTTTTCCTGGATCACCCGCAAGAGCTTCACCTGCATGCCCAGCGGCAGGTCGGCCACCTCGTCGAGGAACAGCGTGCCGCCCTCGGCCGCCTGGAAGAAGCCGTCGCGCTCGCCGTCGGCACCGGTGAAGGCGCCCTTCTTGTGGCCGAAGAACTCGCTCTCCATCAGGTTCTCGGGGATCGCGCCGCAGTTGACCGGCACGAAGGCCTGCGCGGAACGGCTCGACTGGGCGTGGATCAGCCGCGCGGCACGCTCCTTGCCGCTGCCCGATTCGCCGGTGATGTAGACCGGCGCCTGGCTGCGCGCCAGCCGGTCGATCAGCTGCAGGGCGTGGCGGATCGCCGGCGAATCGCCGATGAAGGGCTTGTCGCCGACCGCGCCGGGCTTGCCGGCCGGCTTGTCGACCTCGAGCGCCGAACGCACCAGCGTGCGCAGCTGGTCGAGCGAGACCGGCTTGGCCAGGTAGTCGAAGGCGCCGGCCTTGAGCGCCTCGACCGCGTTGTCGAGGCTGCCGTAGGCGGTGATCACCGCCACCGGCACGTCCATGCCGCGGCTCTCGATGTGGCGCAGCAGGTCGAGTCCCGAGCCGTCCTGCATGCGCATGTCGGTCAGGCACAGGTCGATGCCGCCGGCGTCGAGCCGCGCGCGGGCGCCGGCCACGCCGTCGGCGGTCTCCACGTCGAGCCCCATCTTCAACAGCGTCAGCTCGACCAGCTCGCGCAGGTCGGGCTCGTCGTCGACGACCAGGACGCGGGGGGACTTGGAGGGTTTCTTGCTCATGCGGGGCGGGCCGGGAAAGTGATGCGGAAACAGGCGCCGCCCGGTTTGGCGTGCGGCGGCGCAGCGACATATTCCAGCACACTGTCATTTCCAGCACAAATTTCGCGGGCGATGTAGAGGCCCAGGCCGGTGCCCTTGGCGTCGGTGGTGAAGAACGGCTCGAACAGCTTGGCGACGTCCTCGGCGGCGATGCCGGGCCCGTCGTCGCGCACCTCCAGCGCCCACTGGTCGCCGATCCGCGCCACCACCAGCCGCAGCGCGCCGTCGTGGCGCGAGCAGTAGCGCCAGCCGTTGCGGCACAAGTTCCACAGCACCTGGTGCAGCTGGCCCTCGTCGAAGCGCGCCACCGCGCCGTGCGGACAGTCGATGCCGAGCAGCGCGGCGATGCCCTCGACCTCGCGGAATTCGGCGATGAAGGCCAGCAGCCAGTCGTGCAGCCGCAGGTCGACCGGCTCGGCGCGGTCGCGCCGGTTCAGGTCGAGGATGGCGCGCACCATGCGGTCGAGCCGGCGGGTGTTGTCGACCATGATGCGGGTGAGCCTGAGCGCGGCCGGGTCGTCGGCCTCCTCGGCCAGCAGCTGGGCGGCGTGGCCGATGGCCGACAGCGGATTGCGGATCTCGTGGGCGATGTTGGCGGTCAGCCGGCCGAGCGCGGCGAGCTTCATCTGCTGCGCCTCGCGCCGCAGCCGCTCGGTGTCCTCGAGGAAGATCACCGCGCCGGTGGCCGAGGCGCCGACCTGCACCGGCATGAAGCGCGGCCGCACGGTCTGGCGCGTCACGTCCAGGTCGAGCGGCAGCATGCTGTGCCCTTCGCGCCACTCGGTCAGCGCACGCGCCAGCGGCGGGCAGAATTCGGCCAGCACCGTCTTGCCGGCGGTCATGCCCGGCCCGAGCATGCGCTCGGCGCGCTGGTTGTACTGCCGCACCACGCCGGAGCCGTCCAGCACCAGCACGCCGTCCGACACGTCCTGGATCACCAGCCGGTTGATCTGCGCCATGTTGGCCAGGTCGATGCCGCGCTTCTCGGCCAGCCGCTCCGATTCGGTGGCGTAGCGCGACAGCCGGTGCGCGAGCCAGGCGGTGGCGAAGCAGCCGATCGACAGCAGGCCGGCCTGGAACAGGTCGGCGCTGCCGCCGTCGACCAGCGACTGGTAGCCCTGCTGCAGCAGCAGCGCGATGGTCGCCATGGCGGCGTGGAACAGCGTGGTGCGGCCGCGGCTGATCAGCCCGGCCGAGGCGAGGAAGGGCAGCAGCAGCAGCGCGATGCCGGTGCGCAGGCCGCCGGCCAGGTGCATGGCGCCGACGATGCAGACGATGTCGGTGCAGACCTGGATCGACAGCAGCACGCGGAAATGCGGCCAGCGCAGCCGCAGGCACAGGCCGTAGCCGGCGGTGATCGCCAGGTAGACGGCGGCCAGCCACAACAGCGCGGTGCGATCGTCGGAGCCGGGGAAGAAGCGGTGGCCGAAGAACCAGGCGGTGGCCGCCAGCGCGAGCGCGATCAGCGCGCGGAACAGGTTGAAGACCTTGGCGGAACGCCAGAAGTCGTCGGGAACGTCGGGACGGGCGCGCGGCATGGCAAGGAAGCGGGAGACGGTAGGCAACAGCGGTTTATATACCGGCCGCGCGGAAAACACACCGGGCCGCGGTGATAAGCTGCGCGGCCTATGCAGCTTCCCGCCCGCTTCGTCGTTCCGCTCTGCCTCGCCGCCACCTGGCTGATCTGGGGCTCCACCTACCTCGGCATCCGCTTCGCGCTCGAAAGCTTCCCGCCCTTCATCCTGTCCGGCACCCGCTACCTGCTGGCCGGCGCGGTGCTGCTGGCCATCGTCAAGCTGGCCGGCGCGCCGTGGCCGAGCCGGCGCCAGCTCGGCAATACCGCGCTGCTCGGTTTCATGATGCTGACCATCGGCAACGGCCTGGTCTGCGTCGCCGAGCAGACCGTGCCCTCGGGCGCCGCCGCGCTGATCGTGGCGGCCACGCCGCTGCTGACCGTGCTGGCCAACCAGGCGCTCGGCAGCCGCGCCCGCGGCATCGAGTGGGCCGGCCTGGGCCTGGGCGTCGCCGGCATCGTGCTGATCAATCTCGACGCCAGCCTGGCCGGCGATCCGCGCGGCTTCGCGCTGGTGATCGCCGCCTGCCTGTCGTGGGCGATCGCTTCGGCGCTGATGCCGCGGCTCGACCTGCCGGAAGGGCCGATGTCGGCCGCGCTGCAGATGCTGGCCGGCGGCCTGGTCGCGCTGCCGGCGGCGCTGCTGTCGGGCGAGCGCTTCCCCGCCGCGCCGACGCCGGCCGCCATCGGCGCCCTGCTCTACCTCGCTGCGTTCGGCTCGATCGTGGCCTATTCGGCCTTCGTCTGGCTGCTGCGCAACGTGCGGCCGGCGCTGGCCACCAGCTCCTGCTACGTCAACCCGGTGGTGGCGCTGTTCCTCGGCTGGAGCCTGGGCAACGAGGCGGTCGGCTGGCCGCTGCTGGCCGGCATCGCGGTGATCCTGGCCGGCGTGGCGCTGATCGGCTGGGCGGCGGCGCGGCGAGGGGTGTGAGGTGTGAGGTGTGAGGTGTGAGGTGTGAGGTGTGAGGTGTGAGGTGTGAGGTGTGAGGTGTGAGGTGTGAGGTGTGAGGTGTGAGGTGTGAGGTGTGAGGTGTGAGGTGTGAGGTAACTCGGCAGGCGCAAGCGGTTCTGAATCGCGTGAAATCAAACCCCTGTGTACCCGGCCTGCGCACAGCCCCTCTCCCTCCGGGAGCGGACCGGGGTGAGGGAGCGCCTGTAGCGCGCCCACCGACCTGCAGCACATCTGAACCGTCGCCCCTCACCCTGCCCTCTCCCGGAGGGAGAGGGTGGTGCAGTGATCGCCGAAGAATGCGGCGCAGCGATCAACGAAGTGCGGCGATCGCCCGTGCAGTGCGCTACGGCTTATCCGCTACGCTACACGGCTCCCTCCCCTTCAAGGGGAGGGCTGGGGTGGGGATGGGGTTACACCTCACGCCTCACGCCTCACACCTCACCCATCTATGACGTTCGCGGCAACTCGTCGCCCCTGCCGAATCCTGCTAGGTTCCAGGCTTCCCTTTCGCTTCCCTGCCTGCCCCACATGCCCGCCATGGCCGCCACCGACTACCTCGAACGCATCCTCACCGCCCGCGTCTACGACGCCGCCGTCGAAACCCCGCTCGAGGAGATGCCGATCCTGTCGGCCCGCATCGGCAACCGCATCCTGCTCAAGCGCGAGGACATGCAGCCGGTGTTCACCTACAAGCTGCGCGGCGCCTACAACAGCCTCTCGAGGCTGCCCAAGGAGAAGCTCGAGCGCGGCGTGATCACCGCCTCGGCCGGCAACCATGCCCAGGGCGTGGCCTACTCGGCGCAGAAGCTCGGCTGCCGCGCCGTCATCGTGATGCCGGCCACCACGCCCTCGATCAAGGTCGACGGCGTGCGCCGCCGCGGCGCCGAGGTGGTGCTGCACGGCGACTCCTACAGCGACGCCTACGCCCATGCGATGGAACTGGTGCAGCAGACCGGCGCCACCTACGTGCCGCCGTTCGACGATCCCGACGTGATCGCCGGCCAAGGCACGGTCGGCATGGAGATCCTGCGCCAGCACCCCGACCCGATCCACGCGATCTTCGTGCCGATCGGCGGCGGCGGGCTGGCGGCCGGCCTGGGCTACTACGTCAAGCGGCTGCGGCCCGACATCCGCGTGATCGGCGTCGAGCCGGTCGACAGCGACGCGATGCGCCGCTCGATCGAAGCGGGCGAACGCGTCACGCTCGACCAGGTCGGCCTGTTCGCCGACGGCGTGGCGGTCAAACAGGTCGGCGAGGAGACCTTCCGGCTGTGCCGCCAGGTGCTCGACGAGATCATCCTGGTCGATACCGACGCGATGTGCGGCGCGATCAAGGACGTGTTCGAGGACAGCCGCTCGATCCTCGAGCCGTCGGGCGCGCTGGCGCTGGCCGGGCTCAAGGCCTGGGCCGCGCGCGAGGGCGCAGAAGGCGAGACGCTGCTGGCCATCGCCAGCGGCGCCAACATGAACTTCGACCGGCTGCGCCACGTCAGCGAGCGCGCCGAGATCGGCGAGGCGCGCGAGGCCATCCTGGCGGTCACCATCCCCGAGCAGCCGGGCAGCTTCCGCGCCTTCTGCGAGCGGCTGGGCAACCGCGCCATCACCGAGTTCAACTACCGCGCGGCCGATCCGAACGAGGCGCACATCTTCGTCGGCGTGAAGATCGAGGCGCGGCGGCAGGCGGCCGAGCTGGTGGAGCAGCTGAACGCCGCCGGCTTCAAGGCGCTCGACCTGACCGACAACGAGATGGCCAAGCTGCACATCCGCCACCTGGTCGGCGGCCGCGCGCCGCAGATCGAGCACGAGCTGGTCTACCGCTTCGAATTTCCCGAGCGGCCGGGCGCGCTGCTCAACTTCCTCACCCATATGGGCCGCGGCTGGAACATCAGCCTGTTCCATTACCGCAACCACGGCGCCGACTTCGGCCGCGTGCTGGTCGGCATGCAGGTGCCGCCGGCCGAGGAAGCCGCGCTGCAGCGCTTCCTCGACGAGCTCGGCTACCAGTACCGCGACGAGCGCGACAACCCGGCCTACGCGCTGTTCCTCGGCTGAACGCCGCGGCACGCCGCTCCGGTTGAACGCCGGTGCGGCGGCGCAGTCCCACCGATGGAGGGCCCGGCGATCGCCGCCGGGCCGATTGGCAAAGCGGGACGCGCACCCTATAGTCCCGCCCATCATGACGTCGGGATTTGCGATGCGCGTCTTCCTGTTCCGCTGCCTTCGCCTCGCCGCGCTCTGCGCCGGTTGCGGCGTGCTGGCCGGTCCCGCCGAGCGCATCCGCCCGCCCGCCGGCCAGCCGGCCACCCCGCCCAAGGCGCTCGACCTGAGCATGGACGACCTCGACGGCGAAGACGAACGCGTGCCGGCGCGCGTGCTGTCGCCGATCTTCCGCAGCTACAGCGAGCCGCTGTCGCGCGCCAAGCCGCTGCAGGACCTGCACCGCAAGACCCCCGAGGAAATCGCCAACGAGCAACTGGTCCGCTCGTTCGAGGAGCAGGCGCGCGCGGCGTCCGACAACAGCGCGGTCTGCCTCAACCGCGACGGCGGCAACTCGACCGGCGGCGGCGTGCGCTGGTCGCTCAACGACGGTTTCGGCTTCTACGTGCAGGGTCGCGCCTTCAAGCACTTGCAGCGGCTGATGAAGCGCAACGCCGGCAACATCTGTCCACCGGGCGATCCGAGCCCGATGTGCAAGACCATGCCCAAGCAGGTGTGCGACTGAGGGTTCGCCGGCAGGCATTCGGCCGACGCTGCCGGTCGACGCCCGCATTCGAGCGGCAGCGCCAGCCACCTCCGCCCCACCTGCAAGCCGGCCGCGACACCCCGTCCGCCAGCCCGCGTCCCGCCCGCCGAAAACGTAGTCGAAAGCCTTCGCCTACAAACTTCCGAAGCCGCGAACCAGCATCTACCCTGACCTGCGCCGTCGCCCGACGCGCGCGCACGCCGCCCCCAGAGCGGCGACGAACCCAGGAAGATGAGCATGCAGACCCCTCCCCCAGGCCGCGCCGACGGCCTCGATCGACGACGTTTCCTCGGCCTGGCCGGCGCCATGGCCGCCTCGGCACTGTACGGCTGCGGCGGAGGCGGCGACGCCGCCCCGGCGCCGACACCGAATCCGACCCCGGTGCCGACGCCGCAGCCCGGCCTCGACTGGTCCGGCCTGTCCCGCCGCCTGAGCGGCCGGCTGATCCTGCCGGCCGACGCCGACTACGGCCTGGCCGCGCCGGTGGTCAACATGCGCTTCGACGCGGTCCGGCCGCAGGCGATCGCCCGCTGCGCCAGCGCGGCCGACGTCGCCGAGGTGCTGGCCTTCGTCCGCGCCAACGGGCTGGCCGTCACGCCGCGCTGCGGCGGCCACGGCTTCGGCGGTTACTCGACCGGTACCGGCGTGGTGATCGACGTCGGCCCGATGAACGCCATCCGGGTCGATGCCGGCACCGCCACCATCGGCGCCGGCGCCAAGCTGGCCGACGTCTACGACCAGTTGATCGGCCAGGGCGTGGCCATTCCGTCGGGCACCTGCCCCAGCGTCGGCATCGCCGGCATCACGCTGGGCGGCGGCATCGGCCTGGTCGACCGCGCCTACGGCCTGACCTGCGACAACCTGCTGGCCGCCCAGGTGGTCACCGCCGACGGCCGCCTGCTCGACTGCGACGCGACGCGCGAGCCCGAGCTGTTCTGGGCGCTGCGCGGCGGCGGCGGCGGCAATTTCGGCGTGGTCACCGCGTTCACCTTCAAGACCCATCCGACGCGCGACCTGACCCAGTTCGAGGCCACCTTCCGCTTCGACGACGCCGCCCGCGTGCTGGCCGCCTGGCAGGCCTGGCCGGACGGCCTGCCCGACGCCATCTGGTCCTACCTGATCTTCTCCTTCTTCAACCCGGCCAGCGCGCCGGTGCTGCAGTTGTCGGGCGTCTGCATCGGCACGCCGGACGAGCTGGCGCCGCACTGGGCCCGCCTGCTGGCCACGATCGGGGCCGCGCCGCTGGGCTCGAACGTGGTGCAGCGCAGCTATCGCGACACCATGCTGGCGATGTGCGGCGGCCGCACCGTGTCGCAATGCCATATGCCCGGCCAGACGCCGGACGGCCAGCTGCAGCGCTACCCGTTCGCCTCGAGCTCCGACTTCTTCGACCGGCCGCTGCCGGCGGCCGGCATCGAAGCGCTGCTGCAGGCGATCCGCAGCGCCCAGGCCGGCGGCATCGGCGGCCAGATCCTGCTCGACGCGATGGGCGGCGCACTGGGCCGGGTGGCGCCCGATGCGACCGCCTTCCCGCACCGCGCCGCGCTGTTCAGCGCCGAGTACTACATGAACGCCGCGCTGGCCGGCCCGGCGCCGACCTGGTCGAACGGGATGCGCGCGACGATGAGGCCGTGGAGCTCGGGCGGCGCCTACGTCAACTACATCGACCCGCTGATCGCCGACTGGCCGGCCGCCTACTACGGCGCCAACTACGCGCGGCTGGTGCAGGTGAAGGCGCAGTACGACCCGAGCGAGGTATTCCGAGGCCCACAACACATCCCGCGCGCTGAAATCGCATTGCAAGGACGCTGCCCCGTGATGTAGGTCGGAATTCATTTCCGACGGCGCTGCGAATAAAGGGCGCAGTCGGAAATGAATTCCGACCTACGACACGTTCCCGGCCAAGCGGCCGGTCGGAAAGGTGCATCTCGCACCAAGCAAGCGCTCAACTTTTCGCACGCCAGACTGACGCGAACGTCAACCAATCCACAGCAAAACATTGTTTTAAATAGGGTTTTACGAACCCAGCAATACAAGGAAAAGTCGCCATTCCGTTCGATGCAGCGCAACAATTGGGCTAGAATCGACGACCCGATCCAACGTCGACAGGGTGCCCCCTCGATGGCTGCCGAAGTCCCCGCCTGCGCGAAATTCCCTACAACTACACCTCGTTCTCCGACCGCGAGATCGTCATGCGCATCCTGGGCGAGGAAAGCTGGCACGTGCTCGACGCGCTGCGGCTCGAGCGCCGCACCGGCCGCTCGGCCCGCATGCTGTTCGAAGTGCTCGGCGACATCTGGGTGGTGCAGCGCAACCCCTACCTGCAGGACGACCTGCTCGACAACGCCAAGCGGCTGGCCGCGCTGACCGAGGCCATGCGCCACCGCCTGCGCGAGATCGACTCGCGCCGCGGCGACAATCCCTTCGTCGACGACCTGCTGGCGCGCGCGCGCCAGGCGGTGGACCGCTTCG